>NZ_JACCAS010000001.1:948370-1264494 GCF_013409255.1 Paraburkholderia bryophila
GCGTGAAGCCGAGATCGGCGTTCAAGCCGCGCCGCAACACGTCGCCGTCGAGCACGATCGACGCCTGTCCCATGTCGTTCAGGCGCTGATGCAACGCGTTGGCCAGGGTCGATTTGCCCGCGCCGGATAACCCCGTCATCCAGATCACCGAACCACGCGATGCGCTCATGCCGGGCGCTCCGGGTGGTCTGCATTTACCGTGCCGGGCGCGACGTTCACGTCGGACTCACCGGCCGCCAGCTCCGGACCCAGACCGTCAAACAACGGCTGCAGCAGCGCCCGCCTCGGCTGCCAGCGCTGCAACGAAGTTTTGTAGATCGGACGACGTACCTGCGTTGCGCTGGCCGTGCTCACCTGACGCGTGGTCTGATGAAACGAGAGGCAGCGCTCGTCCCAGTCGAGCCCGCAATGCGCGAGGATGCGGCGCACATGCCCTTCCAGATCGTCGACCAGCTCTTCGTATTTGACTTCGATCATCACGCCCTCGGGTAGCACGCTTTGCCAATGCTTCATCAACGCATCGTAGGCGCGGTAGTAACGGCCCAGTTCGCCGAGATCGTAACCGAACGGCACGTCATGAAAGACTCGCGAAAAAATCGACAGGCAGGTCTGCAACGGCGAACGGCTGCTATGAATGAATCGCGCGTTCGGCAGTGCCAGATGAATCAGCCCGATGTTGATGAAGTTGAACGGATATTTGTCGACGAAATGCTTGTAGCGCTCGCCGCCCGGCATCGTACTCTGGATTTCCGGCAACGCTTCGTGCATACGCCGCAGATAGTCCGCGCCGAGCGCGTGCAACGGCGCGGCATCGGCGTGCGGCAACCCTTCGATATCGATCCTCAACGGATCGCCTAAGCCTCGGTGGATGCCGCTCACCAGCGCCTCGCCGAATTCCGTGCGCTCGCCGGCGCCGAACACCTTCGGATGACTCGCCAGAATCTGTTCGATCAGCGTGGACCCCGAGCGCGGCATACCGACGATAAAAATCGGCGCCGCCGACGCATCGCCTAACCCGCCTTTGGCCGCCAGCACCTCCGCGCCGAGCAACTGCGGCAAGTGCGAAAACAGGCTCAACGCCTCCGCTTCGACATAACGCACGCCGGGGCGGCGCAGCGCATTGGCCATCAGGAACTGGTCGAACGATTCGTCGTTGCGGCCCATGTCGGACAGCGCCTGACCGTACGCGAAGTGAATCTCCGACTGATTCTCCCGCGTCATCGAATCGGCATGGTTCGCCAGATGCTCCATTGCCGCGAACACCGGATCGTCGACGGCGAGACGCTTGGACTGCACGAAGTTGCGGTAATAGAGCGGCGCCATGGGCGCGGCTTCGATCGCGTGACGATAGGCTTCGTGCGCTTCGTCGAAACGGCCGAGCGCATGCAGACAGTTGCCCAGATTGTTGTGCGAACCGTCGGCCTTCGGATTGAGGCGCACGGCTTCGCGATACGCGTCCAGCGCCGGTTCGAGCCGGTGCATCTGCTCGAAGCACCAGCCGAGGCCGTGATACGTATCCGCGTTGAGCGGATCGAGCGCGATCGCTGCGCGGTACGCCTGCACGGCGTCGGGAAAGCGGTTCAGAACGGCGAGCGTCGCAGCGCGGCGCTCCTGGACGATGGCGTTGGCGGGGTCGAGCGCGCGCGCAGTGTCGAAGCGCTGCAGCGCGCCTTCGAGGTCGCCGCGCGCGGCGCAGGCTTCGCCTTCGGCGCACCATTCGGATGCGGTAGCCGGTTGTGGATCGTGCTTCATTGACGGCTGTTTCTTTCGCAGGCTGCGCATTGAGCGGTCCTGGCAGTGGGCGGATGCGTCCTCGTCGTTCAGCGCGGTGCAGGCGCACATCACGCGCTGAACTCGAGGGGTATTGTCTGATGCGAAATTAACAGGCCCGCCATACAGTTGCGTTTCGAAATTTTAACTAACTGTTACAACCCGAAGTCGCGGTGACGCTTTGCAAGGCCTCTGCAATGCGTGGCGGCTAAGGCGTTGCATCTTTGTCGATGTTTCGTCGACGTGGACAGCGATCGATCAGCCGTAATCTGCGGACACAAATGGCGCTGAACTCCTGAGCCCGCGATTTTTCTGATCCTTATACCAGGAGAAAATCGCCAGGAGAAAATCGTGAGCAGGCTCGTTGCATCGATGGCGCTGTTGGCGGTAACGGCAAGTCTCACCGGTTGCGTGGTCGCGCCGCCCTATGACTACGCGTACGCGCAACCGTATTACCCCAACTATGGTTACGCGTACGGGCCGCCGTATGGACCGGTTTATGGTTCGGTCGGCATCTGGGGCGGCTGGGGCGGTTGTTGTTACTACCGTGGCGGTGGCGGCTATTGGCGTGGCCGCGGAGGGTGGCATGGTGGTGGCTGGCATGGCGGCGGCGGTGGCTATCACGGCGGCGGGTACGGTGGGTCCCACGGCGGAGGGAGTTCGTGGAGCAGCGGCGGGTCGGGGGGACGGGGGCGTTGAGGCGGGGGCGCTATTGTTCGGAGTTGTTCGGCGATGCAGAGGTCAAAACAAGCGGTGTCGAAAATCAACGCCGACTGCCAAAGCAAAAACGGCGTTGTGATTTCTCACAACGCCGCTCGTCAAACTATTTATTACTTGAATTCTTTGGGGTGGCTGATGGGGCTCGAACCCACGACAACAGGAATCACAATCCTTGTGCAGTTTCGTTGCAAAACAACAACATAGAGTGTTTCGGTGGAATTCCCTATGGCGGCAAACCCATGCTGGGCATGGTGGGATTTCCCCATCTTCCAAGGTTTTTGCGGCTCAATGGCCCGGTATATACTGTTCATCCATACAGTATTTTGACCGCGATCATGCGTCACCGCCCGCCCCTGACAGCCGCTGAGCTGGCCGAGATTTACGACCGAGAACCGACCGAGGCGGTGCTGCAGCTTCTTCGGGAAATCCACCGCTTACGCTCGACGATCCGGCGTGCCGATCAGATACGAAAGATGATCGGAAGCGGTGGTCATTCAGCCGTGGCCTCGACCGTGTGGGAATGCTTTGAACGCGAACTTGACGCAGAACCTTGCTTGACCGACCCGCCCACGGCGCGACAGCAGAAAATTCACGATGAGCGAATGAGAATGCTTGATGTGTGGCGAAGGAATGGCCGGAAGGGATAGGTCAAGACGCGCCAGCGAGGCTGGGCTTATTGATGGGACGCAACATGCGGCCCTGCAGGGATGAAGAGACGCCGGGCGCCCGGGCCTGCATATTTCAGCCCGTTATGATCTCGCGAATGATGAAGATCAGACCCATAACCCCGGCCAGAGCCATTGAAGTCTTGGCCGTCTTAAGGGCCTCCTCTAGGATCTTGCTGGAGATAACGGATCCCACCAGGAGCAGGAATGCGGGGACAGTGGCCCCATTCAGGAAGTCGACTACCAAATCGCGCTGCGTGAAGCAGGGGGCGCGCTTGAGCCACCGGCGCTTAACCGGCTTTACGAGCATCGCGCCTAGCCCGCATACAATTGTGCCTATGTCGGCGACACTTCCATCGATCGGGATTAGCACGCGCTTAGACGATGTGCGCAGCCTTCAGCAGGGCGGCGGTAAGAAGGCCGCCGGCCATAGCGCCGCCGATAGCCTGATGTGAACCACCGAAGCCCAGCCAGCCCGCAACAATATTCGCGACGGCGGCGCCGACGATGGCTCCTGCAATAGCGAGTCGAGCAGTTTTGAGAGTCTTCATGGATAGCATCCGTCTTCCCCGGTGTTTTTATTGTGCTGTGATGCAGATGCCGACGTGGTCGGCAAAAAGCGTTACTAACAATTGCCACTATTCTAACGGTTTCACTGACGGTTTGCGCGCGCGCCATGAATTGCGTCGCAAAAATTCGATGCCAGCTACGACCGATGAAAATTAGCCCAAAATTTCCGCTCGCGAATAGAAGATGCTAGTTTCCGCTCAAAATTCAAGCACCTACGGTGATCTGGGGCCGAAAATTTGGAAGTAATTTCCGTTTGCCACCAATTGCAAACAAAGGGTCAATCAAAGTGCGCGCGGGAACAAGGCGGGCGATGCCGCGTCATGACATCGCCCCTAGGTACCACCCTAGGCCGTCGCTGGCCCGCTACCCCAATGCGACCAACCGAACGCGCGCACGCCAGCCCACATCAGGAATGCGCGCCACGCCGGCACGCCGGTCACGAGCGACGCCTCGCGCAAGACGGCGTCAGCCACCTCGCGCGCGACTGGGTGCTCGGTATAGAGCCAGTCATGCAGCGCGGACGCTTCGTGCGCGCTGTCGGCTGTCAACAGGAACGCGACGGGCGTCCGCGGCACCGAGGCGAAGTCTGTCTCGAAGCCTACGGGCACCGTGAATTTCAGCTTCGCCACGGCCGACTGATACACCAGCGGCGACGTCAGGCGCCACGTCCCTCGCCCGCTGTTGGTCGCATCGCTGACAAGCTCAACTTGCAGCTCGGTCAGGAAGGCGCTCACGATGGCGTCGCACCGGACGCGGGCGCCGGCGCAGCGGTCGGCGCACCGAACTGCGCGAGCGCCGCAGACAACGCCACCTGGAACGCCATCAATCCGATCTGCGCACTCGTTTTTGCCGCCGAGTCGATCGGCAGCAAGCCAACCACCTGCACGGCCGCCGGGATCGACGTATTCACGAGGTTCGACACGCTGGTCGGATTGATCGACGCATTCGCAGCACACAGCGCGGCGTTGTCTTTCACGACTTCGCCGAGAATGAGTTGCTGAGCCGGATCGGATACCGTCATTGCCTGGACGGACAGCAGCGTCGGCTGAACGACCGCGCAGGCCTTCGCGACTTGAGTCTGGAAGTCGGTGGCAACCGTCACGGTCTCAGCACAGCCAGCGAAAGCGATGGACAGGACTACGCCTGCCGCAAGCAGCATAAGCTTCTTCATGAATTTTCCTTCGGGGTATTGCCGCGTGCGCGGCGAGACGGTTACTGCTGAGCCGGCGCGACGGCCGTTGCTTGCTTGGCTGACGTACGAGCTGCGACCACGTTGCCAATCGCATGGATGGACGTCACGATGGCACCCGCCACCAGCAACTGAACTTCGGGCGGCATGACACCTTTGCAGCCCGTGGCGACCCATTCAATGAGCGGCACGAGCGAAGCAGCTGTCAGGGTGACACCGCCGGTTACGAGGCTGGATGTTTGGTTCATTGAGGCTCCTATCCTGCGTGGTGGATGACTTCGGCAGCCGAGAACTGATAGCCCTCTTTGCCGTACTTCTGTGCGACCCAAATCGGGAACGGCAACGCATGCATGCCCTCGTCTTTCCCGATGTGGTGCGGCTTGCAAAGCAACATGCCGTTGACGGTCATGTCGTCGACGAACTGAGTCCAGTCGGTGAAGTTGTCCCAGTCGAATGCCTGGATAGCAGAGCCCCACACGCCGGCCTGCGCATCCGCCTTGAATCGATCCCAGTCGATCATCTCGGCGAACGAGCGTTCGATCGGATGGTGATGCGCCTCGAGCGGGTGGCCGCTCTCCTGCGCCGTCGCGTTGCAGATGAAGCAGCGGCCGCCTTCGCGCGCGATCAGCTCCTTGCGCGTGCGCTCGAACAGCGCAGTAGTCTTGCGTGGCTCGTGGCCTGGAATGTTGACGTCGACCGTCAACGTCTCTTTCTCTTCGTGAATCTGGGTAACGTCGGTCATGGCCGTAAACGAGAAAAGCCGCACGAGGCGGCTTGATTTGAATTATTCGCGAGACGAATAAAAGGCAAATATTCGTCTGGCAGTTAAGAGATCCCCAATGCCTTCTTTGCGGCGCCGTAGAGCGCGAGACGCTCGGTGTAGCCGTTCGGCATCGCCTTCGACGTCGCATTGCCGAGATTCACCGCGCGCGACACGCCAAGGAAGTTGCCGTCGACACCAAGCGCGCTCAGCTTCCGGTTGAACCAGTACCAGCCTGCCGACATTGCCGCGTTGCCCGCTTGCTCAAGCAATTCCGGATGGTTCAAAAGATCGAGATCAAGGCTGACCGCAGCGAGCGTGTAATTGCGCCGGCCGGTGATCTGGATCAGGCCGCGACCGCAGAAAAGACGCCCGTCGCCCGGTTGGGTATTGCCTAGTTCGCTCGCCTTGGTCGACGGTGGCTCATACGCCTGCTGCGCCAATGTCGGCCCCCAGATCTCGCGCGTATAGACCAGTCGCGCAGACTCCACGCCCGTCGTTGCCAGAAACGCCGCGACGTCTAGCGGCTCGACGATCCGATACTTGTCGCATGCCGCCTGGATCGGTTGAAGCCACTGTGCCGCGCGCAACTGTGTCGCGCCGCAACCGGCCGCGATGATTGTTGATGTGAGGTTCATGATCAGTCCAAAGTCGGCCACTTGCCGTGCATGAGCGCGCCGATGATGCCGAGCAGCGCGAGAAACGGACTCAGGAAGATCGCGACCTTCCGAAGCAGCCGCGCCATATTCACGAAGAAATTGGCGCTCCGCCGGGTGCCGCTGAAAATCTCGACCAGCACTTTCGTATCGGCTTCGATGCGGGCTGATCGCGCATCGGCCGCCTTGGTCAACTCGGTGTTCTCTTCGATGGAGTCATGGACGCCTTTGAAGCGGCGATCCATCTGGGCCTGCATCTGCACGAATTGTTCATCGACCATTGCGAATCGTTCCTCATTGCTGAGTCTTCGCTCGTTTTGCGCTGGATGGTTCATTGAGCCCCGGGCATAAAAAAAGCCGCTCTAGGCGGCTGTTCGTCGAATCGTCGTCTTGTTACTTGACACGTAGGCCGAATCGGCCTACCTTGCGTATTAGCGGCTGCGCGATCGCGCGGCCCACATCCGATGAGGAAAACCATGGACCGCTTTCGTCTCGCCACTTCTGGCGCTGGAATCACACGTCATGCAATATCACCCTCCATCGCCGGAAGACCTCGCTCGCCTGAAGGACGAATTGGGTCTGAGCAGCGCACAAATGGCCGAGCTGTTCGGCCTGTCTGGCGGCCGGCATTGGCGCAAGTACACGGGTGGAGCGGAGCCCCAGGGAATCAGTCCGCTCCCTCTGTTCTTCGCCGCTGCCCGTCTGGAACTAGACGAGACGACGATAGAACGCGTGCTGCAACGCATGCGCCGAGTCGGAGCCGCGATCGACTTGAGCGGCGGCTCCCTGGCGCTCGATGGAGAGCAGTAGGCGCACTTACGAATACAGGTATCATCTCGCGCTGGCGCACAGCAGAAGCGGGGACATTCATGACGAAGGGGTTGATCGTTTCCGCACTGGGGATGTTTGTAATGGCCTGCAGTGGATGTGGAGGCGGAGGTGGCGGAAGTGCAACCACGACTTCGAATGCACAGAAACAGCCTGTCACGATCGCCATGTACGGCGACTCGACAATGGCTGGCTATACCTATCCGAACGGTCCATGCGGAGCGGCCGGGACCGGCGCGTGCGACCCGTCGACAGCCGTGATCACTCCGGACAACGCGCCATACAACATGGCGGCGTCGCTGGCTGCACAGCTCATACCCGTTACGGTTTCGAATCAGGGAGTCAGCGGCGCCGAGCTGTCCGATCTGATCGCGGGGCGCCATGGCTACGCGCAGTCATGGGCGCAGACGCTTCCCTCGCTTAACGCCAGGATCGCCGTGGCCAATTACGCGATCAACGATCTCGGGCGCGGCGATGAAACGCCGGAACTCTACGGGCAATATCTTGCGGCATGGGTGGACAGCGTGCGAGCAGCGGGCATGATTCCGGTGCTCGAAGAGCCGAACCCAGTTTGTCGCCCAGGCTATGAAAATCTACCCGCCTATGTGGGTCAGATGGATTCGGTCGCGGCGCAAAAAAACGTGCCTCTGATCGACCAGTATTCTTATTTGCTGTCTCTCCCCAACTGGCAGGGAATGCTCAGTGATTGCATGCACCCGAAGCCGGAGATGTATGAAATCAAGGGTAAGCGCGAAGCGCAGATAATCGGCCCGATCGCTGCCTCACTCGGATCATGATGATGACGTGATGAAGCCGAAATTCAGCATTCACCTTGATGGAAGGATCGTTTTTCGACTTGCGACCGTCGGCGCGGTCTTCGTCATGGCTTCGTCGCTGGCTGGCCTGTCGCATCCATCCAATGCTGCGATGGGCCTGTCGGTTGCATGGTCTCTTTTCTGGATGGTGCTTGAGATCGTTTGGTCCGAAGCAGAAGACAACGGCGACGATGACGACGATCTCGCAAGCAGGTGGTAATGCCGTTGCCACTATTCCTGAGGTTCGGCCGCAGCCGGGGGTGCCGTAGGCCAGTCGACAGAGGTCGGCCAAGTCGGCTGTTTTGAAATGTCGCGCAGCGACTGGCGGTAAGAAAGCCATGTCTGATACTGCGCGGTAGAAAGGGACGTGCCCGAACCAGCATCTTGCTGATCTCGATGCCTATTCACGACCCATTCGCATTGAGACATGATCAGGTCTCGTTGCGCCCTAGCAGAAGCAGCTTTGTCATCTGCGGTAGGCTCCGCGGGCGGATAGATCGAAAGGACTCCATCCTTAGAAAACGTAAAGGTATAGCCAGCCGGCCGAGCCATTGCCGATTGCCAATCGGCGTCTGATACTTCAATCAGATCGGCGGGCAACTCAGCGTATTCGACATCTTCGGGATAACCGCTTCCCATGGAAGGAGAGAATTTCATTTTTTCCTCAATACCCTAAGGCAACCCAAACGATGTTGATGCCGCTCGTCCCCACACCGCTCGATGCGAGATAGGCGATCATCCCGACTACTGTCGATGTAGCTGTGCCGAGGCCTATCACGTAGTTCCCGGACGCGGTGCCCGGTATTACGCGAAGGAATCCATTTGGGAATGCGATCGGGAATGTGACGTTGACGTTCCCGCCGGAGCCAGAGACCGCGAGGCCCCATTGAACAATCAAACCGTTCGGCAATTTGGCATAGCCCCCGTTCGCCACAAACGAATTGACGAATTGCCCCAGTTGCACCGCATGTGCCGAAGCCGACGCTGCACCAACGAAGATTGGGGCCGCGTTGGGGCCCGTGCCTAGCGCTGCCCAGTTTGCTTCTTGCGAATAAAGAGAAGGAGTGGTGCCTTGCTCAACCTTGATGCGCCGGAAAACAATACCGAAAGCGGACGAGGTAACGCCGTTCATAACCAACTGCGGGACAACATATGCGGTATTCGTCGGCGTCTGGGCAGTTGTCGAATAGCGGGTGAGTGAGGAGTTGGGAACGGATAACGTTCCGATATTGGAAATATAGCTACCGCCCGAGGTGTACGCCGCGAGAGAAATCTGCACGGTACCCGACGCGCCATTCGAAACGTCCATCGACAGACAGACATTCTGGCCGGCTCCGATCGGCACTTGTTGGCAGGCAACTGCGAACGTATAGGCGGCCAAAGCCCCAGAGTTCGAAAAGAAACTGCCGATCTCACCACTCGTGTCAACGAACTGGGAAAAAGAACCCAGGGTCCAACCAGTGGCCCCGAATTCACCCGAGCTATTGAATAGCAGGTTCGGGTTGTTGGTGCCGTTGATTTTGCCTGATGCATAGAGCGCCGGCACTTGCTGCGTACCGCCCGCGCACTCCATCAGAACGCAGATCGGATTTCCGCTATTCACGCCTGCGATGGTCGCGTGCATGAGGATAGCGGTACCGTTGAGAAGCAGCTCGCTCCCTTGCAACGGCTGCAGGCCGAGGCCATAGATCGGGATTGCGGTCAGGCCGTCAGGCGCATACGTCGACGCTCCGGTGTTCGTGTGTGCGATCTTGACCGCTTGCACGACACCGTCGACCCATGTGCCGGCGATGAGCGGCGTCGCATTGGATGCGGTGTACGCATTGACGGTACCCGTGTCCGCGAGCACGAGCGTGTTCTGGCCAATGCGCTTGATCGCGGCAAGCACCTGGTTGTAGGTCGTCTTGCTCAACGTCAGGCCTGCGCTGGTGACGATGTTCGCCAGCTCCATCATGAGCATATTCATGAAGTCGGCATCGAGAATCGTCGCAGCTACGCCAGTTGCCGGATTTCCGTTCGTGAAGAAACCTTGCGTGCCGGCGGCCGCGGGCGTGGGCAACGATGCTGCGGCTGTCGCCTGATCGGTTTGGTACATGCCTGTCCCTTAGTGATATGCGAAGTTCAAATAGGTGTGTGCGGGCTTGATTTCCGTGAGCTCGCACTGCAAGACGGCATTGCCCCAACTCGCCAGCGCCTGGCCGACGTACGAGGTGCCAATGTTGAAATACGTCACGGTGTTAAGCGGGGAATTGATCTGCCAAGTAAAAGCCCAGTCCTGGGTGCCCAGTTGACTACCCATGCGCTGCTGACCAATTCGGAACGGCGTGAACTCGGTAACGGTCACCGTGTAGCCCAACGTCTTGGCATAGCCGATGAAATACGGAACTGACTGGCCTCCGCTATTCGTGAGGCGCGCAACAACCTGCTGCTGCCGACCCTGAAGCGTCGGTGATGGGCCGGCGCATGGATCTGGCAAACCGAGCGACGCCTCCCACTGAGGCAGAAGCTCAACCGACGTCAGCGGAAATGCATCGACGAGAAGCGCGTTGTTTGCTGCGGTATGCCGCGCCCACGTCGGAGCGAGGCCGGCGACGACCTGAGCCTGTACGGCCGTCGGATCGCGCGGCCACACCAAGCCCCTAGGCATGCATGCCTGAAGCGCCGTGGTGAAGTCGGACGCCTGATAGTTAGGCGCTGTCATTTACGGATTCCAGGTAATCGTGCCGAGTACGGGGAGCTGCCCTGTCGTTCCGACGATGTTTCCGGTCGGCGCCGCTATAACGAAGCCTTGCGTACCGGAAATGGCCGCGATTGCCGATTCGATATAGGACAGATAGATCGTTCCGTTCTGCCCTGCTGTCGTGCTCAACGGTGAGCCATAAAGCACAAAAATCCCGGAGATTGCAGATTGGATTGCGGCCTTCGTCGCAGCCGAGAAGCTGGCTGTTCCGCTGATCGTGAAATTCACAACTTGCTGCATCGGCGCAACTGACCACACCAGCGCCGTTGCAGGCCGAAGTGGATAGATCCAGTTCGCCACCGTCAACAGATCCAATGTCGCCGTCGGCGTGCCGCGCGTCTCGAGCGTCGCAACGCCATTGACGCCTTGCGGGAATCCGCCGTTCAGCGCTTCAGTCACGTCGAACATCGTGTACACGACGACCGTTCCCGCGCCGAAACCGTTCGCGTTGCACCACGCGCGCGTCACGCCATTGACCTCACTCGCCCAGGTGATGTAGTCCTTCACTGCTCCGCCCTGAGGCGGGTTCTGGTACGCGAACAGCATTCGCGGACGGAGGCTCGCATCAATTTCGACGTCGGCGCCGCCGGTGAAGGCGGTCGTGACAGAGCCCGTCGACGAAATGCCCGCAATCGCGGTGCCGAGATTCATCACCGTGCCGACGGCGCAGTTGCCAAACGCGCCAGTCAGCCCCGTTGGGTCCGCGTTCGCCACTGCGTTGACCGTCACAGAATTGCCAACCACCACGCCAAGCGACGTGGTCGTGAATGCAACACCGTCGCCGCGCGTCAATGGCGAGCCGATCGGAATCGACGCCGTGCTCGACGATGCGGGGAACGTCACCTGACCCGGAGTCACCGAACCGGCCTGCGTGGCCGCTTCGCGATAGATGCCCTTCAGCGCCGCCCATGCCTCGAGGAACTCTTCCGTCGCCGTGAATGGGTTCGATTGCAGCGAAACCCAGTCGGTGTAGCCGTACTGCAGATTCGCGAGGCCGGCGAGCGCGGTGCCGAGAACCTTAAGCGCGGAGAATCGTAGGAGCGGATCTGATCCGTTCGGGCTCGCCTGAATGTCGGCGGCCACCTGCGCGCGTAGCTGCGTGAGTGTTGGTCGTGCGAAAGGCATATCAGTTAATCCCCGCCCATGCCCAGGTGTAAAGGCCAGTAGTCAGCAACGTGCCGTTCTGTTTGTATGCAGCGATCTGAGCGCCCAGCGTCGACTGGCGCGGCCACGAGCATGCGATGTCGAAGCGTGCTACCACGCCGTCATCGACAAGCCACTGAAGTGCTTCCGCGAGGTAGTCATAGGCTTTTTGAAGCGTTTCCTGCGTTTGCTTCGCGCGCCGCAAGAGCCAGATTCGTGAACCAATTGGCACGTCGTCGTCGGCCCACCAACCGCGCGGATCATTAGTGCCATCCGGGATCACATCGCCCGGCTGTGCCATGCGATCGGTGAAGATGCTGATGAGGATTGCGGTCTGGAGGTCGTTACCCGTCGCCAGCACGGGCCCCGACATCGTGAAATCGCCGCGGTTGTTCGCGGTATCCCAGGAAATCGTGATGTCAGCCATTTCGTCCGGGCGTAAAAAAGCCCGCACGCGGCGGGCTGGATTTGCGTGACTCGACGAAACTAGTTCGCCATCACATTCGAAGTGCCGGGTGCGGCTGGCACGTAGTGGTCGTGGGAATTGACCGCACCGCTCGGTAGAAGGACGTCGGGCGCGCTGATTGGCGCCGTGAATTGTGCAGTCCCCTTGCTACCAGACGCCCCGCTTTGACCGATGTTTCCGTTGATCTGTACGTTTCCGTTCAACACGATGTTTGGAGCATTCACCGTAAGAGTCCCGCTGGCGTTGCATGTGACGTTCGATGCGTCGTTGACAATTACCGGCTGCCCCCTGGCTTCGACAACAATACCGCCGCTCGCAGTGAGATACACCGACTTGCCGTCCTGGCTGTACAGCATCGATTCACCAGCGGCGAGCCCCCTTGGACGCGACTGCTGGTGATTCGTCGCAAATACGGCACCCGCGCCGTTATCGCCCGCAATATGGAGAGCGAGCACGTCGGCGCCGATCGGTGGATTGGAAGTGAAGCCAAACTCGGCGAGGCGCAGCCTATTGTCAGAGGTGATCAGCCCATTCATACGGACCTGCATCTTCTGCACGGGTCCGCTGTCGTCGACGTAGGTCGCACGGCCGCGACCGAACATGCCACGCAGCCGCATGAAGATGCGCTCGATTCCAGTCGAATCCATCAGTTCACCATGTTCACGTCGGGCGCAAGCGGATTGAGAATGATCGGTTGCTGATAGAAGGCGGCCGGCGGCATGACGACGACATCCGCCGTTGTGCCATCTGCCCCACGCTTGTATGTCACATCCGAGATCAACCACCTCTGCTGCTTTAGCTTCAGCTTCGGAAGATCGATCGGCACGAGTGTGTTGGGCGTCCACAGCACGCCCGCCGAATCGCGCCAGCTATCCGTGGCCACCTGCACAGCATAAGAGCGCCCATAACGCCGCGCCATCTCCCATTGCGCACGCTGCGCAGCGACGTCCTGACCGCCGAATACTGACTCAGCGACGATCGCTCGATAGCGCAACCGCTGAACGGTCGCATCACGCACGCTCGCAATCAGATTTCCGCCATCGCCGATGTCCTCGCACGTGTCGAGGCTCTGCCGGACAGCGTCATAGTCGGAGAAGCGGCCGTCCATGCTGTTCAGCGCACTCGCAGAGAGCACGTTCACGCCTTCCTTGAATCCGCACGCGGCTTGTTGGGTGCCGATGCCGGAGAGCAACAGACTGCCGTCGGGCTGGTCGTACAGCAGAAGCGCGCGAAACCGGCACAGCCGTTCAAGCACGTCGTAGATCGGCTCGCCGACCATGATGTTGAGCTGCGGTATCGGATCGCCTTGATTGGCGCCGTCGGCCAACGCGACCGGCACGCCATAAACGCCACACAAAGTTTGCGCAATCTGGAGCAACGGCATATTCAGCAACTGACCGCCCGTCCACTTCGCCGAACAATCGACAAGATCCTGGCATTTGCTGCGACCAGTAATGCGGATGGTGTGCTCCCGCGCGTTGTAACTCGGCAGGTATCGGTCGACGAAACCGGACAGCACCTTGTCCGCGCCGAGCAGCACCTCAACCTGGTCGCCCTCTTGCACGTCCACGTCCGACACGTTCTCATAAGGCTCGGTGAATGAGACCTCAAAATCCGACGGGCATCGCTCAATCCCGCGCGACAACCGGACTCCTAGCCACCCTGTGATGTTCCGGGTGTTAGACGTCGTGTACGTAGGTTGCCCCAGTGCTGCATTGAGGTTTCGTGTACACGTCGACACCCTGAGGGTGATCTCGTCATCCATCAGCTAGCGAGCGCCTGAAAAGTCGTTGGGCAAAATGCCGGGTGCCGCGGTGCGATCTGCTGCACAAGCCCCGGCTCGCGCGTCGGATCACGATAAATCCGGTTTGCAAGCACAAGGGACGGTAGAGCCGCCTGAAACTTGAACGTCGCTATCGCTGCGAGGTCTGCGCCCCGCACAGTCATGTCAGCAACAATGGATTGGCGAACAGTCCGCAACGCCTGGTAGCTGTTATCGTCCCCGGCATCGCCGGCTACGGTGATCTCCGCATCGAACAGATCAACGGCGCTGGCCAACGTCGTGTTTGCATCGTCATGGGATGCCGGCTGATAGGTCGTAAGCACCACAGCGAGCTGCGCAAGCGCATACCGCCGCAGCAGCGCCGCCAACGCCACCTGCATGACGCTCATTGCCGCGCCGATCTGGCCCGGCGTAGTCACCGCGCTCTGCGAATACTGCGCCAGTACGCTGATCATCCTGACCGAGTCGGCTGGATCGGTAGCGGCCGCCGAGACAGAGGCAATGAACGACTGTGCTGCAGCCCCGAGTGTTGCTGAATCCGATGGGTTAAGCGCAGCGGTCTGAAGCGCGACACCAGCCGAGACGACCGCAGCACGCGCGGCAGTCGCGGACGACAATAAGTCATTCGCCGTCGTGCTCGGCGACACCTGTACGTTAGCGCCCGCGAACCCGTTGTTAGCCCCGCCAAACAGTCGACCGAAGTTACCGAACAGCGTAGAGACAGTGCCGATCACACGCTTGACGTCGTTGATTGCCGTAACACCGAGCTGGTACCAGCCCACCACGGTCGAAACCGCCTGCTGCACGACCGCAGCGCCAGCCTGAATTGTCGTCGATGCGGACTTCACAAAATCTTCCAGCGCGGCGACTCCTGTCAGCGAAGCATTGTTTATGCTGGCGTCACCCGTCGAGATCACCGATGTCGGAAAAATTCGATCACCGGACACGATCAGTGTCAGGCGGATTTCGAACACACGACCCAAGTCGGTGCGCTCCATCGTCTCGACGCTGAGACATGCGACATTCTTGATCATGCCGAGTGTCGGATGCACCAGCGTCTGGTTACCCGGCGTCTCGCAGATCTGCAGCAGCTTGTCGCGCTGCGCGACGACCGGGCCCGCCTTCGTGATCAGGTCGTCCTCAACGAGGAACCCAAGCACTTCGAACTGGCGCCCCTTCTTACCGAGATCCTCGACCCATACTTCGTCGCGGAATGGGTAGTTGTGAACAGCCTGCTTCCGGCCAGCCGCGGTCCGAACCGACTCGATACCGAACGGCAAACCTCCGTAGCTCGCCTGCTTCAGCGAACTTAGCCAGCTCCCTGCCTGGAATCCTATGAGGCTCGCCAGGCTGCCCACCGCGGACGCAACACCACCGATACTACCGGCAACATTCAAAACGTCTGCAGTGCTCAAGGCATTGACCCCATGGCGTAGTTGACCTTCGTCGGCAGGTATCCGCCGTCCGGTGTTTTTGCTTCTACCCGCGTGCCGACCGGCACATTACTGAACGTCACGTGCAGGGCGGCCTGCTGGAGCTGCGCGACGCGTGCGTCGTGGCCGTCATCACCAGTCGGCCGCACCGTTCCGCTGACCGTCGTGCCGCCCTGCTGCATCCCCGCGACAGTCGCATTTCCAATCTGCTCAGGTGAATACGGTTGCTGGCCATTCTCTGCGCGGATCATCCCGGCAATGATTGAGGCGACCTGCCGCGGGTCGCCAAGATCCGGCTTGACGTCTGCGCCCAGACCTGACGCCGCCGACATGATCTTCGTGTAATTCGCTATTTGCAGAGGCGTATTGCCCGTGCGTGCGCCACCAGTCCACTTGTCCTGAATCTGCGCCAGCGTCAATCCGCGATAGTTGCGTTCGAGGTTCGACACTGCTGCCGCTATTCCACGCTCGGGCGTGTCGTATTCGATCTCCCGATTGTGGTCCAGCATGTTCAGCGGATTATTGCTCCGGATGCCAAGCGTAGTCTTCGCGCCGGCCTCGGCCGGATTAGCACCGCCCTGAAGCGACGAGGCAATCTCGGTATTCGAGCGACCCGCCGCGCGCGCGGCGAGCGCACGCGCGAAGTCGCCGGCCGGAAGATGCGTCGACGCGGCAAGCCAATCTCCATTGCGAACGTCTTCGACACCCTGCTTATTGTCGACGTCAGGCAGCCCAGCCAGCTTCGCTACTTTCAGCGCACCCCATGCCGCGATGCCGGCTAAGCCGAGCGTGCCGAGTGCGCTCGCTGCCGCTGGAATCGTGGTTGTCGTGAGGGTGATCAGGCTGGAGATCAGGTTCAACACGCCCGCGATCGGGCCCGCGAACTTGATTGCCGCAATAGCGATCGCTACACCCTTTACTCCGCCCAGATTGTCCCAAAGCACCTTTGCCTCGGACGCAACTTCGTCCCAATTAATTTTCGAGAGCCAGTCGACGAGTTTCTGTACCGACCCGGAGATCTTGTCCGCGATTTCCGCGCGATGCGTGTCCAGCCATTTCGCGAATCCATTGACCAGCGGATCGAGAATCGGAATCAGCTTTGATCCGATGCTGTTCCCAAGGCCAGTGACAGAGTCATCGAGGTCGTTGATGTCCTGATGAAACTGCGCAGCGCGCGCCACCTCGTCCGCCGTCGGAACGAGACCTTTCCGGAACGCGCGCGCCTTGTCCGCACCATAGGTGCCTTGCTGCAGCATAGGCAGCAACCCACTCATGCCGAACGTCCCCGCCACGTCGCGCTGCGCTTCGACAGACTTCTGCCCCTCTATCGCCTTCATCAGACGTTGCTGGGTTGAGTAGTAGTCGATCGTGCCGTCCTTGTTGCGCTGGATTTGCACGCCCATCTTCTGAAGCAGCATCATGGCGTGCGGATCTGCGCCGAACGCTGCCGCACGAATCGTCATCTGCGACCCGCTCATCGCCGAGTCAAACTGATCGGCAGAGACGCCAGCACGTTTTGCGGCCACATGCCACGAGGCGAGATCCTGCGCATTCATCCCCAGCAACTTCGACGACTTGCTCAGGTTGAAACCGAACGTACCGAACTTCGTCGCTAGCGCGGTCAAACCAGCTAGCGAAGCGGCACCGCTGATGGCGGTCAAGCCCGGGATGATTTCGACGATCTTGTCGACCACGCCGGACGCGGCCCGCTCGACGCTGCCGAGGCTCTTGGTGAGCTTTGACAGCCCCACCTGGCCGACATTGCCGAGTTTGCCGACCCGCTTCTGCGCCTTGTCGATCGGATCGGTGATCTTACCGAGAGCTGTCTTGATCTTGTTGACCGTAGCGGTCGCCGCGTCGTCGGCCCGGATGCGAATGACGAATTCTTGGGCCACACTCAATCCTTTTTAGCCATGCGTGCGGCGTGGTACGCGTAATTACGTACCTCGCTCCACGTCATCCGTTTCGTTTCGCTGGGCTGCCAGCGCCAGAAACGCTCAACCAGGCGGACGGTATGCTCCCAATCTACTGGGAGCCCCCCGCGTTTCCCTCGGGGTCGTCCTCATCCGGAGGCGTCAGGTACGCGCTCAGATAGTCTTGTGCCTTGTAATAGTCACGCGACTTGATCTTGCCGAGCACAACCATCGGCACGCCCGAGATCTCGCTGATCAGCCAGCGCATAGACTCCAATGCGCCCTTGCTGCCAGCCCTTTTAACGAATTCGGTGATCTGGTCGAGATTCGGCTCTTCGAGATTGATCTCGTCATATACCGTTTCGCCATCGCTCCCCTTCGTGGTTACCGATTTCGACAATTCAATTGTCAGCATGGGGGGCGGCAGAGCGCGCGGCTTTTTCTTTTCGTTGTTCATGACTTAGCTCACCGACACGGTTTGTTCAGTTACCTGTGGCCCCTTGAACACCAGTTCGAACTTGGCGTCCTCGGTGTCGACCTCCTGCACGTCCGTCGCACCCATGTTGCGGCCCGTAACGATCTTTCCGTTCGCTAGCTCGAGCACAATCGTCGAGTTGCGAATAGCATTGAAATCAGCGACGGTCATGTCGCCGGCGTCGCGCAGCGACATCGAGATGGACGGCGCGACGGGCGTTTCCTTCCATCCGTGAAAGCCATCCGGCCCAACCAGTTCCTCACGTTTCACCGTCGAAACGCTGTACTTGGCGCCGCCCTCGAGTTGCCGAGTTACGCCGTCGATCGCTACCCTCGCGATACCGGCGAGAAGATTGCTGGACATCTTGTGCCCTCCAGAAAATTGAAAAGCCGCCCGTAGGCGGCCTCGTTGATGCAATCAGGCGTTATTGAAGGCGGAACTGAACGAGGATGCCGAATGTACGCATCTGATTGACCGGCGTGCCTGGCCACAAGATGTCGCAGCGATTGGGATTCGCCGTGTTCTTCTGGACGACGAGCGCCGCATTGAACGCGTCCGCATTCTGCGTATAGCCGCCGTCGGTACGTTCACCATACAACGCCCGAATGTTCGCAGCGATGTCGTTCGGCGTGGTGAGCCCCGAATTCGCAGGTGGCCGCGAATCGTTGTCGGCCAGTTTGCAGCGAGCATATTTCGAAGCGAGCATCGCTTGCATCGTGCGAATTTCGAGCATCAACTGGAACATCGTTTCGAGTTCCAGGTAGCTATTGTCAGGGACACCTTGCGTGTTGTCCTGGTACGTCGTGATGATGTTCTCGGTCAACACGGTGCCGTCCTGCCGCACAGTGAACGTCGAGATGCCGTCATACAGTAGTGTTTCGCGCTGGTTAGCAAGGAACTGCGATTGGTTGGGAGGCGCCAAAACGCCCAACAACGGCATGTCCTGCAACGGAATTCCAGGGTCAGCACGAACGCTGACCGCAGTCTGTGCGCACAGAGCCGCTGCCCACAACCAACTCGGAGTCGGGCTTCCGTAGAAGCCCAAAATCGTTTCGTGCTGGTTGTTGCGCGTGAGTCCCAGTGTCGTCTGCGATGCGAAAGTTCCCGCATACGCACCGAGCGCGTGACCGTAGAGCTGTTGCGTCCAACTCCACCGGCCGGTTTGGTCGTTCAAGAACTGCTGCACGGCAAGCAGCGACGCCGTGTCGGTATACGGCGACGCGATGAAATCGAACGTCATGTTGCCGAGATTGCCAAGCGCCGTGGTAAGCGTCGGGTTGGTCGCGCCGCCAGTCATCGCAGTGACGGTATACGCGAGACCCGCGGGCGTTGCCTCGCCGCCAGCCGTACCGTAGTAGTTCAGACGGATGTCGATCTCATTCCCGCAGAGACCCTTGTTGTCCGCGGTCAACGTGACGGTGCTGGTCGTCACCGACGCGGTAACCGGCATCGCCGGCAACAGGTTGATCGCAGCCGACACGGCCGTGGCGATTTGCGCCGTGGTCATGCTCGCCGTGACCGGAATGGTGACCACCTGGCCCGCGATATACAGCGAGATCGTGCCGTTCGCCGTCGGGGCGGCGGTGAAGGCTATCGAGCCGACAGCCGCTACCGCTCCGCTCGCATCGGCCAGCGGCAGATACCATACTTCACCGAAGCTGTCGTTGAGTCGATACGTCGCCAACATGTTGGCGAGCATCGAGCTAGCCCCACCCTGTAGGTTCGCATCGCCCGTGCCGCCCGAGATGATCGGGACGTTAGGAGTGGCGATACCTGCCGCAGTGATCTGGCCAATGATCAGCGCGCGCTGATTACCCTGCGCCGTATTGGCTTGCGAGTTGTCGAGCTCGAAGAACGAGCCAGGCAGGCGCAGGCCGGCGGGAATGACTCGGAACGGAACGTCGCTCATGCTTTTTCACCTTCCCTCGCAGGTGCCGATTTCGCGGTCACCAGCACGACGTCGCCATCGTTGAGAATCTTGGTCCAGAGGATGCTGTCGTCGGGCACGTCGATGCCATCGGCCGGCAGCAATTGCTTCGTCTCCGGGTCCCGTACGGACAGGCCCGGTGCAGGTTTGATGCGCATTCGGCGCTCCTACGAAATGGATTGGGGAAGATCGATCGAGAAATACGGCTCGGTCGTGCCCTCGGGTTCGACCACGGTGACGTCAATGCCCTGCAAGGGGGTGCCGCTCGCCTGATAGAACGCCTCGGGCCCCTGTACGAACTCCATGCCGATCTCGACGACCGCCGAGCCGACGTGTTGCTCGGCTTCCGGTGGACCCGGCACGAAACGCGTTCGGAAAAACGGGAACTGCTGCAGCAAAGGCATCAGGCCGGAGTAGTTGATGACGGCCGCCTTGATCTGGTCGCGCAGCGTCTCAAGCTGCACGCGCAATGCGGCTGCACCAGCATCAGATGCGGCACCAGGACTTTCCGCGCGTGCCTCGACGCGCAAGGTCGCGGTCACGGTGAACGCTGGTGATCCGCTTCTGCCGAAAGACTGGCCATCCTCGTCGTCGACCGTGACAAACAGCACCGGATACTCGCCATCCCAGGACGGCTGATCCCGCGGCGAGAACACATTCGCAGCAGCGTCTGTCGTCGAAATGAGCGCCTGCACGGCGATGTCTCGAAGCTGATTCGAGGTCGTCATGCAACGGCCTTGAGGATGATGTTGAGCCAGCCAATACCGTCGGCATGCTTGTCGAACAGGATGTACACCTGGCCATTTGAGAGCCGCGTCAGCGAGTCGTTCTTAACCGGCGGCGACGAAAAATCCGCTGCGCGCACTCCGACGCTGGGGGCGGTCGTCGTCCATCCGATCCCGCCCTCGCCATTGTCGAAAGACCGCTTATAGGCATCGGTGAAGACGCCCTGCACCGTGAAGGGTTGGCCGCCAGCGGCAGGCTGATACGACAACGGCTCGCCGAACGCACCGTTGATGGCGACGTTCAGCGAATCGAAGTCGACCATGATCAGCCCCGAGTGATTCGGGGGCCGCCGATGCTACCGAACGTCGGGCCGTCATCCAGGGGGATGACCGGCTCTTTCGGGTCAACCAGAAACCCGCGAGCCTGCAACCGCGATACCTCGCCGGCTGGGAGATCGATCTCCTCACCCGCGAGGTGCCGCTTACCCAACGTGTCGAAGACCGTACGACCACGCGCGACGACCGCCTTCACCATCTTTTTCGGTGAAATGGTCAGTTCGGCCATCAGTTCACCACCGCCGGGCAGACGTTCGCCGAGAAGCAGGCATTCACGCGACTCGGGATGACGATCGGCGACGACTGCATCATGATGAAACGCTGGCCCGGATCGTTCTCGACCCACGTCTTCGGCGCGTACGGCATCGGCTCGTAGTTGAAGGCCGGGTCCATGATCATGCCGAAGGCGCGCGTACCGAGCATTTGCGGACCGGACATGATGATGTCGCCGTCGGGAAGCATCGGCTGCTCCACGCCGTTGTCATCGACATACCAGTCGTTGTAGACCCACAGGTCATACTGGCCCCACTTGCCCTTGTACACAGCGCCCTGCTCGATCTGCGCGCCCGGGTTGATGATGTTGCCGCTCTGGGCCAACGTCGGGTACATGATCGCGCCCTTCGCCAGCGGATCCGCCAGGAAGCCGGTCCAAGCACTCGTCGAGAAGACGATGTCGGTCACCTTGGCGCCCGACTTCTTCAGGATGACGTGCTGCCAGTCTTCGATGTTCTGCGTCGGCGTTGCGGTTCCTGCAGCGACGTTCGCCGGCGTCCATTGCTGCCCGGCGCTCAATGCCACCGTCAACGACGGATCGCGGCCGAAGTCGACGACAACAGTCGGGAAGCCTTCGCCCGAAATCGTGACCTTGCCGCCGAGCAGCGCCTGCGCAGCCATCCATTCGAGGCGGCGATTCAGAATGTCGATCTGGTCGGTCATCTCCGCGGCAAGATTGGCCTGCTCGCGCTCGATGCCCTTCAGGTCACCGCCAATGCGTTCGCCGATCTGGCGCATCACGGGCTTGCGCAGATCGGGCGCACGCTTGTCCTTGATGTAGGCGGGCTTGAATTCATTCGTCTGGTAGCGGCGTTGCTCGACCAGCTTGCCTTCGACGAGCGGCGAAACGAACGGTGCCATCCGGCGGATACCGACATCGACGTCGATCGACACCTTTTCGGAATCGGCCGTCACGATGTTGCGGAAGAACTTGTCCAGCAGAAACTGCTGCGCCACTTTCAGATTGGGCACAACCTGAACGAGCGTGTTGGTGTCGTAAGTGAAGCTCACGGTGTTGATCTCCAGTGTCTACGGATCTGTGCGCCCAAAACAAAAAAGCCCGCGGAAGCGAGCTTTTTTGCGTGGGAACGGGACGGTTTAACTCGGATCCGCAGCGGAGACCGAGGACTTGACGAAGATCGTCGCGCTGCGCAGTGCAGCGGTAAGCGTCGTGATGTTCCACGATGCGTCGTAATTCAGCGCGTTGCCGTTGACTTCGGCCATGAGATACACGCCGGTGGTCACCGGACCGCTGGTCGCGTCCGCCGCGTCGGCGAGGATCGCCACCGGCGTCTGACTACCATCGCTCGCCGTCTTGACCGACAAGATGTAGGTGCCGGCGCTGTCCGGAATCGTCAACGTGAACGAGTCGTTTGCGGCGAAAGCCGTACCGCCAGCGGTGATCGTGAAGTTGAGTCCGGACTGCGAGTATGCTGTGCCGACAGTTGCATTCGGCAGTGCATTGCCTTCCGGGTCGGTGACCGTGAAAGTCGTCGCGCCGGTGGCTTTCAGCGTGTACGCGCCCAGCTTCACACCTGCGCCGGTGCTCGTCGAGCCGACAGTGCCGTTGCCGGCGTTCGTGCCGGCGGCGACTTCCACGCTGCTCGAGCTGATCATGCCTAGAACCGAGCCACGCGGCAGCTTGCCGGCGCCCAGGACGATCGGCTGCGAGACGATCTTGAGGTTGCCCGCAATGAGCTGATCCGGGATGTACGTTTCCGCGTAGATGCCCGGTTGTTGGGGATTGTCCCCGATCGAATTGACGGTGAGCGTCATTGACGTTGCTCCTTACTGGATTGGGGACGGGTTACGCTTCGCCGAGGCGTTTTTTGTTCGCCATGACGATCTGTTGCGCCATGGTCGGAGCTGAACCGCTCGCGCTACCGGAGCCGGGGTTCGGCGTCGTGGTGCGCGACATGCGGTCGTCCAGCGAGGAACGGCGTGATCCGCCGGCCGCGTTGGCCGCGTCGAGTGCCGCGATCGCCGCCTTCGACGACATCTTCGTGTCGAAAGCAAACACCCCGGCTTGCGCGGCGGCGCCGATATTGATGCCGTGCGCGATGATGCAGGCGCAGCGCGTACGCTCCGTGGCACGAGCAGCCTTTTTCGCGCCGTCCGATTCGTCGTCGCCGTCATCGTCTTCAGCGCCCGCACGGCGCGCTTCTTCTTTTTCTTTCTCCTCGGCCGCCCTGCGCGCGTCCTCTTTTTCCTTCTCTTCTTCGGCGCGGTCCTTCTCGTCCAGATCTTCCATGCGCTTCGCGTAGTCCTCGTCGGACTCGTCTTCGCGCTGGTCGCGTTCGTCTTGTTCAGCGCGTGCGGCACGCTTGCCATTGCTCAACAGATGGGCGAACGGCATCGCGCCCGCAAGGGTCTTCGTAATGCTCATGAGGTTCCTCTCACAGGTGGGTTAGTCGGCCAGCTGGTCAAGCAAGGCCAATAGCGCCGCGTCAGGCGCCATCACTGCGTCTGCAAGGCCACGGCTGACGCCGTTTGCGCCCATAAAGCAGGCGGCTTGCGTATCGCGAACCTCATCGGCCGCGATATTCCGGTTGCGGGCGACTGTCTCAACGAACAGTTCGCCCATGGTGTTGATGTCGTCCTGCGCTGCTGCAAGAGCTTCCGGCGACAGCGGAATCTCAGGATGAAAATCCGCTTTGCGATCACCGTAGGTAATGAACGTCACGGCAAAACCCGCCGACGTCAGCGCCTTCGACCAATCGATATGCATCGTGATAACGCCGATCGAACCGACGCCACCTGTACGCGGAACAATGATCCGATCAGCTGCGCTCGCGATCGCGTATGCAGCCGAATAAGCCGACTCCGAAAGGATGGCCCAGATCGGCTTGTCGCCGCGCAGGTTGTAGATCGTGTCGACGAGATCGAAACAACCGGCGACCTCTCCGCCCGGTGAATCGACATCGAGCACAATCGCCTTGACTCCAGGATCAGCGTGCGCGCTGAGAATGCTCTGGCGAAGACCGTCGTAGCCAGTCATGCCGGAGTACGGTCGCAGGCAACCCAACTTCTGCACCAACGTACCCTGCACGCCAACCATTGCGATCGACGTGTCGCCGATCATGTCGTAGCCAGGATCGACAACGCGCCCGGCGCGGGAAAATTCTGCGCCGTCTTCGTCCCACGCGCCGAAAGCCATTGGCTGAACAGCCGTGCCATCGAGCCGCGTGAGCTGCGACACGCCCATGCGCTCGGCCAGCGCCGACATGATGACTTCAGCCTTCTCCCGGCGGATCGCAAGCGGCGTGTTGAATAGCCTCTGCGCGAGGTGTGCGAACCGCATTACTCTTCCTCCGGTAGTTTGCTGGCTTCCTTCGCATCCGCGCCGACAAGCGACGTCGGAACCGGCAGTCCAAGGCTGCGATACCGCTCGGCTTCGATCGCCTTGCGGTCAGCAATATCACGCCAGTCGCTACCCGACACCTCGGCGGCTTCATCTTCGAGCGACGACAGCCCCGCGTTGATGCCAAGAATGGCGCCCTGCCGCTCTTTCACAATGTCGACCAGTCCACGACCCGGACCCATCCACTTGGCTCGCGAATATGCAGCACGCGCCTCGACGAAGTCCGGCGCACTAGCTGGCATCGGGTAGCTGTCAATTTCCACTGATTCTTCGAGCCACGCCGTATAGACCGGCTGCGCCTGACCTGAGGCGAAGCCGAGCCGACGACGGTGAAATGTCTTCCATGCCTCGAGCATGGCCGAGCGGTACGAGCTGTAGTTGACCTCAGCCCAGTTTTGACTGATCTGTTGCGCAGCCAGGCCGGTGCCGGCAGCGAAATTTCGAAGCATCGCGCTTTCGAAGGACGCGAAGTTTGCACTTGGTCGGTTCGGCGCAGCAAAGCCCAAGGTCTCCCCTGGGTACAAGTGCGTCATACCTACATCGCCGAGGCGCGTTCCGCGTTCCCGGTGGTATGAGGATCGCTCTTGCTGATACGCACTTACCTTGCTGCTACCCGCTACGGCTTCCTCGACGAGCTCACTGTCAAACGGGCTCTGGATATATGCGGCGAAGAAGGCGTTGACGATCGCGGCATCCAGTTCCGTGCCGTCATATTTGATCAGCATCTTGAAGCGGGTGAGCACCGGTGTCAGAAAGCCAATGCCACGGTGTTGCGCCGCGCGATCATGCTCGAAGTGATGCACGATGATCGGGCGACCCCACTCGGTTTCGCGCTCGATGCGATCCCAATGCACGCTCTGTGCGGCGCTAAACCAATCACCCTGATGCGCGCGCCGAATCCAATAGGCTACAGCCACGCCGTCGGGATCAACCTCCACCCCGCCGCGCATGTTCTGCTGGTCAAACCGCAATTGCGGATTGGAAAGGCGGTCGGGATCGATAATCTGAAGCGCAGTCGCATACCGCGCACGCCCGTAGCCGACACGCTCCGGCTTCCAATGAAGCATGGACAGGCTGTCGCCGTCGATCAGTTGATGACGAAACGCCAGCTGCATCATCTGTGGGAAATTCTGAGCGCGCTGCGAATCGCAGTAAAGACCGCTGTCGTGCGCCCATGCGCGCCAGTTCGCTTCGACCTGCTGGCCCCACTCGTCGGCCCACACATGATCGAATGCTTTGTTGCCCGTCAACGCTTGGAGCGAGCGATAGTCAGGCTTCGCTATCGGCCGGAAATCCGGACCGATAACGTTGTCGACCGTGCGCATTACCGCCGCGGTCGCCCATCCATCATTTCGAATCAGGTCGCGCGCGCGCGAAACAATCCGGTCGCGCGACATGTTGATCTCCCCATCGGGAGACCACAGGTACGGCATCCAATCTTCAGTGTGCGCGCCGTAAAGGTCGGCCGCATCGTACGACGTGTTGCTTCTACCTGCCAACATAGACGCCCGACCCGGGCTTCGCGGCAACGCGTTGCCGTCGGGGCCTAGAATCTGCACGGGATTGTCCATTAGCTATATACGAAGCGTATTTGACGGCGCGCCCGGCGGATGATGCCGAGCTTCTGTTGAAGGATCGAGATGGCGCCGTCCAGTAGACCCAGATCGGTCGCTCGGTACGTAACCGACTTTGCCCCATCACTCTGCGAGTAGCTGGCCTGCGCCACCTGCTGACCGGCCATCAGTTGGTCGTACGCCGACAGCAACGCCGTAAGCTGTGCCTGCAGGTCAGCCCTGCTGCGGCCGTCATAGGCACCCATATGATCCTCAGTTAAGCAAGTTGACTGGCTCGGGAAACGGTCGGGCCATCGGCACCGATCACCTTTACTGACGGTCCGCGCGACAGCGCAACTGGCGCCTCCAGTACTGGTGCTGTCGGTTCCGGCGTGGGCGCGACGTATCCGAGTGCCGTGTGCGCAGCCTTCACTTCGTCGGCCGTATGGTTTAGCTTCAAACCCAGATGCGAGAGACCGCACAACGCGGCATACCCGTACACCCGACAGTCGAGCGCCTCGTTCGCCCGACCCGGCGGAAGATCCCAAACACGAAACTTCTGGCCGCCCGACGTTTTGACGAGAACACGCTCCGACGTGAGCTGCGCGAAATAGTTGATGTCGCGATCGGCCGGAAAATGCATGTAACCCGGTCCCGGCGCTTCCTTGTGAAGACGATCTCGAACAACGTCTTTCGCGGCATTCACGCCGAGTATCACCGGGCGGAAGGTTGCCTTTGTGCGTCGGCTCGGCTTCTTCGTCGGCCAGACCGGATTGCGCTTTCCAGCAACTGCCGACTCGCCCTTGATAGCCCAGACGCGGCGCCCAAGTCGCTCCTTCGAAAAGTCATACACCTTCTGCGTGTGATGGCCGCCCGAGTCGATACAGACTGCGAGAGCCTCAAACCCGCGACCGTCAGCCCGATACCAGACGCGCTTTAGAAGTGCATCCAGCCGGCTCCATGGATCGGGGGTTTCCATGTCGCCTTCGATCACCTCGTGCGCAATCGACCAGCTCTCTTCATTGCGCCCCCAGCCGATCACCTCTATTTCGAAACGGTAATCTTGCGTGTCGACCCCGACCGTGATTACGGCCACGCCGTCTGGCACCTCCGCCGGCCACACTTCGCAGCGGGCCACCAGCTTGTCTTCTTTCAGCGCACGGTCGCCACGGTCTTCATATGTTTCGCCGAGCGTGGTATTGATGAAAGTCTGACGCTCAAGAGGATCGTCTTTCACCTCAAGCCATTCCGCCACCAGGTTCCGCCAACTCGCGTTAGGAAACAGGCTATAGGCAGTCCAGACGTGAAATCCTGCGTGGCCAGCAAACGGCTTTCCGGCGCGCCATTCGCCGCGCGCAACCATCTCAGGCTTGTCGGCGTCATGAATAATGCAGCCGTTGTGCCGACAGACGTAGTAGACGGTGTCGGGCAATCCCTTGCCAGCATCGTCCTTGCCCCACTTCATGCCGTGCGGCGTATCAGGGCCACCCCATTCGAGCACCTGAAATTCACCGCAATGCGGACAAGGCACGTGATAGCGACGCTGATCGCTCGTTTCGTAGCTGCGCTCGATACGGCTATAGCCCTTCACCGTCGGCGTGCTACCGAGAATGATTTTGCGATTCCAGAAAGACTCCGTGCGCTTCACGCCGAGCTTGATCTGGTCGCCTTCTTTGCCGGCACCCTGCACCGGGTATCCGTCGACTTCGTCGAACGCAACGATGCGTGCAGTGATGCGGCGGAAACCACCAGGGCTGTTCGCACCGACGAACGACATTGAAGAGCCGTTGCGAAACACCCGCTTCAGGATTCTCTGCTTCGCATCTTTCTTCTTCAGATCGCCGACGATCTCCGCGATTACTGGCGTGTCGCGCAGCATCGGTTCGATTTCAGTCGTGCTGTAGTCTTCGGCATCCTCGACGCGAGGCTGGACCACCAGCATCGGCGACGGATCCTGATGGATAAAGTAACCAGCGACGTGGTCGAGAATCTTGGTGTAGCCGACACGCGCTGATTTCTGGACCGTGATCCGCTCTACACGCGGGTCGGTTATCGCATCCATGATCCCGTTTTGGTACGGAAATGCCCGAAACTTGCCGGTCTGCGCACTGGTCTCGCGCGACAACACAGCGTATTTGGCGGCCCACTCGCTCAGCGAGAGTTTGGGCGGCGGTTGAATATTGCGCCGGCGAGCAGCCAGCAGTTCACGCAGCAGCGTGTCGTACCCGGTGGCATAGCGCCGCGCCTCAGCGTGCGACTCCATCCCGGGTCAACTCCTCGAGCGCTTCAACAATGATTTCCTGCAGAGCGTCTTGCAACTCGACCGGTGTCTTCAGCAACTGGAGTCGAGGCGCATGCTCTGCGGGGATAGCCAGCAAGCGCGTTCGGACCTTGGCATACTCCTCGCCGACGGCGCGGGCGACGTCTGCAACGGCTACGACGAGACCGGCATCGCGGTCGTATTCGAGCTGGGTCTGGAGTGCCAGATAGTTTTCCTTGACGCGCTTCGCCTCCTCGATGTTCATGTCTGCGCCGGTCGCAACCAGGTGACGCACCGCAGCCTCGGCTGGGGTCTCGCCATCCCTGATCGTTACCTTCTTCGATGCGCGGGTAACGCCGGCCATAGCTTTACCCTGGCCGTTACCTTCGGCGCCCTGGGTAACTGAGCCGACGCCCTTCGTGCGATAGCGTTTGATGTTCGCGTCGGACGCTTCGACATCGACCTCATCGCCCGCAAACACAAGCCAGCCGCGCTCCTTCCACTTGGTGACCGTTTTCGGACTCACGCTGTGGCGGCCTGCGTACTGTGACTGGTTCATGGCCGGTCGTTTTACCTTTTACCCAAATTTGAAAATTTCTCAGCTAGAGAAACATCGCAGTGCGCAATTGTCCGTGACCCTCCTTCTCTGGAGGGGACCCATTCGATTTGGGGGGGCATCATCGCGCGGCCGCCATCGCCTTCGCGATCGCTTTGTCCAGTTCGCCGCGGAACGTCGATGCCACGACACGCTGACCGACACCTCGGAAGTCGAGCCGCTGCGTCGCTTCATGCGCGTCCTCAAACTTGATCATCAGCTTCAGACCAGCTCGCTTGCCGCGTGTCTGCTTAGTTCGCTGCCACACGCCGTCAACAACACCCGCCTTTGTTTGCACTTTCCCAACAAACACGTTTGGCTTTGCTGACAGGCGCTTCACGAGATTGCGTGGCAGGTTGCCGTATTGGTTCACCTTGGCAGAGATCGGCTTCAGCAGCGCTTGGCTGTTCAGCTTGTTCAAGCCACCCGTCTCATACGGCAGAAGATACGATGCAGCGACAGGCTTCACGTACACCAACGCTACCAAGTCTGACTTGGTAGCGCGTTTTACGGCGATGGAATTGACAGTGAACGGCGTCGGTGCGTCAAGCACCTTGCGCATGTTCTCTTGCTCAGCGAGCTTGACTATCTGTGCCGTCGCATTGATTGCCTGCGCCGTTGCAAATGGAAGCTGTTTGCGAGCGAGATCGTCGAGCGCCTTGGCTACGCGCTTAATGTCGGTCCTTACCGAAACTGTGAACATCACCGCTCACGAACGAATAAAAGCGCCCCGCGCGTGGCGAGGCAAATCCGACGACTCTCATCGCGGAGGAGACAGGTCGAGAGCGAAGCGCCGACAAGTCGGATGGCGCTATGCCTGTTTAACCCGGTGGGGCGCTCTTCAGCGCATACGCTCTCGGATTGACGTCGTTCGGTTGTGTTCTGCGTAGCCTGCCTACGCGTAACGGCGTCAGCCCGAGAGCACACAAAAAACAAAATCCGCGAGTCGTTTGACTGGCGGGTTCTTGTGAGAGGCAGTAATTCAGCCTTTCACAAATCATAGGTTTTTACCCCGAAAGTGTAAACCGTCATTTCGGAAACCAAAATGGTTTACACCTGAAATTCATGGGTTGAAACGCTGAATTCGACAGGCGCACCCATCATGCGCCGGTAAGAAGAATATGCTTCGCCGCGCGCTTTCCGCATTGCCTTGTAGAAGCCTTGCGTCGTGATCCCCATCTCTGCGGCGACCAACTTAATAGGTCTGAGACGGTGGATGTAGAAGTGGTACATGGCCGTCTTGCCTGTGCTCTCGGGTTGCGACAACAACGACAGGTTGAAATAACTAAGGTCGGCCGACAGAATCGCATTGGGCGGCTCGCCAACGCGGGATGGCTGAAGCCGCGCCAGAATCGTCGGCGGGATCGGCGGCGCAAACAGCCGGCGCGAACGATGCCACTCAGCCCACTGCAAGCAGAACATGTGCAGTTCTTGATTCGGGTCTTCCTGCTTCTCCTGGGCCTGCAATTGATCGTTGATCATTTATTCCCCGCGCGGTATCGGTTGCATCGAATCATGTTGAATACGTCTTGCTGCGCCTTCTGAATTCCCTTCTGACACAAAAACTTGCGGAAGCCCGGTGTGTAATCACGGTTAAGATCCCGGCAACCGGCGCAGGTCGTTTCCTGCCGCTCCTGCACGATGATCATTGGATCGCGCTGCTCGGGCAGCCTCATACACACCCCATCGACGCGCGGTATTTCGCATAGGGCTTGCGAATGTACTGATCGAACCGCGCACGCGCAGCGGGGTCGTGGTCGAGATCCGCGCGGCTCGCGATCCCGCATACCGTTCGAATGAACTGCGCCGCCATCGACGCGCCATGGCAGGGGTTTTCCTGAATGAAGCTCACCCAATCCCAAAACGCTTGTTCGTTCGACCACATGCCGGCCAGCTTCGCGAGTTCGCCGCCCTTTCGGCGTTCTGCCAGCGCGCTCACATGACCACCGTGAAGTGAATGCCCCAGTGCATCAGCCAATCGACCAGTGCGGCCCGCAGCTCGGCGGCACGCGGAAACGCGAATTCGACCTGAATCCGGTTTTGCTCAAGCACTTCGATCTGCCCAACCAGCGGGCAACCGTCGAAGGAAATGAGCTTCACCTTGGTGATACTGTCGACACGCTGGCTGCTCGACGCGATGAGGCTGTCCGGTATGTCGGCGTATTGGATGTAGGCGTGTGCGCTCATGCCTCGGCTCGCGGCGAAGTTAAGGGTGTCGGGCTGGGCTTGTGGGCGTCGCAGTATTCACGCCCTTCGTGCTGCCAATGTGCCTTGACGCGCGGGCCGAGCTTTCGGCACACGCAGCAGTAGCGCCAGCCACCACGCTCCACCATTTCCTTCGTGATTCGCTTCATGCCATCTCCCTCACGTTCCACTCCGGTTCGCCGCTGGCAAGAAACGCCGCTAGCGTCTTTCGATGCGTGTTCACCCACACTTGCACGCGAATCGTCCCGTCCTCATTGAAACCGGCCACTGAGACGTGCTCGCGCAAATCGTCGCCAATCTCTATGTCCGCGTGGATATAACCTCGGCCGAACGTTCCACCGCTGCGATCGTGCGACTCACATACCGGGCCATAAAGGCGCGTCGCCTTGAACCAGTCGCCGTGATATGTCGACTGCGCGCGGCCGCGCACGCGGCGAAGCGACTTCAACGGGATATTCACAAACACCTGCATTACGCTGCCTCCTGCATTTCCAATCCCATCTTTCGAGCGCGCCGCTGCTCCCATTGCGAAAACCCGGCGTCAAACCTTGCGAACTTCTCCTCACGCGTCGCCGGGCCTTGATCGAGCCATTGGTGGCAAAGCATGCAGCCCGGCAACGTCCGTTCATGGCTCGCCTTCAACCCCATGCCCTTGCCAGCGCTCAGCCGATTGTCGTGGCACGGCACCACCGTCGGATCTGCCCAATCGCTGCGCGCGCATTTCACGTTCAGGAAGCACGGTTCGCCGCGGCACGCCGCTAGATACTTCGCGCCCTCCGCGACCGTGACCCGCCTCTTCCTGGTCTTGATCGCCGCCTTGCGCATCAGCGTCTGCATGTGAAACGTCGTCTTGAAGGCGTCCGTTTGCTTGCGCATGAAGCCGGTACGCTTCATCGGGGCCGACCGCTTCACGCCGTCTCCACATCGAGCAGTTCAATGACAGCGTCCTGCGAGATCACCGGAAAGTCGCCGGCTATTCCCATCAGGCGGCGCGCCTGAAATACCCTCAACCCAAGATCGCGCGCAAGGTTGTGTTCGATGGACGCGCCCCGTGACTCGTTCCATCGCGGCAATAGAGCTATGCCGTCGCAGTCCAACAATTGCTTAATGTCGGCGCGCATGCAGACAAGCCATTCAGCATTCGTACCGGCGTTGATCTCTGCAGGATTGACGATGTCGAACCCCAAGGCGCGCAGGCGCGCTGCTTCGGCGTGGAACATTGGGAAGTTAAGTTCCGCGTAACCCGTCATCGGACCGGCGAGGTAAAGTTTCATGCTGTCTGACTCCCAACGCGCGCCATGGACGAAATGGCGTCGAATACAACGCGATCGGCCTGCCGCATACGGGCAGCCGGGAGGCGGTATTTTTCGTCCTTCAGTCGCTCGAGCACCGGGTCATAACTCGCACGCGTCGGCGCGGGCGCAGCATTTGGCTTTGCCTTCGCTCGCGGCGAGCCTTCTCTCTTGGCCTTCACAGGTCGCTCGACGCGATTACGCTCCCGAAAGCGTGCCGAATAGACCTTAGCGGGCGTGTGCGCTGCCGGCGGCCGCACGGCGTTCGTGCCCGGACCAGCCTTGAAAACGTAGCAGCGGTGAACGCCGATATATGCGTGAACGTGGAATCTGACGCCGTCCGCCAGCAGGCGCAATTGCTCACCCACGTATTTCTTGCGGCCACCGACGGCCTTCACTACCTCGCGTATCGTGCGCGGTTCGCCGTCGGACATGAGTTCGTGGATGAGGCAAAGAACGCTCTGGCCGCGGGCCTTCACTAAGCCGATTGCGTGAGCCTTTGCCTCAATCGAATCAAAGGAACGACGCGGCAAGCGATGGGCCTGCGATTCCACGGTTTCCGTCGATGCGTAGATTTCGCGGAGAGTGGCGATCTCATCTTCGGAATATTCGACAATCTGATTCATTTAACCTCCCTGATCTGGATGCCGCGCGCGGCCATCAGATGACGTTTGATGCGGTATCCCTCAGTGACGCGACCCTTCACGTCTTCGACGACCGTCTCGCCGCCCTGCTCGTAGACGAAGTCCGCGACATAGCGCAGCGGCGGCCGTTTTCGGCCCGCGATCACCACCCCGTCGGCCAAGATGAATGGCACCTGCAGCTCGAGTTCGCTGATCTCGCCGCGAACCTGCATTTGCACCAGCTCGTGCCAGCGATGCATTTCCCGCTTGCTGTCGAACTTGATGCCGCCGCTCTCGCACTTCGTGTTGCGGTACTTCGACGGCTTCACTGGCTTCGTAAGGCTCGCGAACGTCTTGCCCAGAGGCGTCGGGCTGCCGATCTGTGCCGCGGTGCGGGCCGAACCGGCAATGCTCAAAGCAATCGCCGGTGCGCCGACGCCGTCGGCAATGTCGTCGAACGCCGGCACCGGCGCGAGGCCAAACTTCTCGGCAAGCTTCTTCTGTGCGTATCCAGGCCTAGGCGCGCGATCTTCGCGCACGTTCGCCGTACCTACGGTCTTCGTCCCTTCCGGGTAGCGGAGTGCGGTCGTGCGGCTGGTCATGCAGCCTCCGCGTGCGCGGCCTTGTCGCGCGGAATATCGTTGAAGTACCCGTAGAGCGCGTCGTATTGCTCGTCGCCGAAGCGCGCCGCGTCGCGCAGCATCTCTTCCATCCATTCGCCCGGGCCGGCCGCCTTCACCACGCGCGCCTTGAAGCGCATGAAGACCTCGCCTTCCTTTTGCGTGACGCCGAGCTGCTTGCCGCGCTCCGCGACGCCGGCATTCGACTTGTGCCAGTCCGCCGCGATCAAACCGGCTGCAGCGCCCCCGACAGGCAGCGATTGGGCCTTCACCGGAAACAGCCCAGTCCAACCGCGCAGCACGGCTTCCTCGACGCTGACCTCGGGGCTCTGCCCAGAAGCAGCGAGCATTTCGAGTTTCTTGATCGACACGCGTGCCGCCGGCCGAGTCCAGGGGGCGTCCTTGCTTTTCGCTTCGCGGTGTTCGCACCACATGTCCCACACAACGAACGGAATTGCCTCAGGCAGTTCGATGTTCAAAAGCTCTGCATGCAACGCAACTCGCGGCTCTCGCCGCGCAGGTTGGTGGTTCTCTGATGGTTCTTCTGGTGGTTCTTGGTGAATCGGGTGCAACCCATTGCACCCTTTAGCGAAACCCGTTGCACCCTTTGTGTCGCCCGTTGCACCCTTTTGTGCTGCCCGTTGCACCCTTTTTATGGGTGCAACGCTTGCGCCCTTTGAGCCAGACGAAAAGGGTGCAATTTCTGCTCCGTTTATCCATTCAGGATTGATGCGGTATTCGCACGCGCGACCGCGCCCGCCGCTAGCGTTTGCAACCTTGATCAGCCAGCCGCTTTTCACCATGCCTTGAATCTGATACTGAACCGCGCGGGGCGAGCGGCGCACCTTTTCCGCCATCGTTTCAATGCTCGGGAAAATGTGCTCGCCGCTGTCGTCGCAGAAGTCCGCGAGTTTCAGCGCGAGCAACAGCTCGTGATCCTCGCCGGGGTAGCGATCCCAAACCATCGTCTGGATCTTGATGCTCACGCAGTAGCTCCGTCGGCATCACCAACCAAGTGGAGCACCCAGCGCAGCGCCTCGGCACGCATGCTCATCGGTCCAGCACGATCTATCTCGGCGAGGATTTCTTTGCGCGAGCGGATCTTGGGAGATTTGTCGCCCATCACGGCCCTCTGCGCTCGCGATCGCGCATGACCGGTCGAGCTCGATCCCGCCGCGATCAACTCGCTCACCTTGCCGCGCTGCTCGTCGGGCGTCAGCTTTGCGAGCAGCTTCGCGTGCGTGACATTGACCGCACCGCTTTCGACTGCCTTTTGCACGGCCGAGCAGCATTCGAGCAACTGGAGGGTTGCGCGGACTGTCGGTACCTTGCAGCCGAAAATCACGGCGATCTCGTCTTCGCCTCGGCCGATTGCCATCAGGCGCCGCATCTTCTCGGCGCGGCCCAGCGGTGAATCGGACTGGCACACCTCGTTTTCGCTCACGATAATGTCGAGCGCGTCACGGGCCTTACCCTTGTGCACGATCGCTGGAATCTGAATTGGCGCCACACCACGAGCTTGACGCCACTCGTTCGCGAGCCGGGACGCCTTCACCCGCTGCCGACCGACGACGATCTCGACCGCGCCCGTCTCGGGGTTCTTCTGGATCAGGATCGGCTCGATCACGCCTTGGTAATCGATATTGCGCGCGAGATCCTCGTCTACCGGCAGATGCACGCGCGGGTCGTAGAGAGGGGAGGATTCGTCCACGACCAGCACCAGCACGGCGGGGTCAAAGAAAAGGACGTTGGTCTTGCCTGACGCGCCGTACGCGTCGATCGAATTTTTAGCCATGCACCACCACCGCGAGAAGCTGCTGCGGCTTACCCGTGGCCGTCTCCGTTCTGCGCCCGACGACAACCAGCCGATCAGCGTCGAGAAGCTCGCGAACTCGCCCGCAGACGCTCGACAGCTTGAGATTGGTGATTGCGGCGATGTCCTCGCGCGTGAGATGTGCGCGCACATGCTCAAAGGCGTCGAGCACCATCCGTTGCTTAACGGACAGATCCTTGACGGTCAGTGCGTGAAAAGCGTCCTGCTGCGTTTCAGCCACGCGGCGGCCAGAGCGGCCGCTGTAAAAGCTCGCTTCCATATGGGCTTCAGTGAGGAATACTAAATCGGGACATAAGACGCCTGGTTCGCAAGAGGCTTATGTGTCGATTCATCCCATTTGATGCGCCGGCCAGTCCCGGCCTGCTGCACTGCCCTACTTCGTCCCCTCGTGTCCCTTTTTGGGACGCGCTTCGAATGCCAATACCAGCGGGTGTGAGTACCCGTATGCGCTCTTCAGGACGTGATACCCGAGCAACTCGGGGGTCGAAATCCCCTCTTTCGCTGCTTGCACCGCCAGATCAGCCGCCTCCGGCGTCGGAAGCTCAACGGTAAGGCTGGTCTTGCGCTGCGTCATGCGGCCACCCGCGTCCCGTTCTGGGCCGAATTGGCACTGCGGTCGATCAAGTTGGCTGGCAAATTCCCAACTGTGCCAAACAACAGGAGATCAGCCATGCGGGACAAAGCCGCCGAATCACTCTCGATGCCGTGCAATGCCTTGAACGCCTGCATGCCGTCATACGTGCGATCGGAAAGCCGGGTCTTCACTTCGTTTCGATACTCGGTGCGACGTGACATTTCTTCCTCCTTTCAAAGGGAACTACTCTTGATCTTCTTTCGGCAGATCGCCGACCGGCGGCTGCACGTCATCGCTTGCAGCGATCGAATCGAAGCCATTTCCCCAGATGTCGGGCCGCAGCTCGGCCAAGGTAAAGCGAGAGTCGTGAGCAACAATGCGCTTGCAGAGCGCGTTACCGGGCTTCCGCGTGCCCCGAGAGCACAGATACAGATAGTCGACGCTCGCCTCGACGGCATCAGCGAACGCTTCGCGCTCAGCGGGCTTGGTCGTCTGGAAATAGGATCGAAGGTTCATGCTTCGATGATAGATCATTTTGATTTGCTTGAGCAAATCTTTTTGCACGTTGATCAAAATGATTGATTCATCCACTATCGCACCCATGAGAACGGTTAAGGACATCCGCCGGGATAACGCACGCTCACTGGCAACAGATGGGCCGGCCGAGTTCGCGCGCGCAATCGAGAGCACCACCCAACAGGTGAATCAAACGATCGGGCCGAATCCGACTCGAAACATCGGGGACCTCCTTGCGCGCCGCATCGAGGCCGCTTACGGGAAAACCATTGGCTGGCTTGATGTTGACCACACCAAACCCGCGTTTGAAAGCGAGAAGAGTGTCGACAAGGCGGCGCTGATCCCGCAATCCGAGTCACCCAAAACGGATAAAGTTGTTGCTGCAAAACTGACCTCACCGCAGCGCTTGAGAGCAGCGCTCGGCCCCATGAATCTGTCTGCCGAAACTCTTGCAGCAGTCGCAAAGATCGGTGTGGACGTGTCCTCCCAATGGCTCGATGGCGAAGGCCCAGAAATCACCCTTGTGCAGGCCGTCGCTATTCAGAACACATATGGCGTCAATGCGGTTTGGCTGACCAAAGGCAAAGGGGAAGCTGGCGTAGCGGTTCGTTTCAACGACGAGTTCCGCCCGTTTCCGATTACAAATTGGAAACCGATTCCGGTGGTGGGAATGGCGCAGCTGGGTGACGATGGACACTGGGCGGATCTTGAGTATCCGGTTGGGCACGGCGATGGGTATGTGGACTTTCCCTCTCGCGACCCCGACGCATATGCCCTACGGTGCGCGGGCGACTCAATGCGTCCGCGCATTAGAGACGGCGAATACGCAATCATTGAACCGGGACATCCTGTCGAGCCGGGCGATGACGTCCTCGTCAGATCTAAAGACGGTCGCGTGATGATCAAGACCTTCCTCTATCAGCGCGCCGGCCGAATCCACCTTATATCAGTCAACGAAACTCATCCGCCCGTTATATTCGAAGCCGATGAAATCGACCGCATGCATTTCGTGGTGGCTACAGCGCGCGCTTCGATGTTTCGTCCTGGGAGTGCAGACTGATGCGCACTCGTTCCCCTGCTTGCGTAAATGGCCGATTGCGTTGTGTCGTTGTGCTCGCAGCGGCATTCGTCTCGCTCGGCGCGCAGGCGGCGGAAGACAGAGTAATCCTCGCGCAGAAGGCGAAGATTAACGAAGCCTGCACTACCCTTGGCTCTCAAGGCCTTACATGCAAGTTCATCAAGGCCTCCGACATCGACGGCGCGGCAGGCGACGCGCGCTTATGGGTTCCCTCCTCATCCGGGGATCTCGGTGCAATGATGCAACTTCCGGCGGACAGGACAACGTGGCTCGAGCGCGGAGCGGGGACGGAATTCTTTGCGCAGGCGCTGATCTACCAGCGCACTGACCGGCTCGGCATACCCTACTTCTCCGCGCGCATGGCCGTTTTGAGTCGAGTTGGTTCGAACGCGCCGCGCTACGTGGACGACAAAGATGATCTCGCGTGGGCGACCTTCGATTCCCGCCTTAAGTCGGCGCCAGAGGGAAGCGAAGATGCGACTTCATACCTTACTTCGGTGGATGTCGCTGCAGCGAGCGAGGCGGCCGCGATCGGAGACGCGAAAAGCAAAGCTGCGGCCGACGTTATCTACCGTCAGTCCCCCGAGTTCCGGCACGCCACGCTGCGCGCTAACGCCCTCGTATGCGTTCAACTCATAGCCGGCGCCAAGTTAGACTTGGAGCGCGACTCACGCATGGCGGCCATCTCTGGCTACGAGGATGTCGCCGTAAGGCAGAGCGCCGCAGCAACTATTGTGCGATGCCAAGACGTCATCCGTTCAGCTCAGCACGAAAACCTAAAAAAATAACTCCCCGCTATCGGTAGAAATTATTGATAAGTATCTTTGCGCGACCAAAGCAAATCATTTTGCTTGATTAAGCAAATCATTTTGATATACTTCATCTCAAGCGCTGACCAAGCGCGAATGTGACAAGCGCCCTAAGTTGATTGGATTCCAGCGAGTCCCATGTTCTTAGGGCGCATCTCACCACCTTCCAGATTGCTGGAGTGAGAGATGAACGTCCGGAAAGCAATGCACCGCGCTGCAACCAAAAGCCTCGACGGCCATTGCCGTTTCGTCGCGCAGCTCGGCCGCACCGTCGTAGTTCTCTCACTCTCTGATCTGGCCCACTGTCCGAAGGCGCGTATTCAGGTTGCCTTCGCTCGCGGCAAAGAAGTCTTGCCGCGGTGACGGGAGACGTTGAGATGCAAGTCAATCAACCGCAGCACACCGAGCAAAGCCGGTCGCTCGACGAGCTCGCCTACTTCACGCGAGGCGAAAAGTGAACCGCGCTGCTTGCGATAACGATCTGCTCGCAGCTTCCCGCGTGCAGTCCAAGTTCGGCGCCGGCTGCGCAATCACGGCTGTTGTGATCGGTTGCGTCTGGTATCTCTGCGTCGCTTGGCGCGCTGGGGTGTTCTGATGTGCGAACAAATCCGAATCTGGGTCGGCGCAGCCGCTGTCATCGCCATCTACCTCCTGATGTGCTCGGGCTTTGAGGCTCGTCAGGCCGCCGTCGAACGCTGCAGCGTAGTTCGCTGCACCTGATCCCGTAAAGGCTCACCCATGTACACAGACCTTGATCTATGTTTAGCAGTCCTTGGCGGCATGTGGGTCGGGGGCTGTTTCGGTGTGATCGTTGGCGGCATAAACCGGGCCGCAAAGCATGCAGAGTTTCAGGAGCGCCGCAAGCAGTTTCGCGTGCCCGCGGCTCACCGCGAGTTTGAACACGAATGCGATGCGCATTTGCCGCGCGTCGGTGAATAACCAGCAAGTCTACCCCTCCCCAAGGAGACGTAATGCAACAACTTCAGATTCCTCCGCTTGCAGATGGCGAGATTTATCTCATTGGCCTGGTAGACGCGAATGGCGACGTCGAGCACACCATCCTACTGCCCGGTGACAACGATGACGCCTCGCAGGCGGAGCAACTGGCCTGGGCTCAAAGCATTGGCGGCGATCTGCCGAACCGCATCGAGCAAGCCGTGATGCTCGCGAAGTTCCGCGATCGCTTCCAGAAAGACGCGTACTGGAGCAACGAGACATGCGACTGGAATTCCTCTTGTGCCTGGTTCCAGGGCTTCGGCGGCGGCGGCCAGGACGGCACCCACAAGTGCGCCGCGCTCCGCGCGGTCGCCGTCCGCAGATTCAAGAATTAAGTCATTCATCCATTCAACAGGAGCATCGCAATGACGATCACGCTTGAAGCTATTGAGGCCGAACAAACTCGGATCGGCGCCATGATCGCGGCTTTCAAGGCGCAACCGCACGCGACGGAATATCGCGTCGACGGCGTCACGATCCCACTCGCGGCCGGAGAGCGCGTCGCCGGGCCGGTGCTAAACGATGACGGCACGCTGAGCCACTACCTGATCAAGTTGCCCGGCGCGTCCGAAGAAATGGTCAACCACCAGGGCGCTCGCGCCTATGCACACGGTCGTTGCGCTGTGACGCCGACGCGTCGTGAGGGGCGTCTCTTGCAGGCGAACCTGCCTGACGAACTTCCCGAAGAGGCCATTTGGCTCGATGACGAATACGACGGCGATTCCTCTTTTGCCTGGTGCCAGGACTTCTACGGCGGCATCCAGTTCAGCGGCGGCCGCAAGAGCGCCGCGCTCCGCGCGGTCGCCGTCCGCAGATTCATTCCTTCAGTGATTTGATCATTTAATCCGCCATGGCATTCAACAAACTCTCGCTGCAAGACAAGTTACTCACCAAGACCGAGCGGGTTGGTGAATGCCTTGTGTGGACGGGGCAAAAATGCCCGAAAGGCTACGGGCGAATTCGTATCGGTGGGAAGCTCCGCAGAGCTCACATCGTGCACTACGAGTTGCACCATGGGCCAGTTCCAACCGGGAAAGTCCTGCTGCATTCCTGCGATACGCCCGCGTGCATTCATTTAGGCCATCTTTCTCCCGGCACTCAGTTGGAAAACGTGCGCGACATGTTTGCCAAAGGGCGCGCCAACAAAGCCAGAGGCGAAAAAGCTTCTAAGGCAAAACTTACTGCCGAGCAGGTTTTAGAAATCCGGCGTCGGTATGAGCCCGGCAAATATGGGCGTGGCTCGCGAGTCTTGGCCAAAGAGTTTGGCGTTTCCAGTGCATCGATTTTAGCGGTCGTGAAAGGCGAATCGTGGGCGCACATCTAACAGCCGTGAATTGGAAAGGAGCGCTGCGATGAAGGATTTCGGCCAGTGGTTGCGCGACGCGCCTCCCATCCCAGACCCGCTGGAAGTTGACGCGGCTACCGCTCATATCGCGTCGCTCGAAGATGCTGGCGTAATCGACCTGATGAACGACGGCAGTTATATGGTGCGGTGCTGCGTTTGCGGGAGAGACGATGAACTGCCGTGCGACCCGGGCGAGATCGATGTTGGCTACGAGCACTACTGCAATGGTTCGCCGAGGTGCTGTCCGTGACCCCGACGAAAACAATCCTGCAGCCGATCGAGCGCGGCGTGGACTTCGTCGGCCACCTGATCAAGCCGTGGCGCCGCTCGACTCGACCGCGCACGGTCAATGAAGCGCTGCGCCGCACGGCCGCCGCCGCGCCGGCCGATGTGCATCAGCTCGCTAACAGTTACTGGGTAATCGGAATAACGTGTGGAAACCATGATGATGAATTATAATTGTGGAACGGAATTTCGTGTGGAACAGGAGAATCTAAATGGCAGAGAAAGTAACCATCGGCAATGCGGAGCTTTGGCTGGGAGATTGCCGAGAAGTGCTTTGCTTGCTGCCGCCATGCGACCTCGCGCTTACCGACCCGCCGTATGGAATTGGTTTCGCAGCCCAGCCAACCAAATGGCAACGCAGGGATGGGCAGGCGCCGGAGGATTGGGACAACATGACTCCTCCGGCATGGCTCTTCGGCCTGTTGGCGGAGAAGGCTCAAGAACTCATCATCTGGGGTGGCAACTACTACGACTTGCCGCGAAGCCGGGGATGGCTGACCTGGTACAAGCCCGACTCTCCTCCAAGCATGGCCAGCATCGAACTGGCGTGGACCAGCATGGACATGAACGCCAAGATGTTGTCTCACTCCATTTCGGCGACGAATGCGGAGCGCGTTGGCCATCCGACTCAGAAGCCCGTTCGCGTGATGGAGTGGTGCCTGAGCTTCGCCAAGGATGCGAAGACAGTTTTGGACCCGTTCATGGGGAGCGGCACCACGGGCGTTGCATGTGCCACGCTCGGGAAGCGCTTCGTCGGCATCGAGCGCGAGCCTCGCTACTTCGAGCTTGCCTGTCGGCGCATCGAGGCGGCACAGCGGCAAGGGAGCCTGTTGGAGCAGTCCGAACCGGAGGCGTTGCCCCAGCAACTGAGCCTCTAGCCGATTCCACACTAAAATCCGGGGATGAAAGACATTCTCGATATGGAAGGTTGGTCGCTGACCGACAAAAGGACCGAGGGATTGGTGGAAACCTTCTCGGCGGAATACGTGCACGAGCCAATCGCCTGCTCCAAGTGCGGCGGCATCAAGTTGTACCGGCACGGCACCAAGAAGACGACGTACGCGGACGCGCCGCTGCGTGGCTTTGCAGCCAAGTTGGAGGCAACGGTGCGCCGTTACCGGTGCCGGGATTGCGGCGAGACTTTCCTGCAGCCGCTGGGCGGCGTCCTGGACGAGCGCCGAATGACGGTGCGCTGCGCGGAGTTTATTGCCAAGCAGGCCCTGAAGCACACGTTCGTCCATGTGGCCCGCGAGGTCGGAATCGACGAGAAGACGGTGCGAGCGGTGGCCGCGGAGCGTATGGGCGAGCTGGGAGCCACGCACAAGCCCCGGCTGCCCAAGGTGCTGGGAATCGACGAGACGAAGATTGCCGGCGAGCTGCGCCTTGTCCTGACGGACGTGGAAGGCCGACGGCTGCTCGATATGCTCCCCGCACGGGACAAGGGCACCTTGGCTGCCTGGTTGTGGCAGTTCAAGGACCGCAACGCCGTCAAGGTCGTGACAATCGACATGTGGCGACCGTACCAGCGGCTGGCCGCCGAACTGCTGCCCAATGCCGTCGTGGTCGTGGACAAGTTCCACATTATGCGGATGGCCGGCGAGGCGATGGACCGCGTGCGCATTCGGCTTGCCAAGGTGAAGCAGCCGGAAGTGCGCCGGCACTGGGTTCGTTCCAAGGTGATGCTCAACAAGCGGCCGCACAACCTGACCGAGAAGCAGCGCTTCAATCTGGAAATGTGGCTGGACAACGAGCCCGAGATTGCGGCGGCCTATCGCGCCAAGGAAGCGTTCTACGGCCTGTTCGACCTGCCGAAGGACGAAGCAATCAGGGCGTTCGACGGCTTTGCTGCCTCGGTCGAGTCGTCCGTCAAGCCGGAGTTCAAGCCGTTGCTGACGGCCATGCGGAACTGGCGCAGCGAGATTCTGGCCGTCTTCGACCACAAGTACACGAACGCCTTCACCGAGTCGCTGAACAACCTGACCAAGCACATCGTAAAGGCCGGGCGCGGATACAGTTTCGAGGTGTTGCGTGCCCGCATCCTTGCCAACTACGGCGACCCGGTCAAGGAACCGCTCTTCTTCGAGTTCTTGCTGAGGGACGACGGGAACCCATGCGCGAACTGCGGGCTGCCGTGCCGCGCCGAGGACATGCACCTCGTGACATTGCCGCCGGTGACTCGTGGACAGCGTACGAAGCGCGCCCTGGTCTGCGGGGTCTGCGAGCCGCGTTTCAACACGGAGAAGGTTATTGCTCATCGCAAGACTTCCACACGGAAAACCGGATAGCCCAGTTACTTCGGGCTGCTGCGGCAGGCGTCAGCCAGCCACCACGACCGCGCGCGGCTCGCGAATGTCGTTCGGGATCGCGGGCATGCGGTCAACCATGCGCTGACACAGACCTATTGAGGAGGAGTATGACGTGGCTTTACATTCCATCGAACTGTGTGCCGGCGTCGGAATGCTCGGAGAGGGTGCCCGAGCTGCATTCGAGTATCTCGGACACAAACATCGAACCGTTTGTTACGTGGAGCGGGAAGCCAGTGCCGCCGGCCAAATTGCTGCGCTTATGGAAGCGGGAGCGCTTGATGAAGCGCCTATCTGGTCTGACCTTCTCACGTTCGACGGCACAGCGTGGCGCGGACGCGTTCATTGCGTCATTGCCGGTTTCCCATGCCAAGACCTTTCCGTTGCCGGGAGGCGCGCCGGTCTCAACGGGAAGCGTTCTGGACTCTTCTTCACCGTCCTCGACATCGCGGATGCTTGCGGTGCGGAACTCCTCATTCTGGAGAACGTGTCAGGCATCACTTCTGCCACCGCCGCCGTTATGGACGAAACCGAAGGCGAACTCTTCGAGCGCGCGGCCTCCCGAGTCTTGGGAGAACTGGCCGACCGCGGTTGGAATGCGGAATGCCTGCTTATTCGAGCGTCCGACGTCGGTGCAAATCACCAGCGCGAGCGGTGGTTCTGCGTCGCCTGGCGCGTGGCTGACACCCTTCGGGATGAACGGAATCACACAGGACGGCAGAGTGGGTGCGGGGGGGCGAATTTGCGAAACAGGTCACGCAATGGATGACGCCAGTTGTTCCGAACGGTGGCCGCTCAGTGTCAGCGGAAGTAGTGGCGAGTCGAGGCAGCACGGAAAGCGGCAAGCGGACCGTGGGATTGGAGTCGGAAGTTCGTCACTGGGCCACACCGACCAGCAGCGAGAACAGCAACCGTACAACGAAAATGGCACCGAGTCACGGAAACGGGCACGGAATTGTGCTGGCGGGGCAGGCATGCCAACGGGCGACGCCGAAGGCAAGCGAGACGGATCAGGGTGTTTGCCCATCCGAGATAGCGCGTCGCTCACCGGGTCTGCTGACGCAAACGGCGACTTGGGCAACGCCAACAGCGCGGGATCACAAGGACGGCGCGACATCGCTGGAGAACGTCGAAGTGAACGGGCTACTCGGCCGTCAGGTGCTGGCGACATCTTTGCACCCGGTCCACTCGACGATCGATGGCCGGGAATTGTCGCCGACCGCCCGGACCTTGCGCCAGCGACTGAACCCGGCGTTCGCATGCTGGCTGATGGGATGGCCTATCTGGTGGACGAATCCCGCAATCACCAACTCCGTCAAGTTGGAAACGGCGTTGTGGCGCTCCAAGCTGCAACGGCAATTGTCGAACTTCTTCGGCGAGCCGACTTCGCATGAGCCAGCCGCGTTCATCGAAGCAGCCGACGAAGCCCTAACCCAATCCTGAGAGAGAAGAATCATGAGCGATACCCGAGAAGCATTACGGCGCGTTTGCGCAGATATTGGTGCAGTCTCAGCGCTGCTGGGATTTGACGATTATCCAGGCGTTTTTGCGCTATTGCGAAAGATAACCGATCTAATCACTCGCGAAGCTGCGACTGTGCCGCCGATTGATCTGATAATCCGCGACGTTTGCGAGTCTGACGCAGCCGATCCCAACGCGGCAAACTCAATCTGCATCGAGGTCGATGATCTCAGGCTGATTCTAGAGAACCGCCTCGGCGCGGAACTTGCCGCCGCGCCTGCATACCCCGCCACCCTGAAAGCCAGTAACGACAAGGGTGACAGCGATATTTCTGGCATCCAACTCGCCGCGTCTGTGCAGAGCGCTGAGTGGCTTGCCGAAGCGGATCAACTAATCATGCGGCTTTGCGACACCGTGTATACGTGGGCGCGAGGGCCGAAATACTACGAGCGGGAACTCGCGAATCGCAATGCGTCGAACGCGGCCTGCGACGTGCTGAAAGCGCATCTTCGCAAGCACGTTGCCGCCGCGCCTGCATCCTGCACCGACGAGAGCCCAGCGGCGAAGCGGTACTTCCATCCGTCGTGCTCGGTATTCGAAGACATGCTGCGTTCGCTGCAACACGTCGAGGCGGTATATCGGCTGAACGTGGTCGGTGATTCTGGCGATCCGAGCAGCACGCTGGACAATTTACAGCGGGTCATTGCTCGCGCGACCGCCGATTTCCTTCCCCGCGCTGACGAGAGCCAGTCTCACACGGATGACCTCGCCGTCGACACGTTCGCGCGCGTGATGAAGGGCAAGCTCGCCACGGCGCGCGAGAAGGGTCGCGGCGGCTGGGAGCAATGCAGCCCGGTCGACCTCTCACGTTTTCTGCGCGAGCACGTCGAGAAAGGTGACCCGCGAGACGTGGCGAACTTCTGCATGATGCTTTGGCACCTCGGCGCGCAGATCGCCCCGCTTCCGCGCGCCAGCGACGCCGAATCTACTGGCATCTGTTTTTTCTGCTCGATGCCTATCAACGGGGTGCATGAGACGGATTGCCCCCAAGCCGCTCAGCCAGTCGCAGACGATACCTGGGCGACGGCCGTGCAACCGGTCCGATATTTTGTCTATGACAACGAGTGCGGATATGAAGAGTTCGCCACCGACGACGAGCGCGACAAGGCTCATCGCGCGGCGATCGAAGGATACCTTGACGACGGATGGTCGGAGGGGGTTGAAAGCGTCGTATCCGGAATCGTTACCCACAAAACCACCCAAACGAACCTTGAAAATGAGCCGTCGCCGTGCGCTGCACATCCAGACCACGATGACGACGCGTGCGAGGCATGCGTGGCGTGGGGCGAATGGCCGAATCACGACTTCGAAACATCCTGCCAATACGAACCAGAGCGCATCGACCGCGCCGACGATACCGGCGTGGTTAAGACGGGAGAGGCGACGTGAGCGGACTCTTCTACCTTCAGGACGGCCGTAGCTATGTCGGCAACGACGTGCTCTGGTGGGCGGAGAAGGGCCAAGGCGGATACACAACCGACATGCGCAAAGCGCGACTGTTCACGAAGGACGAAGCGCAGCAGTATCACAACGCGCGCGAGACCGACATTCCGTGGCCGAAGGAATATATCGACGCCAAGACGCGGCCGGCAGTCGATATGCAGTACATCAAGCGCGATGAGGCGCTACAAGGCACCGGGATCACGATCATCAAACCGACGATGCCGCCGCGCTACGTCAACCGTTGCGGCGGATGCGGCTGTTTCCTGAGTGACGTCCAGGTAGTTGATAGCTGCGGCTGCCCGAAATGCGGCGCCGACAATCGGCCATAAGGAACCGAAATGACCCCCACCCCAAAACAGGAAGGCGCGATGACGCTGACAGAAGCGCAGACGCAGATGATGGAGCGAGTGATCACCGGTCTTGAGCATGATGAAATGCAAGAAGCTGCCGATCTGATACGCGCCCTTCTCGCTGCCCAGCCTTCGCAAGCACAGGCAGGGGAGGCGCGAAACGTTGAAGGATTGACGCGTGCCGAATTCGAGAGCCGCCTGCGTATCGGATACCAGCACGACAACATTCGTTCTCGCGAGCGCGGACGTGACGCACCAATCAACGGGCTTACGGCAGAGCAGGAGCGCGAGATCGCCGAGCGAGTCGAGCTTAATTACCCGGTCTCCGGAACATTCGCTTGCCCTATATGCGGCAAGGATTCGCCCCACGAGCATAGGGGCGAAGAGATCGCCAAACATCGTGCCGCCCCGCCCGCATCGCCAGTCGCGAGCCACAACGAGCGCGCGGGACTGACGGAGGCGCAGCGCGAGGTTCTATGGTCCATCGTGAGGCGATTGGATCGGGGATACAACGTCGATGTCTGCGCGAGAGAACTGCGCGCTCTGCTCGCCGCACGCACCGGAGGCGACGATGCGTGACGTCAAGCAGTTCGAGCGCTTCAAGGCATACATGGATAGCCCGTGCCACGAGTTGGATCAGCGCGACCTTGGGCGTAACGACCCGCATCGTCTTGTGTTCGCCGAATGGGGTGTTCCTCAGGAGTTTCTATTGTGGCTATGGCAGGCTGCTGAGAAGGCCGCCCTCACCCCGGCAACCGATGGGCAGCAGGTGGTATATCAGGTGCAATCTACGGCCGGCGGATGGGTTGACGTCGCTGAAACACATTACGAGCGCACGCCGCTGGAAAAGCGCATCGTCTACACCCACCCCGCGTCACCGGATAGCGTGCGCAGGGACGCGCTGGAGGAGGCAGCGAAGGTATGCGATGAGCGAGCCTTGCGCCTCACGGTAGCCCAATACGTTCGCCGTGAATCGCAGAATTGCGCGCTGGCTATCCGCGCCCTGTCTCAACAGCCAGACCGAGGCCAATCATGACCGAGCATGAAGCCTTTATGGCGTTCTTCAAAAAGCGCTGGCCCGAGTTCGATCACCCGACCAAATCGGCGTTTGAGGTATGGCAGGCATCGCGGGCAGCAGCACTGGAAGAAGCGGCTGATCTGGCGGAAATGTACGACTCGGGAACAATAGAAGGCCATGAGATCGCAGGTCTGATCCGAGTCCTGTCTCAACAGAAGGAGGGGTGATGGCTGCGTACCTGACACGGCAGGAGCTGTCCGAGCTGGTCGGGTGCCAGCCGCGCAGCCTCGCATGCATGAAGCGCTGGCTCGAGCGCAACCGGTGGCCGTTCGCGGTCAGCATCGCCGGTATCCCGCAGGTGTCGCGCGACTATTGCGACGCACGGCTGCACGGCACTGCGCCGCGCGCCGCCGAGCTCGCCGACGATGAACAAGAACCCGACTTCGCAGCACTCGAAAAATGATCGGACGACGCAAACGGCCGGACGGGTTACCGTTCCGCCTCTACGCCAGCTATGGCAAGCACAAGGTCAGCTTCGGCTACAAACTGCCTTCCGGGAAGTGGGCGTTTCGCCTGTCCGCGCCGGCGCACAACAAAGACGCCATCGCCGACATTCGCAAGCAGGCGGTCGAGCGCGCCGAGGCGCTGAATGGCGACGCCGTCGAGCCCGGCACTGTCGAGGCGCTGATCGAGGATTACTTCGAGTGGCAGGAGCGCATGGCCGCCAGCGACGAGCGGCGCAAGGCACAGATCACGCTGGACGAGAATCGCGTCGAGGCCAAACGCCTGATCGTTGTCTTCGGGAAAATGTCGCCGAAGTCGATCAAGCCGAAGCACGTCTATGGCTACCTGGATAAACGTGCGCAGCTCGGCGCGCCGGCGAAAGCGAACAAGGAAATCGCGCTGCTGTCAGCCGTGTTTGAATACGGCCGCCGGCGCGGCCTGATCGAAGTGAATTCGTGTCGCGGCATCGAGTACAACCCGACGCAGCCGCGCACACGCGTCGTCGCGGCCGCCGACGTGCTGCTCGCCGTCGAGGTGGCGCGATCACGGCGCAGCGTCGGCGATCAACATGCAGCGTCGACATACCTGACGCTCGCGCTGTGCGTGCAGACCGCATACCTGACCGTCAGTCGGCCAACGGAAATGCGCGAGTTGCGGCGCCAGTCGATCAGCGCGGACGGCATCAGCGTGCCGATCGGCAAACGCAAGGCCGGCGAGGCACCGCGCGCGAAACTCGTCTTGTGGTCACCCGAGCTCAAGGCCGTAATCGAAGAGGCCCTAGCGCTTCAGCGGACGGCGAGTATCTACGTGTTCGGCAACACGTCGGGCCAGGTCTACACGCGCAGCGGGTGGAATACGAGTTGGTCTCGGCTGATGGGCTATTGCGAGATCGAGGCGAAGGCGCGCGGTGTTTCGTTCGAGCGTTTCGCGCTGCGCGACATGAGGCCGACGGCGGTTACGGATCGAATGGATGAAGGCGACAGCCGGATTGTCGACGCGACCGGCCACGTCGACGAGCGGATGATCAAGAAGACGTACGACCGGCGCAGGGCGCGAAAAGTGCGCGCCACGCGGTAGAAACAAAAAAGCCCGCGATTAGCGGGCCTTTCTTTCTGACTCATCTTCCAGAAATTGGAATCTTATCTTCCAAAACCTGTAACAAGTCAGTCTCTACTATCGCGGAAACCCGCGTGAATACTTGGGGTGGCTGATGGGGCTCGAACCCACGACAACAGGAATCACAATCCTGGACTCTACCAACTGAGCTACAGCCACCACTGACATCTGCTTGACTTGCCTAAAAACTCTGGCTCGTCGATGAAGAAACGAGATTATACGAACAAGAATTACGTTTGCCTAGTCCTTTATTCAAAAATTTCGACTGGCTCACGCAGATGCTGTCTTGCCTCGTTGAATATGCTCAGATCGCGCGCGGCGAGGCGCTTGCTATCCGACAACACGCGACGCCATCCACGCGCACCGGCCTCGCCACGATAAAGACCGAGCGCATGGCGCGTGATCGCGCCGAGGTACGTGCCGCGCGCCATTTCAGCCGCGCAATACTCGATCAGCTTCGCTTCGACCTGCTCGCGCGTTAGTGACGTTTGCGTCGAGCCGTAGAAGCGTGCGTCGACGTCGGCCAACAGATACGGGTTGTGATAAGCCTCGCGCCCGAGCATCACACCGTCGACGTGCTGAAGATGCGTTTCCACTTCATCGAGCGTTTTGATGCCGCCGTTAATGATGATCTCCAGATGTGGGAAATCACGTTTCAACTGATAAGCGTAGTCGTATTTGAGCGGCGGAATCTCGCGGTTTTCCTTCGGACTCAAGCCCTTGAGAATCGCATTGCGTGCATGCACGACGAAAACGTTGCAGCCCGCCTCGGCGATCGTGCCGACGAAGTCGCGCACGAAACTGTATTCCTCCACGGCGTCCACGCCGATCCGATGCTTGACCGTCACCGGCACTGAGACGGCATCGCGCATGGCCTTCACGCAGTCGGCGACGAGTTGCGGCTCGTTCATCAGACACGCGCCGAATGCGCCGCGCTGCACGCGCTCGGACGGGCAGCCGCAGTTCAGATTGATTTCGTCGTAACCCCACTGTTCGCCCAGTTTGGCCGAGCGGGCAAGGTCGGCCGGCTCGCTGCCGCCGAGTTGCAGCGCGACCGGCGCTTCTTCCGGCGTAAACGCGAGATGGCGCGGCACGTCGCCGTGCAGCAGCGCGCCGGTGGTGACCATTTCGGTGTAAAGCCACGTATGGCGCGAGATCACGCGATGCAGCGAGCGGCAGTGACGATCGGTCCAGTCCATCATCGGTGCGACGGATACGCGGCGGGGACTGGGCGTTTGAGGTGAAGACATGGGGTGGCCAACGGCTTGATTCAAAACACGGATTTTACAGCAACGCTTGAAATCACCAGTCTGGGCGACCGTCTTCGTCCGAATAACCTGCGTGCACAAGCGGTCTTTCCTCCTCAAACCCGCCCGTCCATCGGGGTCGGAACGTCGCTCGCCCTTCTCCCACCGCCCTCCGGCCGATTATTTCAGTATTGAGAACAGTAATTTCAAATTATCAGCACAAATTCTCGATAGTAGGGGTATACACTGCCCTTCATCGACGTTGCAGACACACCTCACCGGCCCCTGCGACGCCTTCCTGAACTGAAGTTGAAACGTTTATCGGAGTCACACCATGAACACCAAGCTTATCGCCGCTGTACTGGTTGCTGTTTCTGCCTCGATCGCCGCTCCCGCTTTTGCTAGCGGCTACGGTCCGGCACCGTCGTATCGTCCGTCGGTCGGCGCCCCGGCTTCGCAACAAGGCCAGAACGCCCAAACCGTCGCGGCAGAACGCGTTCAATCGGAATCGAACGCTTACGGCGGTGTGAAGAGCGTGTCGTCGCAATCGGGTACGCGTGAAGCGACGTCGGGCCCGCAATCGGTTTTCTTCGGCCACTAAGCCGTTGCTGTTGAATCTGCTGCCGCCACGGGCAGCAGATAAGCTGGGCGCCGCGCATGATGCATTCATGCCGGCGCCCAGTTTGCGTTTACAGCGGTTCGTGCCGGCTTGATGCGGGTTTCACCGCCGTGTTGTCGACCTCGTCTCAGCGTCGCATGCACTGCCGACGCTACGGGGCGATGCCCGCATCGATCGTCTCGCGCCCCGCGCGAAAGGCCGCCTCCGCCGCCGCATGCTCGGTCGGCCAGAGACTGTCGATCCTCACGAGCCGCCAGTCGATCACCACGGCGCCGCTCCGCAGCACCCGGAAATGCGCTTTAACGCCGGTCAGCACCTGCTCGACCGCGACCTCGATGTCGTAGTCTTGATAGCGCTCCTGATAATCCCCCATGTCGAGGCCTTTCGGCTCCATGGTCGCCTCCGTGGTGACGCGTGGTGTCAGCTATGGAATCGGTCTCGGGATGGACGCGCGGCCGCACTTCCCCGGCGAGCGCTAGCTCGCGCATCGTGCCGCCCTACCCTGACGATCAATCGCAATCGCCCGACAGATACTGCCGGCCGTTGCAGGTGATCTCGACCTCGCCGCTGCCCGCTTCGGTAACCAGGCCGCTCGCCAGCAATTCAGCCGCGACGGCCTGCGCAAAGGCCGGCGCGGGCTGGCCGACGCCGACATCGTTCAGGCGTCGCAACGCCTCGATCGCTTCGGGACTCAATGATTTGGACATCGCCGTCTCCCGTCGGGATGATCAATTCATCGTAGCAACTTTCAGAGCGGTATGCAGCCGTGCGTCGAGGCATAGGGATTGCGTGCGCAGGTTGTTGGATGCGGCACGTTGAACGTGCGAGGTATCCAGCCAGACAAGGCCGTACGCGCAGAGGAGAAGGACATGAAACGAAGCAGATTGGCGGCGTTAGAAATGGTGACCGCAATGGTGACCGCAACGTCGAATGTAACGTTGAACGCAGCACTGACCACAGCATTGAAAGCGGGCGTCGCGCTCACGCTGTTCGGTGCGAGCGGCACGCTGACGTTCGCCCAAACGCCTCGGCCCGTGCAAACCGCACCGACCGCACAGACAGTACAGACAGCACAAACCAACCCACCCCCTCAACAAGACAGCAACGCGCCCATGGCCAAGCCGCCGGAGGCGGCCTCAGGCGCCGGCGGTTCGAGCAATCCGGACAACATGCCGGTCAAGCGTCCGCCCAAACCAACCAACGACCGGATGATGCGCCAGCCGCCCGCCAGCGGTGCAAACGCGAAATAGCGCGTCCAGCATCGGCCTCAAAGACGCGCGATCGACACCTCCGTCGACTTCACCAGCGCCACCACTTCCGAGCCGACCTTCAGGTCGAGTTCATCGACCGAGCGCGTGGTGATGACGGAGGTGACGATACCGAACGGCGTATCCACATCGACCTCGGACACTACCGGCCCGCGGATAATTTCCTTGACCTTGCCTTTGAACTGATTGCGTACGTTAATTGCGGAAATGCTCATATCGGGTAACTCCAAAGTCCAGAAAAGCGATTGAAAAAACAGGTCAGGCAAGGAATCTCAGACGGCCCAGCGGACCTCGGTCGGTCGAATGACACGGCCTTCGTCACGTGCTTCGACTGCGCGCTGAGACAGCGCGTCGTCATTCGGCACGGTCTTCAGCACGCGTTGCAACACATGGTCTTCGAGCGCCGCGAAACCCGCCGATGCGCGCGCCCGCGGACGCGCGAGCGGCACCGGTTGATCGAGCGCGATCCGCCCTTCTTCGATCAGCAGAATCCGGTCGCCGAGTGCGACGGCTTCGTGCACGTCGTGCGTGACCAGCAATGCGGTAAAGCGATGCTCGCGCCACAGACGCTCGATCAGCGCGTGCATTTCGATCCGCGTCAACGCATCCAGCGCGCCGAGCGGTTCATCGAGCAGCAGCAATTGCGGACGATGCACGAGCGCCCGTGCCAGCGCGACCCGCTGACGCTGCCCGCCGGAGAGCTGCGCGGGCCAGCCGTCGGCGCGTTCGAGCAGGCCGACTTCGGCGAGCACGGCGCGCGCGTCGTCGCGCGCGCTGCGGCCGAGGCCGAGCATCACGTTCTGCAGCACGCTCTTCCACGGCAACAGACGCGCGTCCTGGAACATGATGCGAGTGTCGAGCGGGCCGCCGTCTTCGGCACGTTTGTCGAGCACGCCCGTGCTGGCTTTTTCGAGGCCGGCGACGAGCCGCAGCAACGTCGATTTACCGCAGCCGCTGCGGCCGACGATCGCCACGAAACTGCCGCGCTCGATCGACAGATCGAAATCGGCCAGTACCGTGCGCTCGCCGTAGTGCTTACCGACGCCGCGCAACTGCACCGAGTAATCGGCGGAACCCGCGGCTGCCCCCGCGGCGGAGCCCGCGCCTGAACCCGCGCCGCCTCTCTCAACCGACCTCGCAACCGCCCCGGCAGAAAAATCACGTACCACCGCAAGCCCACGCGCATCGTCACGCGTCGCCGCGCCAACCGCACGCACAGCCCCCACCTGAGCAACCTCATGCGACGCATCGTCAAACTCAAATCCCGCCGCTTCCCCAGCATCACGATCGGCAACACGCGTTTGCGCCAGCTCAGCTTCGAGATCGCTGCCGGCGATCCCGCCAAACGACGTCGAAAAAGTCGTCGCGTTCATCATTTCGCTCCTCGTTGATAAGCCGGATGCCAGCGCAACGACACGCGCTCGAGGCTCTTCGCCAGCACGTCGGCGAGCTTGCCGAGCCCCGCGTACAGCAGAATGCCGACCACCACCACATCGGTTTGCAGGAACTCGCGGGCGTTCATCGTCATATAGCCGATGCCCGACTGCGCGGAAATCGTCTCGGCGACGATCAGCGTGACCCACATCAGCCCGAACGCGAAACGCACGCCGACCAGAATCGACGGCAACGCGCCCGGCAACACCACATGCCGGTACAACGCGAAACCCTTCACGCCATAACTGCGCGCCATTTCGATCAGGTTCGCGTCGACGGAACGGATGCCGTGAAACGTGTTCACGTAGATTGGGAAAAACACGCCGAGCGCGACCAGAAAAACCTTGGCTTCTTCTTCGATGCCGAACCACAGGATCACGAGCGGAATCATCGCCAGTGCGGGGATGTTGCGGACCATCTGCACGGTCGAATCGAGCGCGATTTCGGCGGGTTTGAACAGCCCGGTCGCGAGCCCGAGCACGAGACCGATGCCGCCGCCGATCGCAAAGCCCGATACCGCCCGCCACGTGCTGACCTTGACGTCCGCCCACATTTCGCCGGACTGGATCAGCGACCACGCCGCCTTCACGACCGCGAGCGGTTCGGGCAGCACGCGCGTCGACAGCACGCCGCTGCGCGCGGCGAGTTCCCACGCGAGCAGAATCGCCAGCGGCGCGAGCCACGGCGCCAGATGCGCGCCGATTCGGCGCAACACGCCCGAGCGCGCGCCCGCGTTTTCGTTTCGATCCGCATTCACGGTAGCTTGAGCCATGATGACTTTCCTGATTGCCTAACCGACAGGTGCGACGGATGCGACGGGTGCAAGTAGAGCGCGCCGCGCTCAGCTCGAACTCGCCGCCTTCGGCAGATAGTTATTGCCGACGATCTCGCCGAACGGACCCGACAGCGGTCCATTCGATGTCTTGTTTTGCCGGTTCGGCAGCAGCGGAAACACCAGTTCGGCGAAACGATACGACTCCTCGAGATGCGGATAGCCGGACAGAATGAAGGTATCGACGCCGAGTGCTGCGTACTCCTTCATCAGCGCCGCCACCTGCTCCGGATTGCCGACCAGCGCCGTGCCCGCGCCGCCACGCACGAGGCCCACGCCCGCCCACAAATTCGGGTAGACCTCGAGCTCCGCGCGGCTGCCGCGTTTGCCGCCGTGCAAGGCGGCCATACGACGTTGTCCTTCGGAGTCCATCTTCGAGAACGACGCCTGGGCGCGCGCGATGGTTTCGTCATCGAGCTTGCTGATCAGTTTGTCGGCGGCGGCCCACGCTTCTTCTTCGGTCTCGCGCACGATCACGTGCAGACGAATCCCGAACTTGATCGTGCGGCCGTGCGCCGCGGCGCGCGCGCGAATGTCGGCGATCTTCTTCGCGACGGCTTCGGGCGGCTCGCCCCACGTCAGATAGGTATCGATATGCTCGCCCGCCATGTCGTGCGCAGCCGGCGACGAGCCACCGAACCACAGCGGCGGATGCGGGTTCTGCACCGGCGGATATAACGCCTTGCCGCCCTTCGAACTCAGATGCTTGCCGTCGAAGTCGATCGCGTCGTTGGTATGCGACGCGGCGAGCAGCTTGCGCCAGATATGCAGGAATTCGTCGGTGATCTCGTAGCGCGTGTCGTGATCGACGAACACGCCGTCACCTTCCAGTTCGGTCGCGTCGCCGCCGGTCACGACGTTGATCAGCAGACGTCCGTTCGACAAACGGTCGAACGTCGCCGCCATGCGCGCGGCCAGTCCCGGCGACGAAATGCCCGGACGGATCGCCACCAGAAACTTCAGACGTTTGGTCGCAGCGATCAGGCTCGACGCAACCACCCATGCGTCTTCGCATGAACGGCCGGTCGGCAGCAGGACGCCTTCGTAGCCGAGCGTGTCGGCGGCCACGGCGATTTGCTGGAAGTAGTCGTAATCGGCTGCGCGTGCGCCTTGGGACGTACCGAGATAGCGGCTGTCGCCGTGAGTCGGAATGAACCAGAACACATTCATGTGCTGCTCCTGCTTGTTCGAAACGGGTTTGAATGAAGACGCCGCGGAAATTGCCCGCGCACACGCCGGCCGCGCGCATCCCACGGGCAGCGGTCTGTCAGCGGCCCGGCGATGCAACGCAAAAGAGGATGAAGAAAAAGTGGCGGTAACCGCGCCGGCTAGCGACGACAGCGTCGGCGCGCGTACGCCGGGCGGCGGATGAAGATCGGCATCAGGCAGGACATCGCGACAGCTTCCCTCGACCAGACGTGCGCGTGCTGCGCTCGATTAATTGGGCGACGGCGGTAAACACCGTCTGCATGGAGAAGCAGTCTAGGGATCGGGCCGCGGCTTTTGAACGATTTTTTTTAGCTTAGGTTTTCCACTTTCGTGATTAGCCCGACGTTAAAGCATACGGATGTTGCGCGCCGTGCACGCAGGAAAGCGGAGGTCCCTAGATATAATGGCGCACGTTTCCAATAACCCGGTGCAGGCCGCGCGAACCGCGCCGCCTGAGCTCTCGCGGTGCACTGCATGCAAAAACTCATCCTGCCGTTCGTCGCCGGTTTCCTGGCTTCCCTGTTCTTTCACGAATCGACGCTGGCGCTGTTGCACGCAGCCGGGCTGATCGACCCGACGGGTTTTTCCACCGCACCGTTTTTACCGCTCGGGTTGCCCGAGTTCATCGCCAATGCTATCTGGAGCGCATTCTGGGCCGTGCTGATGGCGTGGCTGTTGCGCGTCGCGCCGCAACGGCGTGCGCCGTGGGTGCCGGCCTTCGTGTTCGGCGGCATTGCGTTGACGGCGGCGAGCGTGTTCGTGGTCGATCCGCTGCGCGGCATCTGGCCGAGCGGCAACATGCTGCCGCGCCTCGCGGTGGGGTTCGCGGCCAATGCAATGTGGGGCTGGGGCGCGCTGGTGTTCATGCGCGCCTTCATGGCGAGTGAGGACGAGGAGTAAGCGGGCTTAAGCGGGACTAAGCGCGCTTAACTGCGCAGATCCCGCAGCGGGTGTTCGCTCGCGGGCCACGGGCTTTCGAACATGTTTTCCACGTCGGCCGCGCTCACGTCTTCAATGCGCGCGAAACGCCAGCGCGGCGCATTGTCCTTGTCGATGATGCGCGCGCGAATGCCTTCGACCGTATCGCCGCGCGTAAAGCACGAACGCGTCAGATCGAGGTCGCAGCGCAACACGTCCGCCATCGAAGCCTCGGCGCGCGTCACCACTTCCAGCGACACCGCCATCGACAACGGCGAGCGTTCGCGCAACACCGCGATCATCTGTTCGGCCCATTCGCCGCTGTCGCCGTCGCGTGCCTGTTCAAGCGACGCGAGAATCCGCGCGACGTCGGGCAGCGCGAAATGCCGGTCGATCAACGCCCGCGCGTTGGCCAGCGACGAAGCCTCGGGCGACGGCACGACCTGATGCGCCAGCGCTTCGCGCTCGATGCACGCCACCACGTCCGCGCCGCGCTCGAACGGCTCGCTGCGCAAGGTGTCGACCAGCGCGGGTAAGGCCGAGTCGTCGAGATAGACATCGGCGAGGCCGGCGTATAGCGCGTCCGCCGCGCCGATGGTCTCGCCGGTCACTGCCAGATAGCGACCGATCGCGCCCGGCGTGCGGGCCAGAAACCAGCTCGCGCCGACATCGGGAAACAGGCCGATGCGGGTTTCGGGCATCGCCATCTTCGTGGAGTTCGTGACGACGCGCAGGCCGCCGGTGCGATGCGCGCCCTGCGAAATGCCCATCCCGCCGCCCATCACGACGCCGTTCATCAACGCGATGTACGGCTTCGGGTAAGTGAAGATCGCGTGATTGAGCTGATATTCCTCGATGAAGAACACGTCGCGCGCGTCATGCTCGCCGCGTTGCGCGGACTCGTACAGAAAGCGGATATCGCCGCCCGCACAGAACGCGCGCGGATGCTGGCTGCGCACCACGACCGCGATCACGTCGGGATTGTCGCGCCACTGGTCGAGCGCCGCGTGCATCGCGCGAATCATGCCGGTAGACAGTGCGTTGAGCGCCTTCGGCCGCTCCAGTTCGATGAAGCCGATGCGATTGGCTACGTAAGTCGCGACTTCGTCGCTGACGGCAGGCGAGGCGGAAATGGACATGGCGTGCTACGCGCGACGGCGCAAAAAGAAATGGAACTGAACGTTATCACGCGCTCGCGGCTTTCGGTTTGGCGCGCGGCTCGGGGGTGGGTTTGGCGGCGGGTTCGGCGGCGGGTTTGGCGGCGGGTTCGGGGGCGGCCTTCGCAGCGGGCTCGACGCCTGCATTGGATGGGCCAAACCAGACGTCGAGCGTCAGGTTCAGCACCGTGTCGAGCGGAGCCGTTGGAAACACCGGGCACGTGAGGTTCAGCGCGACAATGCCATGCAAGGTCGCCCAGAAGGCCTCGGCCCACACGCCCACGTCCGCCGATGCGGAGAGACGCCCCGCTGCCTTCAACTCTTCGAGCGCGCCAAGCATGATGTGAAGCGCCGCGGCGCCGGGGTCGTCGTCCGTGTGCGCGGCTGAGTCCGACGATGCCGACGACGTCGTTGCATCTTCGACTTCCGCACCGGCCTCCTCGTCCGCCGACGCTTGCGCCTTGCGCGCCGCCCCGCCCAACGCCGCGCCGGTGTAGCTCGGATCTTCCATGAAGATCAGTCGGTAAGTCTGCGGATGCTCCACCCCGAACGCGATATAAGCGCGCCCGAGCGCCTTGAGCCGCTCAGCCGGATCGGCGATCCGAGCATGCGGCTCGAACGTCGCCAGCAATTGCGCATAGCCCTCCTCGCACAACGCCTGCGCGATCTCGTCGCGGCTCGCGAAGTGAAGGTAGAGCGTGGCCGGTGAATATTCGATGGCGTCGGCGATCTTGCGCATGGATAGCGCGGCAAAGCCTTCGCGCATCACGATGCGCCGCGAGGCATCGAGGATGCGTTCGCGCAGTGCCTGCTTCTGGCGGTTCTTTCGTTCAGCGATTCCCATGACATGTATTTTCGGGTTGACAAACTGAAAAGTCAAATTAAACTGAACACCGTTCACTGAACGTCGTTCATTAAATTTTAAGTCATCAGGAAAATTCACTCGCGGCGTGATCGGGCGCCATCTCAAGGAGTCGTCATGGAAACAAACGGGAAAGTCGGACTGTTCGGTGCCGCGGGTGCGGCAGGTCAGATCATCGCGGCAGCGCTGAGCGCCGCGGGGCGCGATTACCGCGTGGTCGGCCGCTCGCGTCAGCCGCTCGAAGCGGCTTTCGGTCAGGATCCGCACGCCGAAATCGTCACCTGGAATCCGGACGATCCCGCTTCGATCCAGGCGGCCGCCGCCGACTTGCAGACCGTGATCTATCTGGTCGGCGTGCCCTACGACCGCTTCGCCGAGCATCCGCCGCTGATGGAACGCACGCTCGCCGGCGTGACGGCGGCGGGCGTCGAACGTTTTATCCTGATCGGCACGGTGTATCCGTACGGCCGCGCGCGCAGCAATCCGATTCGCGAAGATCATCCGCGCGAGCCGCACACGTTCAAAGGCCAGATGCGCCTCGCGCAGGAAAAGCTGGTGCTCGCGGCGCACGGCCGCAACGGTCTGTCGACGCTAGTGCTGCGCCTGCCCGATTTCTACGGCCCAGGGATCGAGCGCAGCCTGGTGAACGGCGTGTTCGAAGGCGCGGCCAACGGCACGCGCGCACAGATGATCGGCCCGGTGGATGTGCCGCACGAGTTCATCTATCTGCCGGACGCCGGCCCGGTAGTCGAAAAACTCACGCGTACGCCCGAGGCGTATGGACGCTGGTGGCATCTGGCCGGCGCAGGCACGATCACGCAACGCGAAATGGCGCGGCAAGCCTATGCGCTGGCCGGCCAGAAACCGAAGCTGATGATCGCCGGCAAGACTATGCTGCGCGTGCTCGGCCTGTTCAATCCGTTGATGCGTGAGCTGGTGGAGATGAACTACCTGATGACCGAACCCGTCGTGATGGACGACACGGCGTTGACCGGGTTGATCGGGCCGATTGCTAAAACGTCGTATGAGGAAGGCATCCGGCTGACGTTCGAAGCCGCACGGAAAGCGGCTTCGGCAAAGGCTGCGGCAGGCGGTGGTGGTGCGGCGAAAGCGGCGTGATTCAGGAGGGTGGGTTCAAGTGCGAAACCGAACCGCCGCGCCGCTCACCCCGCCGCGTTACCCGGCGGGAAGTGTCCGCTTTTAAGCAGCACGGGCGTGCCGTTACTGATCTGCAGATGCTCGCGCGCCACGGCCTCGATGCGCTCGCGGCCGGCGTCGAACGCGCGCAGCCAGCCTTCGAGATTTTCGCTGTACGCGCCGAAGTGGTCTTCGAGCGCCTCGACCGAGATCGCGCACGGCACCGGTTCGCCATCCACCAGTGCGGGAAAAACGACAGTGAGATTGGAATCGCGGTAAGCAGGCGCGTCCGCGGGAAACCGAATTTCCATGGTCGCCTCATCAGAAGTATCCGGCGGGAGATCGGGGCCGGCGCGCATCCGCCGGTCCCGGAGAACCCTGCTATGGTACTCGCGCGTCCGGACCACGGTCCAGCCTGCGACGGCCTGCTGCTTCGCGTCGCGCGTCGTCATCAGTGACCTCCGAGCAGCCGGTCGACGTAGTCGCGCGCCGCCTGTTCGACGAAGCCGAGCGCCTCCTCCTCGCTGCCGAAACGCTGCTCGCCGCCCAGTTCCAGCAAGGTCTCGATCCGGTGCGGATCGTCCGGACCGAGCTCCGCGAGACTCACCGAACCGATGTAAGTCCCGCCGACGGCATGGGCCGGCGCCGCGTTGGCCGGCACGAGGCGCGCGGCGGCGCTGATGTAATAGCCGCGATAAGGTCCGCTGACCCGTTCAGCCATCTTCGTTCTCCTCGTTGCAGTTGATGTGGCGATTTGTGTCGTCTGGCGTCGGCGTGGATGCCGCATTGGGTGCATGAAAGCTCACCGCAATCCGTTCACCCATCGCCAACGACGAGTAAGTAAGGCGCTTCGCCAGCCGATAAGTTCGCGCCTACTAGACCGGATCGCACTTGTGCCACGCCTGCCGGTCGAACAGGCTCCGCGGCACGATCCGTGCTGACGGAAGACGCCTTTTCGAGTTCAGCGAGCGCAATATGGGAAAATATTTTCTGCGGAACCACGAACTGCCCGAGCCGGATGCGGCGAATCGATGGTTTGCTTACGCCGAAAGCCACGGCATCGACATTCCGAAAGCCATCAGCATCTGGGAAGACGCGGCCACCGTCAGCGGCACCGAAAGCCGCCGGCTGGTCAGCGCAGCGGGCATCACGGTCGAGACGCCCTAGGCCTGGCGCCCGGGCCTCGTCCCTCTTCGCTTCGCGCCGGTACGGCGCGCCCCGGACATCTATCTGAAAGGAAACCTCACGATGCAATTCATGACGCAATCGCACCGCGCCACCCGCTTCTGCCTGAGCGCCACGCTCGCCATGTTGCGTAAGGCGACCCTGCCTGTCGCGCTGCCCGCTGCCGTGTTGCTCGGCGTGGGCCTCGCCGGCTGCGCATCGTCGAACACCACGTCGTTGATCAATCTGCCGAACGGCCAGACCGGCTTCGCGGTGAATTGCAGCGGCGCGGACGCCGCGTCGAGCTGGGCCTCGTGCTACGTGCAGGCCGGCAAGGCCTGCGGCGCGACCGGCTACGACATCGTGTCGAAAGACAACGACGAAGGCGGCGCCGCGGGCGGCAGCGTGACGAACGTCGTGTCGGCGAACGTCAAGAACCGCTCGATGATCGTGCGCTGCAAGTAAACGCCCGGCGTGACGCCCGTGGAAGCGTCAGTGCGTCAATGCGCCTGCATCTTCGAAAAGATATTCAACACCGCGACGCCGGCAATAATCAGCCCAAGCCCGATGATGGCCGGCAGGTCCGGCACCTGCCGGTACAGCACCAGCGCGACAAGCGTGATCAGCACGATGCCGGCGCCCGACCACACTGCGTAGACAATGCCGACCGGAATACTCTTGAGCGTCAGCGACAGGCAGTAAAACGCGATGCCGTATCCGATCACCACGACCGCCGACGGCACGAGCCGCGAGAAACCTTCCGAGGCCCGCATCGCCGACGTCGCAATCACTTCGGCGACGATCGCGATGCCGAGCAGCGCATAAGGAGGCATCCGCATCGCGTCAGGCCTTTGCAAGCGCGAGCTTGCTGTAGTCATGGCCGAGATGCGCGCACAGCGCTTCCACCACCAGCTCATGATCGGCGCGCTGCGGCAGACCGGACACCGTGATCGAACCGATCACGCCGACGCCGGTCACCGTCAACGGAAACGCGCCGCCATGCGACGCGTATTCGGTGGCCGGCAACGCGTGCTTATCGGCAAGCGTGCTGCCGGCCTGCTGCATCTTCAGACCGATCGCGTACGAACTGCGCCTGAAATGCGCGACCGTGTTGCCCTTGCGGCGCGCCCAATCCACGTTGTCCGGCGTCGCGCCATCGAGCAGGCTGAAGAACAGCGGCTGACCGAAGGTGCGCACGTCGATCGCGGCGGCGATACCGCGCGCTTTCGCGACCTCGTGCAGATAGACGCCAACCTGCCATGCGCGGTCGGCGTCGAATTGGGGGAACACCAGCGCGTGTTCCTGGGCGGCAATCATCTGCAGATCGTGTGCGATATCCATGGCGTTCGGAGCAAATAAGAGTTGAGGCGGTCGAGGCGCGCGTCGATGTCGATGCATGAGTGCGGTCAATAACCGCCTACGACGCGCCGCGCGAAGCGAACCTGGATTCTAGCGTAGCGCCTTACGATGGCCTTCCGGCATACGACGCAAGCAATGCGTACGACGACTTGCGAACACGTCACCGGGAGAATTCAAGCGCGGAGTGAAGTCGATTCTTAAATAGCTATTGCAGCGACGTGCCGTGTACGCTATACTCTTTTCTTCGACGGACGCGGGGTGGAGCAGTCTGGCAGCTCGTCGGGCTCATAACCCGAAGGTCGTAGGTTCAAATCCTACCCCCGCAACCATCAAGCATTTAAAGGCCTGATTTCTCACGAAATCAGGCCTTTTCGCTTTTCCGGGCTGGCTCGTCTACCTGCCCTGTTCACATCATTCGCGTTCCCCGTTGGCTGACTCGCGTTCGCACAACACGCACACGAGCCAGCCGGTCAATCTGGCAGCCAGGCTGCGATTCAACCACTACGCGGTGAGCTGCTCATAAAGCGCGTCATAGTAGTCACGGCAACTCGCCAACCGCAACGCCGCGCCCAGCAAAATGTCCGCACCCACCGACGGCGTTTCGTTCACGATCGGCACGATCACATTCGCCAGCCAGCCTTCGCCGTGAATCACGTCGATGGTCACATGCTCATCGTAGTAATCGAGCTCGTTCAAATTGCCCAAGCCGACGCGCCGGCATCCACGCGCCAGCTTTTCGTATTGCGACGGATCCAGCAGTTCCGTCATCGCCATGACGCCTAGCAGCTTGAAGTAATGACGGCGGTTCAGACAGGTCAGCATGAAGAGATTGTGGCCGGCCAATCCTTGCCAGCCGAGTTCGCCGGCGTGATTGTCGTGCGCGCGGCCCACTCCGACGGTTTCCAGCAGATGCTGGAACAGACTCACATGACTACGAGCGGCTTCGCCGCGTCCGGATTCGTCCCAGAAGTTTTGCGCGAGTTCTTTGCGCACGCCTTCTCTCGATCCGACCATCGAAAACAGCAGCAGATCGAAGAAGCGGATATTCAACGCGCTGTCGCTTTTGAAAAACGCGATCACCTGTTCCCGCGACGCGTCCTTCTCCAGAAAATCAAACAGCGGATGCGCCGCCACTGGATGCCGCGCCCACAGGTCCTTCAACGAGCGCACCATCGCGGCGCTATCGGACGCGCCGGTTTCCATGTCGAGCCGCCCCACTTCACTCTCGACCCACGCGCGCTCGATGCGACTGCGAACACGCGTCAACGTTGGATTGAATTGATTCGCCGTACGCGGCGACGTGCCGTCCATCACATGCAGGTCGTAAAGGGAAAAAAGCGCGCGATGCACTTCAGTCAGCGCCACCGGATCGCGATCGGCAAACGCGCGATTCAGCGCGATCTTCAGTTGGTCGAGAAACCGCGCCTCCCAATCGGGCTCCTGCTCGACCCACTCCTCGAGCGCCGCGCAATCGCACAGCGCGGAAACCGCGAGATCGAGCGGCATGGACAGAATGGACGCCAGAAGCGCTAGCGTAGCGCTGATTCCGTTCATGGGCCAATCCGCCTTATTTTTTGCGTGTACCTCGTTCATGCTTAACCCCTTCTAGTTTTTGTGGACCCGGCCAAAGCGCTCAATACTATCGAAAGCGTTCCGTATCGAACGTTAGATTGCGCGTGAGATTTCGTACGTCGGACAAAGCCTGGACGATGGACGGAAACATCCCCTGCACGCAGTCGGATGAGTTCGCGACGCACGCCGGCGCGCCGAGTTTTCGTGCCTATCGCGAGCCATCAGTGAAACCTCGGCCCAGTGATAAACTCCCAACACCCTTTCTCGTGCCCATCCTATGAAATTCTGTTCTGTCTGCGGCCACGGCGTCAGCTTGAGCATTCCGCCGGGCGACAACCGCGAGCGCTTCGTCTGCGGCAATTGCGGCACGGTGCACTATCAGAATCCGCGCAACGTGGTCGGCACCGTCCCGGTCTGGGACGACAAGGTGCTGTTGTGCCGTCGCGCGATCGAGCCGCGCTACGGCTACTGGACGCTGCCCGCGGGTTTCATGGAGATGGGCGAGACCACCGCCGAGGCCGCCTCGCGCGAAACGCTGGAAGAAGCCGGCGCGCGCGTCGAGGTGCAGAGCCTGTTCTCGCTGCTGAACGTGCCGCACGTGCATCAGGTGCATCTGTTCTATATGGCGCGGCTGCTCGATCTCGACATTGCCGCCGGCGAGGAAAGCCTCGAAGTCAAACTCTTCGAGGAACATGAAATTCCGTGGGACGAGATCGCCTTCCCCACGGTCGGCCAGACCCTGCGCTTCTTTTTCGCCGACCGTGCCGCCGGCAGTTTCGGCCTGCACACGGGCGACATCTTCCGCTCGCTGCGCGAAGGTTGAGCGGCGCCCATGGTGCCCTGGCTCGGACCTGACGATCCGTTTCCCTCTGTCGAGCGTGCCCTCGGCGCCGCCAGCGGCGCGCCGGGGCTGCTGGCCGCCAGCGCCGACCTGCTGCCGTCGCGGCTGATCGACGCTTACCGGCGCGGCATTTTCCCGTGGTACTCGGACGGCCAGCCGGTACTGTGGTGGAGCCCCGACCCGCGCATGATCCTGCGGCCCGCCGAGTTCAAACTATCGCCGTCGTTGCGCAAGACGCTAAAACGCGTGCTGCGCGACGACGCGTGGGAAATCCGCGTCGACCATGATTTCGCCGGTGTGATGCGCGCGTGCGCGCAGGCGCCGCGGCGCGGTCAGCGCGGCACGTGGATAACCGCGGACGTGGTCGAAGCGTATTCGTCGCTGCATCGTGTCGGCGATGCGCACAGCATCGAAAGCTGGTTCGAGGGCAAGCGTGTGGGCGGTTTGTACGGCGTGTCGTTCGGCCGGATGTTCTTCGGCGAATCGATGTTCGCGGAGGTCACGGACGCCTCGAAGATTGCGTTGTCCGCGCTCATCGGCCACTTGCGAAGCCATGGCATCGAGTTGATCGATTGCCAGCAGAACACGTCGCATCTGGCCTCGCTCGGCGGTCGCGAGATCGCGCGCAAGGCGTTTATCTCGCATGTTCGCGCGACGGTCGGCGCACCGCCGATTCCGTGGCGCTTCGACAAGGCGGTGCTCGCGACGCTGCTCGCGCAGCAGCCCGTCGCTCCCGATTGCTGATCACACGCCGAAACAGCCCGCCGCCATCCGCAATATACTTACCGCTACAACTCGCGTCGCCCGTTTGATGATTCAATACCAGAGCTTCATCGCCGCAGCCCCGCGAAAATTTTCGTGTTACCGTTTATGCAAGCTTTCCGGCACGACCGTCTGCCGACCGGCCACGCTAAACGATTGATTGACAAAGCAACACCCGCGCTGGCGCCGAGAGACAGCCAGCCGGGAAGAATCAGGCCGAATCCGGATCCGTCGCCTACCGAGCCATGGGTCACGAGCCGTCACAGGCACGCCGGGTTTGCATTACCAGAGACGCTTCGAGAGCTGCCAACGTGACTCATCCCAACGAGCTGCCTCTTTCACCGCTTTCCGCGCTGCAATTTTATGCAACGGCGCCCTATCCCTGCAGCTATCTGGATGGCCGCATCGCGCGCTCGCAAGTCGCCACGCCCAGCCACCTGATCAATTCCGACGTCTACACCGATCTCGTCAAGGCCGGCTTCCGGCGTTCGGGCGTGTTCACCTACCGGCCGTATTGCGATGGCTGTCGCGCCTGCGTGCCGGTGCGCGTGCCGGTCGACCAGTTCGAGCCGAACCGCACGCAACGCCGCGTCTGGAAGAAGCATGGCCAGTTGATCGCGACCGTCGCGCCGCTGCACTACGACGAAGAGCACTACGCGCTCTATATGCGCTATCAATCCGCGCGGCATGCGGGCGGCGGCATGGACCGCGACAGCCGCGACCAGTACGAACAGTTCCTGCTGCAAAGCCGGATCAACTCGCGGCTGGTGGAGTTTCGCGAACCGTGGCCGGATCAGCCTGATGTGCCCGGCATCCTGCGCATGATCAGCATGATCGACATCCTCGGCGACGGGCTCTCGTCGGTGTATACGTTTTTCGAGCCGGGATTGGCGCACACCAGCTTCGGCACCTACAACATCTACTGGCAGATCGAACAGGCGCGCAGCCTGAAGTTGCCGTACGTGTATCTCGGCTACTGGATCCGCGAAAGCCCGAAGATGGCCTACAAGGCGAATTTCCGGCCGCTCGAAGGCTTGATCGACGGCGCCTGGCACGTGCTCGACCCAGAGAGCATCGACATGCCGCCAGTCGATCTGGCGATCCACGGCCGGCGCGGACCGCTGCGGCCCTGATCCTGCCAGTGAATTGAACCCCGGGTGACGCCGCCGGCTACGCCCGAGTTACGCCCCGAGTTACGACCCGGGCACTCCCAAACCGCGCCCCCACCGTTCGCCCCGCTTTCAATCAGTCTCATTAAAGCCTCAAAGCCGTTAAAATGGAGGGTTCCCATTTTCCGGCCGCCCGGCTTCGTCCCGTGTTCAGTTCCCTCTACCCGCTTGTACGCGCCCAACTCTTTCGCATGGACGCGGAAGACGCTCACCACCTGACCTTGCGCATGCTTGCCGCCGCCGGCCGTACCGGCCTCGCGGGCGTGCTCGCGCCGCGCGTGCCGGATGCGCCGCGCACCGTGATGGGGCTGACGTTCCGCAACCCGGTCGGGCTCGCCGCGGGGCTCGATAAAGACGGCGCGTGCATCGACGGTCTGGCCGCGCTCGGTTTCGGTTTCATCGAAGTGGGCACGGTCACGCCGCGCGCGCAGCCGGGCAATCCGCGGCCGCGCATGTTCCGTCTGCCGCAGGCGAACGCGGTGATCAACCGGATGGGCTTCAACAACGCGGGCGTCGACCAGTTCGTGAAGAACGTGCAAGCCGCGCGCTATCGCGGCACGCTCGGGCTGAACATCGGCAAGAACGCCGACACGCCGATCGAACGCGCCGCCGAAGACTACCTGTACTGCCTCGAACGCGTGTACCCGTTCGCGAGCTACGTGACGGTCAACATTTCGTCGCCGAATACGAAGAACCTGCGCCAGTTGCAAGGCGCGGGCGAACTCGACGCGCTGCTCGCGGCGCTCAAGGACAAGCAGCAGCGTCTCGCGGACCTGCACGGCAAGCTGGTGCCGCTTGCGCTGAAAATCGCACCGGATCTCGACGACGAACAGATCAAGTCGATCGCCGACACGCTGCTGCGTCACCGGTTCGAAGGCGTGATCGCCACCAACACCACGCTGTCGCGCACCGCCGTCGCCGGCATGCAATACGGCGACGAAGCCGGCGGCCTGTCGGGCAAACCGGTGTTCGATGCGTCCAACGAGGTAATTCGCAAGCTGCGCGCCGAAGTCGGCGAAACGGTGCCGATCATCGGCGTCGGCGGGATTTTCTCGGGCGAGGACGCGCGCGCCAAGCTGGCGGCCGGGGCGGCGCTGGTGCAGCTCTACACCGGCTTCATTTACCGTGGACCGGCGCTGGTGGCCGAATGCGCACAGGCGCTGCGTTAAGCGGCAATGACGACGGCGGTGGCGCCGGCCTCAAGGTCGTCCATACCGCCAACGCTATCCATGCAATTCGCATGGGAATATAGACATAAACAAACAGTATTTAGGTTTCGATAGTCTGCTTTGTTATGCTTTCGTCTGTTAAAACGCCAGACGAACAAAAAGGTACAGGATGAAATTGGGCTTGCTGAAAAAGCTTCTGGTCGCCGGTCTGATCGGCGCGTCGTTCACCGCCGTCGCCGCGCACGCGGACGACCTGCTCGACCAGGTCAAACAGCGCGGCACGTTGCGCATCGGCCTGGAAGGCACCTTCCCGCCGTTCAACTCGAAGACGCCGTCGGGTGAACTGGTCGGCTACGACGTCGACGTCGCCAAGGCCGTCGCGGCCAAGCTCGGCGTGAAGCCGGAATTCGTCACGACGGAATGGAGCGGGATCATCGCCGGTTTGCAGGCGGGCAAGTTCGACGTGATCGCCAACCAGGTTGGCGTTACGGACGCGCGCAAGCAGGTGCTCGACTTCTCGCCGGCTTACACGTACTCGGCCGCGCAGTTGATCCAGCGTAAAGACGACACGCGCCAGTTCAAGTCGCTCGACGACCTGAAGGGCAAGAAGCTCGGCGTCGCGCTGGGCACGAACTACATGGACATGGCCAAGGCCGTGCCGGGCATCGACGTGAAGACGTATCCGGGCGCGCCCGAATATCTGCGCGATCTGGCCGCCGGCCGTCTGGACGCGGCGCTCAACGACCGTCTGATGCTCGCGTATCTGATGAAGAACTCGCAGTTGCCGCTGCGCAGCGGCGCGAACGTCGGCGCGGGCAACCCGTCGGGCATTCCGTTCAGGAAGGGCAACCCGAAGTTCGCCAAGGCGATCGACGACGCGATGAACCAGCTCGAAGCAGACGGTACGTTCGCGAAGATCTCGGACAAGTGGTTCGGTATCGACGTCAGCAAGCCGATCAAGTAAGCGGCGCTGCATGAAACGAAGGGCGGCATCGTGATCGATGCCGCCCTTCGCTTTTTGCACCACGCCCGAAAATCCGCCGACGTTTATGATGTGCGCTTTGCGCGTCAACGCCGACGGCAATCCGACGGCACCCCGACGCCAACCTCACGCCAACCCGACCCGACGCTCCCGCTCATGTCCACCACTTCCCTGCTCGTCCAATCGCTTCCCGTGCTTGCACAGGGCGCCGTCCTGACGGTCAAGTTCGCGGTTCTGTCGATGTTCTTCGGCCTGCTGGCCGGCGCCGTGCTCGCGCTGATGGGCGTGAGCCACAACCGCGTGCTGAAGTGGCTCGCGCGCATCTACGTGAGCGTGATGCGCGGCACGCCGCTGCTGGTGCAGATCTTCGTGATTTACTACGGCTTGCCGAGCTTCGGCATTTCGCTCGATCCGACGCCGGCCGGCGTGATAGCGCTGTCGGCGAATGTCGCGGCGTATCTGTCGGAGAGCATGCGTGGCGCGATATTGGGCATTCACAACGGCCAATGGCTGGCCGCCTACAGCCTCGGTCTCTCACGCCGCCAGACGCTGCGCTATGTGATCGCGCCGCAGGCGCTGCGCATTGCCGTGCCGAGCCTGTCGAACAGTTTGATCAGCCTGATCAAGGACACGTCGCTGGTGTCGGTGATTACCGTCACCGAACTGCTGCGCAGCGCACAGGAGATCATCGCGTCGACCTATCAGCCGCTGCCGTTGTATCTGGCCGCGGCCGCAGTCTACTGGGTGATGTGTCAACTGCTCGAAGGGGTGCAGCGCTGGTACGAACGACGCCTCGCGCTGCCGTCACGCAACTGAGCATCCGCTTGAGCCTCCTGCAGTGCCTCCCGCAGCGAGTCCGGAAAATCGCTCAGCTCGCGTCGTCTAGCGGCTCGCGAGCGGCGCCGCGTGCGGGTCCAGCGCGGCGCCGAAGCGCTCGAAACGCGGCGCGTAGTAGTGGTCCGGGTCGAGCGAAAACGCCACGTGACGCGTGCGGCCCATCAGCTCCTTGCGCGGAAAGAAACCGAAGTAACGCGAGTCGGCGCTGTCGTCGCGATTGTCGCCGAGCATCAGATACTCGCCCGGCGGCACCGTTACCGGCCCAAACGAATTGCGCGGGCTGGGCGCGTCGGGCGCGAGCCGCATCGTGTGCGTGACACCGTCGAAGCGCTCGGTCAGATAATCGCCCGGCGAGGTCGCATCGCCCGGCAGCGGCTTCAGCTTCAGCGGCTGGTAATCGGCGCGCGCGCCGTTCACGTACAGCACGTTGTCGCGCATTGCCACGCGGTCGCCCGGCACGCCGATCAAACGCTTGACGATCAACTCATGCGCGACCGACGAATCGATCGTGACGATATCGCCGCGCTGCGGATCATGCAGATGCGCGATCGTGATGTGCGTGAGCGGCACGCGCAGATCGTAGGCCATCTTGTCGACGAAGATCCGGTCGCCTTCGCGGATCGTCGGCAGCATCGAGCCGCTCGGCACGACATTCCAGTCGGCCACGGCGCTGCGAAACAGCACCATCAAGAACAGAAACGCGACGAGGCTCTTGTTGTCGCGCCACAATTTTCCAAGCATGCGCATGGCAGGCGGCTCCAGTGGAAGGTGTTCGAAAGCTGCGGGCCGACGGCGCGATTGAATGCGCGGCGTGGCCCGCGCAAATCGTACCACCGCCTCGGCGAGCCACGCGGCGATGCCAGCGACGAGCGGCGCCAAACCGCGCATCGGCCGCACGCCGCGGCGCAGCCCTCACTCCCCCGCGAACTTCAGCCCCAGCGCCGCGCGCGCGGCGTCGGCCATCGCGATCATCTGCACCGACGTGCTGTGCGGCATCAGCGGACTCTCCAACCTCCCCGCGCGAATCAGCTCGCAGAAATGTGCGCTCTCGTAGTTCAGGCCACCGCCTTCGAACGGCTCGTCGAGTTCGACCACGCGCCCATCGGCGTAACGGATCGTGGCGCGCGACGGATTCCACCACGGCTCGTGAATCGTCACGTGGCCGCCTTTGGCCATTAGCAGCGCGTCGCCCTTGCCGTGCAGATCGAGCCCGCAGAACAACTGCGCGATACCCCGCTCGTGCTGGCTGTTCAGGCTCGCGAACAGATCGACGCCGGTGGCCCCGAGCCGCCCGAGCGTCTGCACCTCACGCGGTGCGCCCAGCCAGTCGACCGCGAGAAAGATCTCGTAGATGCCGATATCGAGCAGCGCGCCGCCGGCATGCTCGAACGACAGCGACGGATGATCGTCCGGCACGCCCGGCACCGAACAGCCGGCGCGCACGAGTCCGACGTCGCCGATCGGCTCGGCCGTTAGATGCGCGCGCAACTTTCTGTAGAGAGGATAGAACGGCGGCTTCATGGCTTCCATGAAGAGCCGTTGCGCGGCGCGCGCGGCGTCGAGCACACGCTCGAGCTGCGGCTGGTTGATGGTGGCGGGTTTCTCGCACAACACGTGCAGGCCGGCTTGCAGTGCGGCGATCGCGTAGTCGGCGTGGCTGTCCTGAACGGTCGCGATATAAAGCGCGTCGATGCCGCTCGCGAGCAGCGCGTCGAAATTCGCGCAGACCTCGCCGCCGAATTCTTCGGCAAAGGCCTTGGCGGGTTCCGCGCGGCGCGACCACAGCGCGCTGAGTTGCGCGTGCGGCACGAACGCCAGTCCCTGCGCAAAGCGGCGGGCAATCCGGCCGGTGCCGACGATCCCCCAGCGAATCACACGGTCCGGTGAAGATTGCTGGGTTGCGTTTGCCGCGGATGTTGACGTAGTTGTCATTGTTTCTTCGAGTCCATGCAGTTCCGAACAGGCGCTATTGTCGCGCATGCCGCTCGCTCACGCGTGAACATGAGCTTGCGTCGTCCGTGCTGCAAGGTCGTCGAAGACAATCCGCCTGCCGCCGTCGCGGCAGTGGGCGCGCTTATTCGCGCGTGACGGGCGGTTCCCCGGAAAACTGGCTGCCGATTTCTTCCGCCGTGTAATCGATCATTGCGAGTGAGGCGATTTCCGCTTCCTTCGGATCGCGCCGTTCGATCGCGTCGACCACCCGCCGATGCGAATTCACCGCCGTCTCCCACAGCCCTTCCCGCGTGCTGACGATCGGATTGACCGTCGACAGCGCGCCGCGAATGATCGCCGCCATCTGCTTGAAGAACTGATTGCCGCTCGCCACCACGATGCGGGTATGGAACAGCTCGTCGGCTTCCTGATAGCCGGGCTCGCCCGGCCGGATCGCGCGGAACGCCTCGAACGCCTCGCGAATCCCCGCGATGTCGGCGGCGCTGCCGCGCGCGGCCGCCTGCGCCGACGCGCGCGGTTCGATCAGGATGCGGAACTCGATCACGTCGCGCAGAAACAGCGGATCGGGCTTCGCGCGAAAACGCCATTGCACGACGTCTTCGTCGATCATGCGCCAATCGCTCATCGGCCGGATGCGCGTGCCGATCTTCGGCCGCACGTCCAGCATGTCGCGCGCGAGCAGCATCGACAGCGCCTCGCGCATGACGGTGCGGCTGACGTCGAACTCCTTCGACAGCACATCCTGCGGTGGCAGGATGGCGCCGTACTTCTCTTCGACGATGCCGGTGACCAGTCCGTCCATGACTTTGCTCACCAGCGATCGATCCTTGTTTGCCTGTTCCATGACACTCTCCCCGAAGCGGTGTTTGCCCCCGCGTAGCCTGTTGATCAAGCGGCCCTCGTGTGTCGTTTTATTGATGCTACCTGGTTGTTTTACGATACGTTGCTAGCTTCAAAACAGATGCGCCAGTTGGGAAACGTCCTGACAGGGTTATCCCTCTGAAGAATTGTTTCGTCCGTGTAACGCCGCATATTTTGATGGGCCATAAGCTTGCGTCCCAAGCATGCCTGCGTTGCAAAATTTGCATAGTGCGAAGACGCACGTAGCGCAGCGATTTGTCTGACCGACACGGCGCGGTGGCGCGCCGCTGGCGGAAAGAGACGGGGCAGCGTCCGAACGACACGTTCGGCGGAGAAGATGACGGCGCGGCTCGATCGCGCGGCGTGCGCGATCCCGAAGGGCGCGAGCGCGAATGCGCCATCGCGAATGCGCCATCTCAATCGAAGCGGCAGGCGGCCATCGGCTTGTGCGCGATGAAATGAAACCACCACGCGCCGCTGTCCTCGACGTCGTCGGGAATACGGTTGCCTTCGCAACTACCGAACACCGTATCGCTTTGAAAGCCGACCTGCGCGAGTTGGCGGCGCTGCTCGCCGAGCGTCGTATAGACGATCACAATGCCGAAGTTGTGCGCGGCCGCGGTCTTCACCGCGTAAGCGCCGTAGTCGTGATTCAGCTTCACATGGCGCAGATAGTTCAACGTGCCGAGCTGAAACCGCCGCACGGAAATCAGCGTGCGCCAGCCGAGCTTGAGCGGGTTGGGCGTGAAATGCGGCAACAGTTGCCAGATGTTCTCGAGATAGCCTGGGCCGCCACGGTTGTGCGAGGAGAACAGCACATAGCCGCCCGGCCGCACCACGCGATACATCTCTTCGAGAATGCGCACGCGGTCGTCGTAGTCGACGCAGTCGATCCCATTCCAGCTGAACTCGGCGAGTCCGTAGTGACCTGACGGCAACGCCGACATATCGCGCGCGTCCATGTGCCGCAAATCGCGCGTCGGATAGCGCGACCTCGCCAGCTCGAGCAGGCTCTCGGTGTAGTCCACGCCGGTGTAGTCGTTCGAGATCGCGGTCATCAACGGAATCGTGCGACCGGTGCCGACGCCGATATCGAGCACGGGCGTACCGCTGCAACGCGGCGCGAGCCAGCCGAAGGCGGCCTCCTCGCCGGGGTCCGAGAAGGTCTTCTCCTGGGTGAAGACGCGCGCGGCGTCGGCCGAATTCCACGCAACGCGATTGATGCGATCCAGTTCGGTTTGACGATGCATGGCGCTCCTCCCCGGAAGCTCACGTGTGCGGGACGTCCCGCGCAATCATGATGCTTCTCCGAATAGACGAACCGCGCGCGCCCGCTTTACAAGCCATTGCGCGGCTCTCGACTGCCGCCAGCTGGAGCGCGTCGCACGCGCGTCGTGGGCTGGTTCGGTGTCGGTCCGCGCGATCTCGCTGAAGCTGTCGCGATAGAAATTCTCAAAGTACGACATCACGTTTTCCTGCGCGCTCGACGACAGGATCGCGTGATCGGTCCGCTCGCAAAACGCCGCGCGAACGTGATGAAAACGCCGCAGCCGCGCACCGTGCGCGCCGAAGTGACATTCCAGTTCCTCGACGCCTTCGTCGAGCACGCCGTAGACGAGACGCGTCTCGGCGCCTTTGGCATCGACCGCGGCAATCAGGCGGTGCGCTTCGCGCGCGCCCAGTTCGATGCCGCTCAGGCGTTCGAGCCGGTCGGCCAGCGTCGCGGCGACACGAGCCGCGAAGCGCGCCGTCAACTCGCGCGCCACCGGCAAGCCGCCCGACTGCCCCTTCAGCACGCGCAGCCATTTACGCGGCTGGCACATGGAGCGCAGATAACTGCGCGTCGACCCGAAGGTTGCGGGCGCAACCGCCGGCTTGCCCTGCTCGTCGCAGAGGTTGCGCCAGGTGAATTTCTGCAGGTTGACCAGCACCGCGCCGGTCACGGCCGGTTCGCGCGCGGCGGCATGCAGGCCGATATAGGCGCCCGCGCAAATGCCGAGCAGCACCGCGCCGCGATGCCCTTGCGCGTTCAGCCAGCGGGCCGCGCACGCGGCATCGTCGACGCCTTCCGGCGCGTACAACGCGTCGAGGTTCAAGCCATCGACGGAAGGCAGGCTGTCGCCCAGACCGCGGAGGTCGACCCGCAGCGAACTGACGCCCTGTTGCGCGAGACGCCGTGCGAAACGCACGCTGAGCCGCGCATTGCCGATCCGCGATACGGCGCCTGTGTTCAACAGCAGCGCGGCCGGCGCGGTGGCGCTTGCATGCGCTTCGCACCGCGCGGCGGGTGCGCAGTAGATGCCGAATAACCTGCCGCCATCGAGCCATACCGGCGTCTCGACCACGTTCGGTGCGACGGGATGGCCGGCGATGTGGTCAGTAGCGTGAGTGGCCACATGAGTGGCTGAATGAACCGCAGCGTGGTCCGCAGCGCCGCCGACATTCGCGCGCGCGCTCGCCATCGTGTCGCCGTCACGATCCGTCAGCCAGTTTTCAATCGATGCAAACGCGGCTCGCGGAAGCTCGCTGTCGAGCGATTCCAGCATGAACTTGCTGTATTCGTCGAACGGCTGCCGCTCGACTTCGAGTCCTTGCTCGCGATAGTGCGCGACCAGCGCGTCGACGCGTCCGGCGTCCAGCGAATCGAGCACGAGCACGCGCGCGGCGGGCTGCTGCGCGTCGCGTCGCAAGTCGACGGCGCGCAGACTCTCCAGCGTGTCCTGATAGAGACGAAAACCGTAGGCCTCGACGAAGGCGTCGGTATCGGGTTCATGAACGCAATCCATCGATGCCGGGATCGACAGCCACTGCCGGTAATGCGCGCGCAACTCACGCTGATAATTCTTGCCGGACAGCACCGGCGCGAGCAGCACGAGGCCGTCCACGCCGCCGAGTTCCTGCGCCGCGAGCGCGGCCAGCGTGCCGCCCAGACGCAACCCGCACAAGCTGACGCGCGCAACACCGGTGGACTCGCGCAGCCACGCGACGGCCTCCTTGATGCTGTCGATCCACGCGCGCCAGCGGCCGGGTTCGCTCGCGTCGCCGGCCGAGTCGCCGGTGCCGGGGTAGTCGAAGCGCAACACCGGCATGCCGCGTTCGGCGAGCCGCTCGGCCAGTCTGCGCAAACCGCGATACGTGCAGAGCGCGTCGTAGCCGAACGGAGAACACAACACCACGCCATGCGGCCCATTCGCCGGATGGAACCAACCGAACTGACCATCGAAGACTACTGGCCTCACGCTTCGCTCCTCACTGTGCTTACCTTTCAAGCATTACAACAAACCTCATACCTATCCTCTGTACGCCTTGCCACATAGCCCTTGTGACTTCGAGGCGCGGACGGCACGGATAGCGTTGTTGTGCGAAAGACAAGCTTCAATGAAACGATGCAAAAAATAGATTCAGCCGCCGTGCGGCGTACGCAGCGCAAAAGTGGAACGGGCCGCGAGCAGCACGTGATAGAAAAACCGCGCGCGCAGTCGGTCGCGCATCGGGTAATGCTTCGATAGCAGCACACGCCATGCGTTGGCCGGTTCGCCGGCTCGCGCATACGCGGACGCGGCGCGCGGCGCGACCCGGCGCAACGCGTCGTCGCGGGCGGCCTGCGCCGCGGCCGGCACGCGGCTCGCGCGCAGTTGCGCGAACGCGTGCATGGCGGGCAACGCATGGGTCGAAATGGACTGCGCCGTTTCGCGCGATATCGACACGAACTCGTCCACGAAACAGATTGCGGCGGCGTCGACGCTCAGGCGCAGACCGAAATCGAAATCGCACGCCTCGCCCACCTCGGCCACCGTGCGATAGCCGATCCGGCGCGCCGCCAAGGTATCCACGAGGTAGCCGTTGTTCGGGAACATCTGGTCGATGCCGGCCAATGCGGGCACGGGCAAGCGGCCGGCGCGTTCCGGCACGCGGCGGTAGTCGACGTTCAGTCGTTCGGTGGCTTGCGGGCGCGGCGTGCCGTCGTCGGCGATCACACGCTGTTTGCCGAACGCCGCGGTCAATGCCGGGTAGCGCTGCCAGCAGGCGTCGAGACACGTCAATGCGTCTGGCTCGAGCAGATCGTCATCGTGCAGCAGCACGAGGCGTGCGCCCTGCGCACGTGCGAATAACCGGTTGACGTTGCCCGCCTGGCCGAGCCGCGGCGTGTTGCGTTCGTAGCGGATGGGCCGTGTGCTGCGCGAACGGCAGCGTTCCACGAGGTGTTGCGCGCGGTCGTCGGCCGAGTCGTCGCCGATGACGATTTCGAATTCACCGTAGGTTTGCGCGAGACAACTGTCGATGGCCTGTTCGAGCAACGCAGGCCGGTTGCAGGTGGGAACGCATAGGGAGATCAACCGTGCGTTCAATCCACTCTCGCCGTTCTCGCCCTGCTTCATGGTCAAACCCCGTTAAATAGCGACACTGAGTGCCGATGCCGAGGGTGTCGCAACGGCCCTACCCTCTATTGGCTATTCATTTAACCCTGGCGGATCGCAACTATCTGTACGGCCACCCACACAGGCACAAGGGGCACCAGGGCACTATTCGAGGCTGCGACGGGACACCGACGCCGACGTGCCACGCATGCCGCAAGGTGCGGCCGCGAACCGACGGCGTCCGCGACGAACCCCACCATTGAAGGACTTCAGCCGCCGGACAAGGGCACCATGGAAAGAAGTATCGTCAGGAACATCTTCATCAACTTCGCGGGAGCGATCGCGCCGACCTTCGTGTCCCTGGTGACCGTGCCGGCGTACATCCATCTGATGGGCGTGGAGCGCTACGGGGTCATCAATCTGGTGTGGGCGCTGATCGGCTACTTCAGCGTGCTCGATCTCGGCACGAGTCTCGCGACGGAAAATCAGATCTCCAAGGCACGCGCCGCCAACGACGATTCGATCGAGCGGATTTTCTGGAGCGCGTGGTTCATGAACCTGGGCACCGGCATTGTCGGCGGGCTGCTGATTTATCTCGGCACCTTCATTTACATCACGCATGGTGTGAAGATCGAACCCGAGTTTCAACGCGAAGTGATGGCGAGTCTGCCGTGGATCGCGGTGGCCGTGCCGATCGCGAACGTCTCGTGGGTATTTGCCGGTGCGATCAACGGCGTGGAGCGTTTCGCCAGTTTCAACATCAATCAGACGATCGGCACCGCGCTGTTTCAACTGCTGCCGTTGGCGGCGATTTTCTGTTTTTCGCCTTCGCTGGCCGTCGTAATACCGGCGGCCGTGCTGGCGCGTTTGATCGCGGGCGTGATGCTTGGCGCGGCCGCGTTTCGCGCCATCGGCATTCGACGTGTAAGGATGCCGCAATGGCGCGTAATGGCAGAGCTGTTTCGTTATGGTCGCTGGATGCTGCTGTTTTCCGGCGCCAACATGATTGCGTCGACGCTCGATCGGGTGCTGGTGGGCGCGTTGCTCGGCGCGCGCTTCGTGACTTACTACGCGACGCCGCAGAACCTCATCACGCGTTTGAATCTGCTGCCGGTTGCGATGGTGCGCACGTTGTTTCCGCGACTCTCGGCGGTCTCGCGCGCAGATGCCGATGCGCTCGCGCATCGGGCGCTCGCGTTTCTGAACGGCGCGTTCACGCCTTGCGTGATCGTCGCGTTGTTCGCGTTGAAGCCGTTTTTGATGCTGTGGCTCGGGCCGACGGTGGCGGCTGCGGCGCCGGTTGCTAGTGTGCTTGTGCTAGGGGTATGGCTGAGTGGGCAGTCGGGCATTCTGGGGATTCTGATTCAGGCGCAGACGAGTCCGGCGGCCATTGCCGGGGTTAGCTGGATCGAATTACCGGTGTTTGCCGGCGCGCTGTGGTGTGGGATTCATTGGTTTGGGATCATGGGCGCGGCGGCTGTCGTGGTGCTGAAGAGTTTCTTCGACTATGCGGTGTTGCTGGTCTTCTCGCGGCTGCATGTGTGGTCCATCGTGCGCAATATGCTGGTTCATCTGATGTTTCTGCTTGTTGCGCTTGCGTTGGCTGAAACGATTACGGCGCTGCCTGTGAGTATTCTGGCGGCGCTGGCGCTAGCGGCGGCGAATCTGGGGCTGTCGCTGCATGGGTCGAGTGAGTTGCGTGGGGTGGTTTATAAGGTTTGGGCGCGGGTGACGTTGTCGATGAGTTAGTGTGGCTTTTTTTGTGAGCGGGCTGGTCGACCGCCGTCCGGCTCAAAGGTCCGCGTAGCGAGGCAGTAGATTCTGATCGACGAGGCGGATCTCGATGCGGTTGGCGATTTCGATGTGCTCGGGGTTGTCCATCGAGAAGACGGTGTCCGTTACGCTTACGATGATCGTGCCGGTCTGGTTCTTGCCATTCACGGGTACAGGGATTAGCGCGCGAGCTTCTGGAACCTGTTGCACGGTGATGATCTTCGGTAGGTAGAGCATCCAGCCGACGCCGGGTTTGTCGTCGAAGACCTGCTTTTCGAAGTAGCCGGCCGGCGAGGCTTCAACAACCATAGGCTGGAACGTCGCAACGATTGTCCTGACTACGTCCGCGAGATCGTCGGCCGCTGCAAAACAGGCGGGCACACCCACTCTTAATGCAAAGTTGTCCGCTAGCACCTTTGCATCGGACACGCGACACGACATGGACGCGCCCTCGTTCGGTCCCGTTCTGGTATTCCAGATAGCGGCATGGGACACGTTCGATGCTCCCCTTCTGAATTCCTCAGTGAGGACGGCGATCGCCGGCGAAGAAGCCGCACCGTCGGCGGTGAATGCTGGGTACTGTGTCGCTTCGTCAAGAGTATTCCCCTTCAGAGACCAGTTCGCACGAGTCATCAGCGCGCTCTTCGTCGAAAGCGTGTCGACGATGGTGGACTCGCGGGCCAGCATCGCCGGGAAATCGCTGGACGATAAGAATGTGTCCCGGAACATCGCGTTGATTTCCATATCCGCTCAGGGTTGATAGGTGGAATGGATGCCGAGGAGCGCGAGTAGCCTGGTCATTTTGCGTTGCGTGAGAGGTGTCTGAAAGTACCACGTCAGACGCGTTGGCGGATTCAAGCGCACTTCGGTTCCTTGCGTCATTGCCTGATCTTCCATGGATTCGAATCCTTTAAAAAAGTCCTCCGCGCCAGGTATAGAGCCGTCGACGAACTGGTCATAGTTGCCCTTGGTCTCCTGCAGAAGACAGTCGACAGCTTGGAATCCATCAAAGTCGATCTTCAGCCAATGCCACTCTTCACTCCAACGGCATGCTTCCTTGTCGAATGCAAAGCCCGTGACGCGCGCCTGGTAGCGGTATGCGTTCCAATTCGCGCCGTGTCTGCGGTGAATTCTCGATCCTGAGTCCGGCGGGCATTTCTTGCAGGTCTCGCCAGTACGCGGGAGCGTTCGCACTGCGGGCGTGGCCTTGCTGTCCTCTTTCGACTTGTCACCCGACACACTGCCCGTTGCCGCCGTTGCCGCGCCACCCAATAACGCTCTGCCCGCGCTCAACAAAACTGGCCCGAGTTCCGCGACTGCTGCCTCTAACAATGGCGCGAATAATGTCCCCATACGTCAATCCTCTCTGTCTTTTGGTGGGTGATTTAATCTGGGCGGCTATCCGTCTCAAAGGTTCGTGTAGCGAGGCAGTAGATCCTGATCAACAAGGCGGATCTCGATGCGGTTGGCGATTTCGATATGCTCAGGGTTGTCTACTGAGAAAACGGCGTCCGTTACGCTCACGATGATTGTTCCGGCTTGCTGTTTGCCCGTCGTTTTTACTGGAATCAGTGCGCGCGCTTCGGGAACCTGCTGCGTCGTTATCACCGTTGGCAAGTAAAGCATCCAACCGACACCAGGCTTGTCATCAAAGACCTGCTTCTCGGCGTAAGCGCGCGGCGCCACCGCCACGTAGGCAGGGGAAAAAGCCTCGATCGCCGCCAACACCACTAACTCCATCGACTTGAGGTCGCTGAACACGGCATCGTTATAGAGACTGACCTCGAAGGAATCCGGCAGGTACTTGTCTCCAACTAGACAGGCAAGCGTCGCCCCCTCGTTATGGTCCTCATCTCCATCCCATAGTGCAACGGACGTGAACGAAGAATCGTTCGCATATCGATGACGGAGGACGGCGACAAGCGCCGCGGACGGCAGTCCGTTCTCGAATGCACGATACATGTGCGCTTCTTCCCGACTGTCCCCTTGCGCATACCAGTCGGCGAACCGTGGGTCGATGTTCGCCATCGCGTCCGTCACGTGCCGAATACGAGTAAGGATTGCTGGAAAATCGGTCGAGGTTAGTAACTCATCGCGGAATTGAAGCCTGATATCCATTTGTACGTTCACTACGGTTGATAGACAGAGGTAACAGCGAACTCCCGCAGCACCGGGAGCATAAAACTCCGTGTTCTTGGCGTTTGGAAATACCATACGAGTTTGGCTGGCGGATTCGCACGAGTGACGCGAGCCTGCTTACCGATCATTTCGGACATGGTTTTGAATCCCTGGAACCACTTCAAGGGCTTATCAGGCGCAGAAAAAAACTGATCGTAGTTTCCCTTCGCTTCCTGCAATAGACAGCCGGAGGGCTGAAACCCGTCGAAGTCAATTCCTAGCCAATTCCATTCGTCGCTCCACTGGCACTGCTCTATATCGAACGCAAAGCCAGTAGTACGTGCCTGATACCGATAAGCATCCCAATTGACACCGTGGCGCCTGCGCACTTTGGCTCCTTCTTCCGGCGGACACTTCTTGCAACTCTCACCCGTCCGCGGCAACGCGCGCACCGCAGGCGTACTTTTGCTGTCGTCCTTCGAAGCATCACCTGTCGCGCTTCCCATTGCCCCCGTAGCCACGCCACCCAACAAAGCCCTTCCAGCGCTCAACAAAACCGGCCCAAGCTCCGCGACGGCGCTCTCCAACAACGGCGCCAGTATCGTCCCCATACGTCAACCCTCCCACAAACTCTGGATGTTCAATCCGCCAGCGCAACACACGCAGAAAGTCATGAAACCGTTCGTCGGCCGAGTTAGCCGAGTTACTCGACCGCTTGATCCAAACCCGCATCGCAGGCTTCTCATAGAAGCCAGGCGAATAAGCTTCGAGTCGCAGAAACTCGACGAGATGAGCATCTTCCCGAAGACCAAATCCTCGCGCGACGTTAAAAGCACGCCACAGCCGCTGCCAAAGAAAAGCGGCGTCTGCCAGTTCCGGCTCTTCGCCTACCAGATCCTGCCGCACCCGCTCGACAAAACCTTTCGCGTCGATATCGGCAAGCGCCGCCACCTGTTCCGCAGTCAACTCAATCATCCGAATGCACTCTGATCAGTTCGCCATCGACCTGCACCAACCAATCGAACGTCGGCACAAAAAACGCCGCACGTTGCGACGACGACAACACCCGTGCGATATCGCCCATAACGCGAGCGTCATAGAAGCGCAATAGCGCCGTACCACCGTTCGGCATCCGCACGTCTAACCGCTCGCGCAATTCCCGCGCGAGCGATTGAAACCGATACGCCGTAGTCAACCACGACACACCCGAAGCGCCCGCCGCAAGCTTCAGCAATCCGTGCCGCATCGCCATCGAAGCGCTATCGAAATCGATCAGCCACGGCCCCGCATCGGCGAGCGAAGCGTCGGGCGTGTCGTCGAACAAAGCAATTGCGGCAGAGCACCGTTCAAGCGCGGTCGCTCCAAACGCGTCGCCATAAAGCAGCCCGTCAACGAGCGCGTAAAGCCGAACAGGCAGTGAGGTCTGTACCCGACGCTGCGTCAGATAACTTTCGAGTTTCGACAACGGCATGCCCTACCCTCGCATCACCGTCGTCGCGCCGCTTTCGGTAGCGGCTCTCAGACATTCGACGCAAAGCGTCGGCGCAGGGCCAAACGATTGAACATCGGCCGATCCTGTGCCGATACCATCACGGCGAGAAAGATCGACCTCACCGCTATCTTCGATTGTCATTCGGGATTGAGACGCGATAAGCACCGCGCCGCAGGTGGCCCGCATGCCATCCACCGCCGTATCTCTCCCATGCATCCGATGCGGAAAACGACGCCCGAGCAAATCGTCCGAGATCGCAAACACGCCCTTGCAAAGCGGGCAAAGAACCTTGTGTCCGACGCCCGCTATCGCTCGTCCGTCGATCGTGGATTTGTCGTTACCTTCGAGTACACGACCGCCGTGTGACGTCGTGTCACCCTCGCGAATGATGGCGCGTTTCACCACTGGCTTCCCTTCGTTCATTAAACAGGCGACGAAGGATTTCATAACGCAAACGGCCGCGCTACCTGCCTGGACTAGCAGGTAGCGCGGCCGTTTAGACCCGCTCCGTCTCAAACAAGAACCGCACGCATCGGAACAAATAAGATTGTTCAGTAATCCGTCTCAGCCACGCTTATATCGCGCCCCTTTCAACCTAAAGTTTCCTCAAGACTTCTCAGGCACCGCGAGATTCGAAGTCACCATCGTCGCAAACCGACGCGGCTGACAACTGGCCAACGTCCGTTCATAAATCGCGAGATAACCGTCACTCACCTGCTGCACGCCGAATTTGTCGAGATTGAGCGGCGCTCGCGCGCACAACGCGGCGTGTGCATCGGCATCCGTCAACAAGTGTCCCAACGCGTCGGCCAGCGCAACCGGATCCTGCACCGGCACCAGCACACCGGCCTCACCGCCATCGAGCATTTCCGGAATACCACCCACCCGGGTCGCGACAATCGCACGCCCCGTCTCACGCGCCTCGCACAGCACGAGCCCCGCCGCCTCATAGTGCGAGGCCAGCACGAACACATCGGCCTGCGCGAGATACGCGCGCGGATCAGCTACAAAACCTTCAAAGCGCGTTTGCTCCGCGACACCCAGCGTCAAAGCGAGCGCTTCCATTGCCGCACGATCAGGCCCATCGCCGACGAGATACAACACCGCGTCCGGCACACGTCGGCGCAGCAGCGCGAACGCATTCAACAGATCGCCGATGCCCTTGCGCTCATACATCCCCGACACCGTGACGATGCACGGATGCGCCAACTGCGGCGTCGACGCCACCGGCGTCCCGGCAAGCCGTGGCGTGCCGATCGTGCCATTTCGCACCACGCTCAACCGCTCACGCGGAATACCACGCCGCGCCATCGCGACCGCTACCGCATCGCTGACCGCCACCACGTGATCGCCGATGCCCATCAGCGAAGCCGTACGCTGAAACTCGTTATGCACCGTCGTGACCAGCACGAAGCGCCGGCTGAACGCGCTAAAGCGTGCGATCAAAGCGCCGGTCATCATGTGCGCATGCACGACGTCGGGATCGAACTGTGCGACGAGCCGCCTGAACCCGGCCACCATCGCCGGCACACGGGACGGCTTGGGCGACTGCGGCAGCACCACATGACGCACGCCGTGCCGCGCCAGCAGTTCCTCGAAACCGCCGCCCGCCGAAGCCACGATCACCTCGTGCCCGGCGCGCGCCTGCAGACACGCAAGGTCGATCATCACGTTGACGATGCCATTGCCGATACAGCGCGCGTGATTGGCGAGATGGATGATTTTCATGGGATTTGCGCAACATTCGTTGAATGAGTCGGCGCCGCCGCTTGCGGCGCAGCCGGCGGCATGAAGCGGTACATCAGCGCCTTGCCGTAGGCATCTTCTTCAGCCAGCACGAGGTATTCGCCCGACGCAAGACGGTGCGCGGTGAGCGGCATCGGCACGTCGGCCCAGCCGCTTTTCGAGCCGACTTCGCGGCCGGGCGACAGACGGCCGACGTCGTGTCCCGACGCGCGGTCGTAGACGCGCACGATCGCGCTGCGCGTTTCGATCGCGAACACGTAGTCGCCCGCCACCGCGAAGCCGCTGATCGACGACCAGTCCGGCGCGCCACGATCGGGCAAGCCGATCACATAGCGCAGCACCGGCTTGCCGCTCTTCCAGTGGTCGTAACGCGCGAGTTGCGAGCCCGCGCTATTCCAGTTGTCCTGCACGAACGGATGCGCGGGCGTCGAGCCAGAGACGAACATCGTGTCGTCGTCGGGGAAGTAGTTCATCCGCGCGATCCGGTAAAACGGTGCGGGCGGCGGGTACTGCCGCATCGCCGCATAGCGGTAGATCGGATTGCCCGCGTGGTCGAAACCCTGCAACGGAAACTGGCGGATACCCTGCGATTCGGTGCCTTGCCAGATGTCGCCACGGCTGTCGACCCACCACGCGCGCAGTGGCGGCGCGTTGGTGCTGCCGGTGCTCTGATCGAACGCGGACGCGGAGAAATCGCCCTTGCCGGTCGCGTCGCGCCAGATCCATTCGCCCTGCGGCGGCTGGTTGGGCGGCCACGTGCCGTCGATATGCGCCTGCGAAAAGAGACCCGATGGAATCGCGGTCTCGCGGTCGTCGGCGAAACGATAGATGCGCAGATACGACGAGTACATATCGGTCGTATAGAGCAGCCGATGTCCGCGCACGTCGCGCACCATCGGCATGCCGCGCTGACCGCCGAGATACAGGTGAAAGTACGGGTCGTACGGATAGCGGAAACGGTCCGCCGTGTAGCCGGCGTACGACCACTCTTCACCGGCGGGCCGCGACAGATCGAGCGTGAAGCGCTTGCTGCCGGTGTAAATGGAAGGCGGCTCGCCGTCCACGAACTGCGCGCCGTCGACGAACAACAGCCCTTGCAGACTGAAACGCTGCGCACCGTCCGGCGTGTAGCTTTCGAGCAGCGCGCCGTCGAAGGTGCTCGGCCCCGCGCCGAACGGCCGCGGCCCTGCGCCGTTCATCGACACGTAGAGATTGCCGGCGCGATCCACGCCGACCCCTGTCAGTCCGTTGAAGCGCTGCGGCCCTGGCGCGCCGGCCCGACCGGCGTAGATACCGCCCTGCTGGCCGAAGCTCGCCGACAGTTGCATGCCCGCGCCGGGTTGAGACGCCGCCGTAAAAATCAGTATCTGCTGACGCACACCGTTATCCGCGACCAGCAGACGTCCACGCGTATCGACGGTCAGATCCACCGGCACGACACCGGCAGGCAGCGCCAGTTCGCCAAGCCGCGCACCGTCGCGCGCATGGTGAACCACGCGCCGCGCGCCATCCGTGCGGCTGTTCTCGATGACCCACAGCGAACCATCCGGCGCGAGCGCGAGACGGCCTGGCTCATGCACCGGAAAACTGCCGACCGGCTGCATGGTCTGCGCGTCGAACATCTGCACGCGATTGTCGAGTTGATTCCCGACGAAGAGCCGTGTTTCATCCGCGGCCAGGCCACGAATCGCGTAATCCCCTTTGGCCGGATACGCCGAAATCAGCAGATACGCGAGATGCCCGCCCGGAAACTTCACCTGCCCAGCGAACGGCACGCCGTCGCTGATGTCCGCACGACTGCGGCGCGCCACGCCGGTCCACTCTTCCCCCTCGCGCGGTGTCGGCCGATGCTTGGCTTCCTCGTTGCCAAGGCTCACCACCGTCTGCGCGGTGTAGACGTATTCGTCGTTCACCGCGATCGCATCGCCGCCCATCATTCCCCAGCCGTGCGACTCGCCGCCGTGCCTCACCAGTTCGCCGTTGCGGTATTGACCGAGTTCACCGCCGCCTTCGTCCCACGGCGCATTCGTGAACACGTCGCCATTCGGCGCGACGGCAATTGCCTGCACGTCGATCTGCATCCAGCGCTTGTCCGCGTAGCCCCACGTATTGCCAACCCACGAGGTCCGATACGACAACGACGGATGCGCCAGCGCCGCCAGCGCTTCGGCCGCCGGCACGGCGGCGGAGGCGACGGTCAACGCGCGCGCGCCGGCCGCTTCGGCAGCGCGCGCCAGCGTCGCGCCAGCGCCGGTCACGGCGCCGCCCGATCCGCCGGCACTCAGCAGCACCAGCACCGGCAACGCCAGCGCCGCGGCGCACACCGCACGTTCGAAAGTTTTTCGGGTGGGACGTCGCATGATCACGGCCGCGTCAGAACGCGTCGATCGCTTCGCGGTAGACGGCGGCGACCTGCGCGGCCACGACCGCCTGATCGAAATGCTTGCGCGCATACGCGCGGCACGCCGCGTTGTCCGGCACCGCGCGTTGGCCGAGAAGCACCTCCATGATGCCTTCGCCGATCGCCTTGAAGCCGCCCGACGGCAGCACCAGTTCCGCCGACAGCGGCGCCACCGCTTCGGGCAACCCGCCGACCGGCGTCACCAGCACCGGCGTGCCGGCCGCCAGCGATTCGATCGTGGTGAGACCAAAACCTTCGAGCGATACCGTCGGCACGACCGACAGATCGGCCGCGCGATACCACAGCGGCACTTTGTCATCCGCGACGAAACCCACTAGCTGAACGTTGCGCTCCAACCCACGCGCGACGATCCGCGCCTGCAGTTGCTCTTCCAGCGGCCCGGTACCCGCGATCGTCAGCAGCACATCGGGCAGCGCGGGTTTGACGATGGCCATCGCATCGATCAGATCCTCGAGCCCCATGCGCGACACGAGGCGGCGCATACAGAACAGCAGCGGACGATCCTGCGGCAAACCAAGCCGCTCGCGCGCCTTGATCCTGGTTGCGCGTACATTGAATCGCGCAACGTCGACGCAACCCGGCACCACGCGAATCCGTTCCTCGCGCACGCCATAGGTTTCGTGAAGCAGTTGGGCAAACGCCCGCGACAGCACGATATGACGCGTCGCGCCGCGATAGACGAACCGTTCGAGGGCGAGTCGCGCCGCGCGCGACCAGCCGCCACCGCCGCCCGGATACGATTCGGCCGCCCACGGCCCATGAAAATGCACGACCTTCGGCACGCGACGAAACACGCCGGCAGTCGGCGCCGCATACAGCGCGAAATGCGAGGCGACGACATCGGGCATCTTCGCGGCGCGCAGCGCACGCGACTGCACGCGCGAGCCCCACAGCCGCGCACCCAGTTGCTCCTGCGCACCGGCGAATGCCAGCACGCGGCCGCCCGACGCGTCGAACACGCCGGGGCTGCCCGCCACCATGCCGCGCACGCTGACGCCCTGGTCGGGCAGCGTGTCGATCAGGGCCTTGAACATACGATCGAGGCCACCGGGCCGTTCGTTGAACCAGTGCATGCCAATCTGCAGCGAATCGATTGGAGTCCCACTCATAATTTCACCGGCGCGCTCGCGCAGTTGGACGGCATCGCGTGGGCTGTGCGCCGCGCGTGTACCTGTTCATAGACGGCCAGATAGCGCTCGGCCATCGCGTGCCAGCTCAAGGTGCCTGCTACTTCGCGCGCGGCCGCGCCGAGGTTTCGCGCGTAGGCCGGGTCGCTAGCCAGACGTTCGATCGCGGCGGCCAGCGCCGTCGCGTCGTTGGGATCGTCGAGCACCATGCCGCTGTCCGCCGTGATCACTTCCGCGCCGCCCGCGGTGCGCACCGTGATCACCGGCAAGCCGGCGGCCAGCGCTTCGAGCAGCACCAATCCCATCGGCTCGTAGCGCGACGGAAACACGAACGCATCGACCGAGCGCATCAGCGCGGGCATGTCCATCACCATGTCGGTGAAGTGGACCCGCTGCGTCAAACCGAGCGACGCCACCAGCGCCGGATACGGACTGTTGTGCAAAATGCCGGCGACGGCGAGATGCACGTCGACGCGGGTCTGCACGAGTGCGTGCAGCACGGTGTCGAGATTCTTGCGCGACATCCGCAGATCACCGGCGAACAGCAGCATGAACGGTGCGGACGGCAAGCTGAAACGCTCGCGTTCCGACGCACCGGGCGTGAACTCGCCGACGTCGACGCCGTTATGAATCACCTGCACGCGCGCCGAGCCGATGCCGAGCGCGCGCACCTCGCCGGCCACTTTCTGCGAGACCGGCACGATCACGTCCGCGTGCCGGAACGCCCATTTTTCGCAGGCGATATTCAGCAGCGTGTAGATCACCTGATACGCGTGATACAGGTTGTGCAGCAGTCGAAACGGATAGAAGCCGCAGCGATACCAGCCGTCGTGTACGAAATGTGCCGCGTTGACATCCGCGCGCGCCCACGCGATAAAGCCGTTCACATGCACCACGTCGAACTCGTCGCGATGCGCGCGAATCCAGGCGCCGCAGCGCCACGCGAACATCTGGTACTGCACGAGCTTGGTCGGCAGCCGGCTGCCGGCAATCCGCACGAAACGCACATGCGGATGCTCGATCAGTTCGGCGGCTGCTTCGGCGGCGAGCAGCGTCACCGTATGACCCGCCGCGAGCGCCGCCTGCACGATCTCGTAGTTGACTCGCCCTTGCCCATCGTTTTTGCGCACGACATGGGTGACGATCAGAATCCTCATCCTGTGGTCCTTCATCTGACTTTCTTCAGGTACTGTTCGACGCGTCGAGCGACCGCGCCGGAAGCGGGCCGCGGCGTTTGACACTCGCGCGCGTAGCGCAGCGAAATGACCGGCAGGGTCACGCCGAGAAAGAAGAACATTCCCGACACGGAGGTCAGCGTGTTGATGAAAATCATCATCGAGAAAATCGCCACGGCCACGCCGACGCCCGACACCGCCATCAGATCGGTGGGATGCAGGCGGCTCGCGCGGTACGCCCGCCACATCAGCATCAGCACGCCGGTCGTATACAGCAGCGTGCCGGGCCAGCCCATCACGAAGGGCACTTCCATCAGGCCGCTGTCGAAATCGACCATGGCCTGCGATTTGTTATCGGAGAGCTTGGTGCCCAGCCCGATCGAGCCGAAGCCCTGCCCCGCGATATCCGTAAACGCCGACGAAAAGAAACTCTTGTAGAACTCCGCGCGCGCCTGATAGCTGTTGTCCTGGCCGAGGTCCTGCATCGTGCTGAAGCGCGCCATGACCGGCTCCGCGACCTGGTCGATCATCATCAGCGGCGTGGCCATCACGGCCAGACCCAGTACGCCGGCGAGCAAACGCAGGCGGCTTTTGCCGTCGAGCATCGCGAACGAATACACCAGCGCGATCGCGAAACCGCCCCACGTGCTGCGCGCGCTGGTCAGCAGCAGCGCGGGAATGCCCACGCAGCCGAGTACGATGCGCGCCTTGCCGCGCGCCGCGAACGACATGAGCAGTAGCGCCATCAGCGTGACCGCGAACGGGCCGCACGAATTCATCGTGCTGCTCACACGCATGCCGAACGGCACCGGCTGCCCCTCGGATTGCATCTTCGACGCGATCAGCCAGAACGCGTCCCACGGCATCGGCGAAACGAATTCGAGCAGGCCATACAGGCTCATCAACAGTCCGCCGAATACAAAGGTCTTCAGCAGCACCCGGTGATAGTCGGGGTAATGACGCCATGTCACGGTCAGGTAAAACGCCACCATCACCGGATACAGCCAGTTGATCAGCGTGTAGGTGGCCGGCGCGGGACCGACCTGCGCCATTCCGATCACGTACGCGTAGAACAGCGCGATCACGATCAGCACCAGCGGCGCCGCGCGGCGCTGGCCCAGCAGCGTGACGTGCTTGAGCAGCGTCAGCCCGGTCAGCGCGACGGCCAGCAACGGCGCGACCATGATCGGGCTCTGGTCGTTGAACGCACCGTTGACGAAGTCGGCGAGACGCCGCACTTCCGGCGTGAGGAAAAACAGCCAGCAGACGAAGCCGAGGTAATGCGCGGGCGAGCGCCAGTACAACACCAGCGCGACGCCGAACGCGCCGAGCGGGAAGAAAAATTCGACCAGCCGGCCTTGATGCAGCAGCACCAGCAGCAGGGTCACGGCGAATAACGCCAACGGCAGGCGCAGCGGATGACGCAGGCCTTTCGTTGGCGTACCTGAGGTGGCCGCCGGCGGCGCCGCCGGCGCTTCGCCGTAGGGCGGCCCGGGCGGCTTCAGTGGCTTCGGGACGGCGAGCTGAGCGGCACGCGAAGGCGTGACCAGCATCCGCCCCATCACAACAGCTCGAAGGTATTGACGAGCACCGCGCCGTCGCGCTCGCGGCGGCGCGTACCGAAGCGCGGCGCGCTGCTGCGCACCTGGCGCGTCAGGCCGATGAACGGCACGCCGTGTTCCAGATACGGTCCTTCGGTCTTGCGAAAGCCGAATTGCTCGTAGAAATCGCGCAAGCCGAGCGGCGCGCTCACCCGCGCGGCGTGTCCCGGCCAGCGTTCCGCGATCGCCTGCAACACACGTTCGATCAGCAGTTCGGCGGTGCCGTCGCCGCGCCGCAGCGGGCTCGTCAGCACCTTGTCGATGGTGATTTCCGGATCTTCCGCGTCGCCGGGCTGCAAACGGGCGTAGGCGAGGATCGGCATGGGCCGCGCGATGTCCTCCACCGCGAACACGTGCAGCGAGTTTTCGTCACGGCCGTCGGCGTCGAGACAGACATGCGACTGTTCGACCACGAACACCGCGCTGCGCGCGCGCAAAATCAGATATAGCTCGCGTGCCGAAAGCTGCTCGAATTCCAGCGTTTTCCAGTTCATCACGTTCCCCAGCGGTCAATGAGTTCAGCGAGCGCGGCTTCGCCCGCCGCCCTCGACGGCCTGGCTCGACAGGCCGGCACGTTGTCATGGCTACACGGTACTTCCGCGAAACGCGCGTTTCCGTGCGGCATCGCACTGACGCTGGGCTTTGACAATTCTTAAATACGACTTATTGGAAAACGGCCGTGCTCACCGCGGCAACCACCACCCCGCAACCACCACATGCGCGCGTTTTCCGCCAGAACCATCCGAGAGACCGTTCCAACTTCAACAATCAGGGGGCACCACACCATGAAAACCGCATTGCGACGCATCCTTTCCGAATCGGCCCGCCTCGATGTCCCGCCGGACAGCCTGGCCGACGACGCCGATCTGTACGCCGCGGGCCTGTCCTCGCTCGCGACCGTGCACCTGATGCTGGCCATCGAAGATCAGTTCGACATCGAGATCCCGGACCGTCTGCTGACGCGCCGGCTGTTCTCCAGCATCGATTCGATGGCCGCCGCGATCACCGAGCTGCAACAGGCGAAGGCGGCAGCATGAACACGCCGCTGCTGGATGCGGCCGCCGCCCAGCCCGGCGGCGACGCCGCCGTCGTGCTCACGGCGGTCGAACCCGAGCCCGGCTGGCGCGCCGCCGCACAACGCTGCGCCGCGATCGCCGCCCAGTTCGCCGACGCGGTGGACCGCGACGCGCGTTTCCCGAGCGAGGCCTTCGACGCGCTCAAACGCGAGCGCCTGCTCTCGGTGATGGTGGCGGTCGCCTTTGGCGGCGCCGGGCTCTCGCTCGCGGAAGTCGGCGCGATCTGCGAGATCCTCGCGCAAGGCTGCGCCTCGACCGCGATGGTGTTCGCGATGCATCAGATCCAGGTGGCGTGTATCGCGGCGCATGGCAGCGGCTCGGCGTGGCATCGACAGTTGCTCGCGCAACTGGTCGAGCGGCAGTGGCTGCTGGCTTCGGCGACGTCCGAGGAAACCATCGGCGGCAACATGCGCACCAGCGCCTGTTCGGTCGAACTCGACGGCGCGCGCTTTCGGATCGAAAAGCTCGCCCCGACGATTTCGTACGGCGCACACGCGGACGGCATTCTGGTCACCGCGCGCCGCACCGCCGAATCGGCCGCGGCCGATCAGGTGCTGATCGTCGCGTTACGCGAAGAAACGCAGCTCGAAAAACGCGGCGGCTGGGATGCGATGGGGATGCGCGGCACCTGCAGCGAAGGCTTCCGGCTGGTCGCCGGTGGTCTCGCCGAACAGATTTTGCCAACCCCGTTCGCCGAGATCGCCGACCAGACCATGCTGCCGGTCTCGCATACGCTGTGGGCGTCCGTCTGGACCGGCGTGGCCGGCGACGCGGTGAATCGCGCGAAAGCCTTCTTCCGCGCCCAGGCCCGCTCGACACCCGGCGCGGTGCCACCGGCCGGCTTGCGCCTTGCCGAAGCGGTCGGCCTGCTGCAGATGATGCAGGCGCGCCTCGCGGTCGCGCTGGACGCTGCCCGCGCCGCGCACGACGCGCGTCATGGCCGCTCGCAGGCCGATGCGCCGCTCGCGGCCCAGCTCGGCTTCGCCTCCGACATGAACACGCTGAAGACCAGCATCTCCAACATGGCGCTGCAAGTCGTGCATGAAGTGCTGATGATCTGCGGCATGGCGGGCTACAAGAACGGCACACCGTATAGCGTCGGCCGCCATTTGCGCGACCTGCACTCCGCGCCGCTGATGATCAACAACGACCGCATCGCACAGAACACGGCGAGCCTGTTGCTCGCGCAACGGCCTGCCGCTCCGGGGAGAGCCTGACAAAATGAACACCATGACCGACACGGCCGCACTGGCCGGCGCTTCTGCCGCTGCTTCTACCGACCAACCCGCCGCGACGAACTTCCGCGACGAACTGCTCGCCGCGGGCCTGCTGATCGACACCGGTGAAAACGGCCTGTACGGCCGTAGCCAGATTTTCGAAGACGTGCTGGACCGCCTGAACGTGGCCATCACGCATCTGGGCGCGGACCAGCAGCCGGAAGTGCTGCGCTTTCCGCCGGCCATGCGCCGCACCGACTTCGAAGATAGCGAATATCTGAAGAGCTTCCCGAATCTGGCCGGCACGATCCACTCGTTCTGCGGCAACGACATGGGCCACCAGCGCCTGCTGCGCGCACTCGACGACGCGATGACCGAGCGCGACGACGATCGCGCGGATGCGTGGATGGAACAGCAGAAGCCCACGCGCGTGGTGCTGACGCCGGCCGCCTGCTATCCGATCTATCCAGTGATGGCGCGGCGCGGTCCGCTGCCGGCGGACGGCCGCACGATCGACGTGCTGTCGTATTGCTTCCGCCACGAACCGTCGCTCGATCCCGGCCGCATGCAGATGTTCCGCCAGCGCGAATACGTGCGTCTGGGCAGTCCCGCGCAGGTGATGGCGTTCCGCCAGATGTGGATCGAACGCGGCTCGCTGCTCGTCACGCTGCTGCAACTGCCGGTCGAAGTGGACCTCGCCAACGACCCGTTCTTCGGCCGCGGCGGCAAGATCGTCGCCGACAGCCAGCGCGCTCAGGCGCTCAAGTTCGAACTGCTGATTCCGATCGCCGATCCGCGCGGCAAGACCGCCTGCCTGTCGTTCAACTATCACATGGACCACTTCGGCGCGATCTGGAAAATTGCCTGCGACGACGGCGAGGTCGCGCACACGGGCTGTGTCGGCTTCGGCATGGAACGCATCACGCTCGCGCTGTTCCGGCATCACGGGCTCGACGTGAATGCGTGGCCCGACGACGTGCGCGCGCTGCTGTGGGGCGATACCGAGGCACGCGTGGCGCACGGCATGCAGACGCTGCCCGCCACTGCACCCGGCGCCGGAGAGAGCGCATGAACCCGTCGCTGACACCTGCGCCGACGGGGCCGCAAACGGCTTTTCCGTTGGGGCGCCGCGTCGATTTGCCCACTCAGGACGGTGCCTCCTCGGCCGTGCCCGCTGTGCCCGCTGTGCCCGCTGCGCTCGTCACACCCGCCGCGCATTTGCGGCAGCACGCGCCGCATGCGCTGCATCAGGGCGAGCGCGTGTGGCAGGAAACCAATTGCTACGTCGATCTGTGGATCGAACTGCTGCACGGTTTCGGACTCGATCCGCGCGCGGCATTGGCCTTCACCGTCACGCAGGACTTCGAAGGCGATCAGTTCACGTTCTTCAAATTCCCGCTCGAAGACCTGGAGCGGCTCTACGGCACCCAGGTGCAGGAACTGGCCATTTACGATTCGCTCGAAGCCCGCGTGCTCGCGCAAACCCAACGCGGCCATACCGTGCTGGTGGAAGTAGACGGCTTCTATTTGCCGAACACGCGCGCCACGTCCTACCGGCGCGAGCATCCGAAGACCACGGTGGGCATCGACTTTATCGATCCCGCCGCGCGCCGCCTCGGCTATTTTCACAACACCGGCTATCACCAGCTCGACGGCGACGACTACGACGGCGTGTTCCGCAAGCTGCCGCAATTCGCGCAGCAACCCGACCTGCTGTTTCCGTATGTGGAATTCGCCAAGCAGGCGCGACCCGCGCTGGAGGGCACCGCGCTCGCGGAAACGTCGGCGGAACTGTTGTGCGCGCATCTGAGCCGGCGGCCGTTGACCAATCCGATATCGCAGTGGCGCGCCGCATTTCCCGCGCATCTCGACATGCTGCTCGAACGCGGCGAGGCGTTCTTCCACCCGTACTCGTTCAACCTGATGCGGCAGCTTGGCGCGAACTTCGAGTTTCTGTCGAAGTATCTGCTGTGGCTTGGCGCGCAAGGCTTCGAGATGCCGGCCACGATCCCGGCCGCGGCGCAAAGCATCGCGGCGGAGTCGATGGTGATGCAGTTCCGGCTCGTGCGGGCGATTGCTCGCAAGCGCCGCGACCTGTGCGAAGACTGTTTCGACGTGCTCGAAAGCGCTTATGAGAAGACGCTGCCGCCGCTCGCCGCGCTGGTGGCATGACGTCTTGACGGTGTGATGTCGTGATAGATCGTCTGACGCTTCAAAGAACACTCGGGGATTCGCCGTGGATGTAATGACGATCGACCCGACGCCCGCCGAAGCCGAAGCCCATGGCTTGCTGGCGGACTCGCTGTGGCCGCAACGCCTCGACAGCGGCTGGCAATGCGTCAGTACGCCGCCAGGCGCTTGCGCGTCGCCCGCCGACCTGCCCGCGCAAGGCTGGCTCGCCGCGCCGGTACCCGGCACGATCGCGAGCGCGAGGCGTGCCGCCGGCCAGTTCGACGTAGCGCACCCCGCCCCGCTCGCCTTCGACGATCACTGGTACCGGCTCACGCTGACCGGCATCGGCCGACGCCGCTTGCGGCTGCACGGTCTCGCCACGCTCGCCGAAGTCTGGGTCGACGGCGTGAAGCGTCTCGATTCCGACTCGATGTTCGTCGCGCACGATCTCGACATCGAACTGAGCGGCGATACCACGCTCGCGCTGTGCTTCCGCTCGCTGACTCCCGCGCTCGCGGCCAAACGCTCGCGCGCGCGCTGGCGGCCGCGACTCGTGACGCCGTCCACACTTCGCAATGTGCGCACGACGTTGCTCGGACATATGCCCGGCTGGTGTCCTTCGGTGCAGGCGGTGGGACCCTGGCGGCCCATCGAATTACTGAGCGACGCGCGCCACGCGATCGACACGATTGATCTGACGAGTCGCGTCGATCGCGACGACGGCGTTGTTTCGCTAACGCTACGTTTTGTGCATCCGCAGGTTGGCGACGACTGCCGTGCCTCGTTAAATTGCGGCGACGCCGTTTCGTCTTTGCAATGGACCGACGCTTACACACTGAGCGGCAGCGTCCGTGTACTTAACGCCCAACGCTGGTGGCCGCACACGCACGGCGAACCCACTTTATATCCGCTGACATTGCAGCTCGATGACGCGCGTGTGTCAGCCGAGCCGTCGTCGCATTCGCTCGGTTCGATCGGTTTTCGCAGCATCGAAGTGGAACGCGGCGCGGACGGCATGGGCTTCGCATTGCGTATCAATGACCTGCCGGTGTTCTGCCGCGGCGCCTGCTGGACCAGTGCGGATCTCGTCACGCTCGCCGGCAGCGAGGCGCAATTGCGCCACGCGTTCGCGCTGGCCCGCGACGCGGGCATGAACATGCTGCGCGTGGGCGGCACGATGGTGTACGAATCCGATACGTTCTACGCACTCGCCGACGAATACGGCCTGCTGATCTGGCAAGACTTCGCATTGGCGAATTTCGACTACCCGAACGACGCCGCATTCAGCGCGTCGATCGAACGCGAAGCCAGCCAGTTTCTGACCCGCACGCGCCGCTTCGCGGCACTTGCGGTGCTCTGCGGCGGCAGCGAAGTCGACCAGCAGGCGGCCATGTTCGGCCTGCCGCCTTCGATGCGCGCGCAACCTTTATTCACCGAACAGTTGCCCGCGATCGCCGCGCGCGAACGTCCGGATGTGCCGTACGTCGGCAACTCGCCGTCCGGCGGCGTGTGGCCGTTTTCGACTAATGAGGGCATTACCCATTACTACGGCGTCGGCGCGTATCAACGGCCGCTCGACGACGTGCGCCGCGCGCAGGTGCGGTTTGCGGCGGAGTGCCTTGCGTTCGCCAACGTGCCCGACCACGCCACCCTGCACGACGTGCTCGGCACGATCCACGCGCACGATCCGCGCTGGAAAGCCGCGGTCCCGCGAGACCCGGGCGCGGGCTGGGATTTCGACGACGTGCGCGACCACTATCTCCAGTCGCTCTACGGCGCGGAGCCGGCGCGCTTGCGCTACGAGGATCCGGAGCATTACCTGGATCTGTCGCGCGCGGTGGTCGCCGATCTGATGAGCGACGTGTTCGCCGAATGGCGCCGCGCGGGCTCTGGTTGCGGCGGCGCGCTGGTCTGGCAGTTGCAGGACTTGCGCGCCGGCGCAGGCTGGGGCGTGATCGACGCCACAGGACGGCCTAAAAGCGCGCTGCACGGCCTCGCGCAGACGCTCCAGCCCCTGCAGGTGCTGATCACCGACGAAGGCCTCAACGGCCTCGATATTCATCTGCTGAACGAGCGTGCTGAACCGTTGCACGCGCAACTGGAGCTGGTCTGCCTGCGTGACGGCTGTGTAAAGGTGGTGTCCGCGAGCCGCGCGGTCGAACTCGCGCCGCACAGCGCGCAGCGCCTGAGCGCCGCCGACTGCCTCGGCCAGTTCTTCGATTTCACGCACGCGTACCGCTTCGGCCCGCGCGCGCACGACGTCACGATTGCGACACTGCGCGACGCAGCGGACGGCCGGGTTGTGTCGGAAGCGTTTCATCTGCCGGAGCGCCGCGTCGGCGAGCGCCATGATCTGGGCTTGAGCGTGACTGTCGAACGCAATGCCGCAGGCGACGGCTGGCAACTCGTCATCGAAGCGAAGCGTTTCGCGCGCTTCGTTCATATCAATGACACACACTACCGGGCCGCGCGCGACTGGTTTCATCTGCCGCCGAACCGCCCTTGCGTCGTACCGCTCATCCCACATGCCGAACTTCGCGAAATGGTTGCGTCCGCATCCAACCCGGCGTTTAAAGCCGATGCAACATGCGCGGCGCCGGCCGGTGAAGTGCGCGCGGTCAATGCGATTTCCGCCAGTTTTTACGGCTGAGCCCGCGCGCCGATCGGACCGGTCCCTCAAGAACCGCATGAAACCTCGCGCTGCGCGAAGCCGCCTGTCTGGTCTGCGGAATCACTGTCGGAATTTGCCCGACTATCGGCGGCTCGAACCCGGCGATTCGTACGGCACCGTACGCAGCGTATAGAACAGTTCTGAATCAAATCCGGCACATCCCGGACACCGCTCGACAACCCTCATGCAAAGGGCATTGCATCCGTGAGACACCCTCTGCAAGGCTCTGCCCAACACCCACAAACTCAATCCGATCAAGGACTTGAGCCGGATAAAAATCCCCCGCGCGAGACCGGCCCGTGATTTGTGGGTTGTACATATTTGAAACAAAAAGCCACATTTTGCTTCGCGCATCGTCAAGTCTTCGCTCGCTGCGCCGCACCAGTGCTGGTTTTCCCCAAGGTTGGCACGCTCCTCGCTAAAGGAAGAGCGCAACACCGCGTCACCGCAAACGAGATCTACAAAAACGGCGGCGGCGCACCAGGCCAATACGGGGCCGGTCCTGTTCATCCTCGCTGCTCGCCAGGCAGCACGTCGTTATCAAGGATGCAGGCATCGGATCAAAAACAGGGAGTCACGCAGCGCGCGACTTCCACGCGAGGACCGATCATGTTGACACTTCAATCAGATCTGCACGGCAACCATTTGCTTGGCGCATTGCCTTCCCACGAATGGCAGGCGCTAGCTCCGCATCTCGAACTGGTTCACCTGCGCACTGAGCAGTTGCTGTGCGACTCCGGTCAACGCATCCATCACGTCTACTTCCCCACCACCGCCATCATCTCGATGCTCTCGACGATGGAAGACGGCAGCTCCGTCGAAATCGCGGCAGTGGGCCGCGAAGGCATGACCGGCGTGCCGGTGCTCACGGGCGGCGAAACCATGCCGAACCGCGTGCAGGTGCAATGCGCCGGCTTCGCGTACCGCATGAGCGCACAGGCGCTCAAGCAACAGTTCGCCCGTTCGGACTTCCTGCGCCGGCTGATGCTGCTGTACATGCACGCGCTGCTCACCCAGGTCGCGCAAACCGCCGCCTGCAATCGTCACCACGCGCTGAACAAGCAACTGTGCCGCTGGCTGCTGATCGAAGTGGATCGCGTCGCGTCGAACGATCTGACCGTCACCCAGCAACTGATCGCCGACATGCTCGGCGTGCGCCGCGAAGGCATTACCGAAGCGGCCGGCAAGTTGCACGACGAAGGCCTGATTCACCACAGCCGCGGCCACATCAAGGTGCTCGACCGCAAAGGCCTCGAAGCCCGTGCCTGCGAATGCTACGGCCTCGTCAAGCGCGAATTCGACCGCCTGCTGCCGCGCCTGCGCCAGGCCGAAACGGTCGAATAAGCAGGGCCTCGTTCGACTATCGGGTAATTTCAATCATGTTCAGGAATACTGCGCGATGCCTCGACGCACTCTTCGTGATTGCGGGAGGCCTGCTCGCTCACTGGATGCGCTTTTCGACGCCGATCGCGTTGTCCGACACCGAGCGCCTGTTGATCGCCTTCAACTGCGTGCTGGTGCTGCTGCTGTTTCCCGGCTTCGGGGTGTATGACACGTGGCGCGGCAAAGCCTTGAGCTCGATGCTGGCGCGCGTCGCCGCCGCCTGGCTGGTCGTTGTCGCCACCGCGCTCGTGCTGGCGTTCACGCTGCATCGCATGGATGCCGTGTCGCGTTTGTGGTTCGGCTATTCGACGCTGATCTCCGGCGCGCTGATCGTGGTCACCAAGTGCGTCGTGCACGTAGCGCTGCGCAGCGTGCGCCGCCGCGGCATGAACTTCCGCACGGTCGCGATCGTCGGTGCGCCCGGCTTCTCGCGCACGCTGCTCGCGCATCTCGAGCACGCGCCGCAAGCGGGCTTCAAACCGGTCTGCGTGTTCGATACGAGCGACCCCCGCATCGACGGTGCCGGTGCCTATGGCGCGCGAATGAAACGCCTGCCGGTGCTGACCGATCTGAACACGTTCGTCAACAAGGTGCGCGACGAACACGTGAACGAAGTGTGGCTCGCGTTGCCGCTCTCCGAAGAACATACGATCTATCGCTTCACGCGGCTGTTCAGGAATGACTTCGTGAATCTCCGCTTCATTCCCGACGTGCGCAGTCTGTCGCTGTTCAACCATGCGCTGGTCGATGTCGTCGGTTTACCGACGCTGAATCTGAGCGCGACGCCGTTCTCGTCGCCGCAAATGTGGCCCAAGCTGATCTTCGACCGGCTGTTCGCGGCGGCCGCGTTGCTCGCACTCGCGCCGGTGTTCGTCGTGCTCGCGATCGGCATCAAGCTGAGTTCGCCGGGACCGGTGTTCTTCCGCCAGACGCGCAAAGGCGTGGATGGTCAGCCGTTCGCCATCTACAAGTTCCGCTCGATGACCGTGCATCAAGAAGCGCACGGCCAGATCACGCAGGCCACGCGCCACGACGCGCGCGTCACGAAACTCGGCGGCTTCATGCGCCGCACCAGTCTCGACGAGTTGCCGCAGTTTCTCAACGTGCTGCTCGGGCAGATGTCGGTGGTCGGTCCGCGTCCGCACGCGGTCGAACACGACGACCTCTACAAGGATCAGGTGTACGGCTACATGCACCGCTACCGCATCAAGCCGGGCATTACCGGCTGGGCCCAGGTGAACGGCTATCGCGGCGCCACCACCAAGGTGGAAAAGATGGAGGCGCGCGTCAAGTTCGATCTGTTCTATATCCATAACTGGTCGTTCTGGTTCGACATGAAGATCGTGCTGATCACGATCTTCAAAGGCTTCGTCGGCCACAACGCATTCTGATCATGCCTCTTCGGAACCCGTTGCTGAAAGTCTCCGTGATCGTGCCGACCTATCGCCGGCCGGTCGACCTCGCGCGCTGCCTCGCGGCGTTGCAACGACAATCGCGCGCGCCGGACGAAGTGATCGTGGTCGCGCGCACCGACGACGCCATGACGCACACCGCGCTGCGCGATCCGGCGGTGGCGGGCACGCTGCCGCTCACGGTGGCGCTGGTCGACGTGCCGGGCCAGGTCGCGGCGCTCAATCGCGGGCTCGATGCCGCCAGCGGCGACGTGCTCGCCATCACCGACGACGACGCCGCGCCGCACGCCGACTGGGTGGCGCGTATCGCCGCCGCGTTCGAACACGACCCGCGTCTCGGCGGCCTCGGCGGGCGCGACTGGGTGCATGAAAAAGGCCGCGTGCTGGACGGCGAACAGCAGCGCGTGGGCAAGGTCACGGCGGCCGGCATGATCACCGGCAATCATCACCTCGGCGTCGGCGACGCACGCGAAGTCGACATTCTGAAGGGCGCGAATATGAGCTACCGGCGCGACGCGGTGCGCGCGCTGCGTTTCGACGTCCGTCTGCGCGGCACCGGCGCGCAGGTCCATAACGACATGGCATTCAGCCTGAGCGTGAAGCATGCCGGCTGGAAGCTGATGTATGACCCGCGGGTGGCCGTCGATCATTACCCCGCGGAACGTTTCGACGACGACCAACGCTTCAAATTCAACGACGCGGCTTTCTATAACGCGTCTTTTAATCTCCGACTCATCATGTGCGAAACCCTGACGCCCTCGGGCCGATGGGCATTCGTCGCGTACTCGACGCTGATCGGCAACCGCGCGGACCCGGGGTTCGTGCGCGCGTTGTCGCTGGCATTCGAGCGCGGCGGTGTGGCGTTGGCGCTGCGCAAATGGTGGGTCGGTTTACGCGCAATGCGCGGGGCATGGCAGGAAGCGGTGCGTTGATGCGATGGCGCGCAAGCTTCACGCGAGGGACCAAACAATGACTATCAAGACGATCGCCGCCGGGCTCGCGGCGGCCTCTCTATGCGCCTGTTCGCTGGCGCCGGGGCCGTATCTCGACACCAACCGCCTGACACCGCCCGCGCCGCCCGAGCAGACCGCGGACAAATTTCCGGTGCGCGCGATCGACGTCGCGTACTTCCGCCAGCAGCGCGCGGCGGCGGTGCCGGCCGTCTGCCCGTTGTCGTGCCTGACCGCGCAGACCCGCGCGGGTTACGACTACCGGCTTGGTATCGGCGACCAGTTGAGCATCATCGTCTGGGATCACCCGGAACTGACCGGCGGTGGCACCGGCGTAGCGAGCCTGCCGCCGTTGCCGAGCGCTGGCGGCGGCGCGGCGCCCTCGCCCGGACCGACGCAGACGCAAGGCGCGACCCCGATCGCGCCGGCGCTGTCGGGCGGCGGCGAAGGCGGCCTCACCGTGCGGGTCGCCAACAACGGCACGATCTTCTTCCCGCGCGTGGGCCGCATCAAGGTGCAAGGCCTGGACGCGCAGCAGGTCCAGGAAATGTTGACGAAGCGCCTGTCGAAGACCATTCGCGATCCGCAACTCGACGTGCGCGTCTCGGGCTTCAACAGCCAGTCGGTGCAGGTCACCGGCAACCTGCGCACCCCGGCTTCGGAGGCGATCACCGACGCGCCGCTCACCGTGCTCGACGCGATCAATCGCGCGGGCGGCGCGTTGCCCGATGCGGATCTGCAAAACGTGGGCGTGACGCGCAACGGCAAACGCTACACCGTCGACGTCGCCGCGCTGCTCGAAACCGGCGATCCGCAGCAGAACGTGCTGCTCAAGGACGGCGACATCATCGACGTGCCGGACCGCTCGAATAGCCGCGTGTTCGTGCTCGGCGAAGTGAACAAGCCCACCTCGCTGCCGATGAACCGCGGCCGCCTGACGCTTGCCGACGCGCTCACTGGCGCGGGCAGTCTCGACGTCAAAACCGGCGACCCGCGCTTCGTCTACGTGGTGCGCGGCGCCGACAAGACGCTCACGCCGGATGTCTATCAGCTCGACATGACCCAGGTCGACGCGTTGATGCTCATGACCAAATTCGAATTGCAACCGAAGGACGTGGTGTACGTGCAGGTCTCGAGCGCGGCGCGCTTCAACCGCGCGCTCGAACAGATCACGCCGACACTGCAGTCGCTGTTCTACACCGTGCAGCTCTCCAGATAATGCGCACGCAACGGAGTCTCCTATGAGTACGTACGACATGCTGGAGCCGGGCCCGCCGCCCGGCGGCGACGAAGACGCGGTGATGCGCGATCTGCTGCGCACGGTGATGGATCAGATCTGGTGGGTGCTGGGCATTGCCGGCAGCATCATTCTCGCCGCGGTGATCTATACGAAGATCGCCACGCCGATCTATTCCGCCGACGCGCTGTTGCAGGTCGACACGCAGAGCAATAACGGCGGCGCGCAGAACCCGAATTCGCCGTCGCTCGTGCCGACGGCAGGCCCGATGCATACCGACGCCGAGATCGAAATCATCAAGAGCCGCGCGGTGGTCGAACCCGTGGTCGAACAGTTCAAACTGAACTTCAGCGCCTCGGCGAAGACCATGCCGGTGCTCGGCAAGATCACGTCGCTGTTTACGCATCCCGGTAAACCGCTCGGGGCCTTCCTCGGCATGCGGTCGTATGCATGGGGCGGCGAGCAATTCGCGGTCGATTCGATCTCGGTGCCGAAGTCGCTCGAAGGCGCGCGTTTGACGCTGAATGTGCTCGACAACGGCCGCTATCAACTCACCGATGCGTACGGCCAGGAGATCCTGACCGGCGTGGCCGGTCGACCCGCCACCGGTAGCGACGTCACGCTGTTCGTCAAGACGCTGGTGGCGCGCCCCGGCACGACCTTCTACGTGACGCGCTTCAACCAGCTCGACGCCGTCTCCGGTCTCGCCGCCGGCCTGCAGGTCAGCGAGAAAGGCCGCGACACCGGCGTCGTGCAACTGTCGTTCATGGGCACCGATCCGCACGCGATCACTGCCATCACCAACGCGGTGGCGGCCTCGTATCTGGCGCAGCGCACCGAACGCGCGCAGGAAGAAGCGAGCCATATGCTCACGTTCCTGAACAGCGAGTTGCCGCATCTGCGCGACGAGGTGAAGAAGGCCGAGACCGCGCTGTCGCAGTATCAGTCGAAGGTGGGTTCGTTCCAGCCGACTCAGGAAGCCGGCGTGTATCTCGCCGGTGGCCTCGATTACGAGAAACAGATCGCCACGTTGCGCATTCAGCGCGCGCAACTGCTGCAACGCTTCACGCAGGAAGCGCCGGAAGTGCAGCAGGTCGATGCGCAAATGGCCGCGTTGACGCGCGAGAAAGCACGCTTCGAAGATCACTTCACCACGCTGCCGAGTTCCGAGCGCAATGCCCTCGCGTTGCAACGCGACGCCAAGGTCGCTGAGGAAATCTACGTGGCGCTGCTGAACAAAACCCAGGAGCTGTCGATTTCGCGCGCCGGCACGATCGGCAACGTGCATATCATTGACGACGCATTGCTGCCGTCGCAGCCGGTACGGCCGAAGTCCGCACTGATCATTTCGGCGGGCACGCTGCTCGGCGTGATCGGCGGCATTCTGTTCGCGTTCTGCCGCCGCACGTTCTTCACCGGGGTGGCCGATCCCGAGTTCGTCGAGCGGCGTTTTCAATTGCCGATTTTCGGCTCGATCGCGTTCAGTCCGGAACAGGCGCGTGCCGACAAGCAGTTGAGCGCCCAGCGCCGGGCCGCGCTGCCCGCACCGCGCTCCACACCGACCGAGGTGCTCGCGTTGCAGTCGGGCGTGATCGCGCGGCTGCGGCCGGGCGCGAAGGCGGCGGCAAGCAAGGCGCGCCGCCGTGCCAGCGTGCCGGTCGGCACGCAGACCGTGATTCCGTCCGGCAAGACGCCGATGCGGCCGCTGCTGGTCAAGACGCATCCGTACGATTCGACGGTGGAAGGCTTGCGCGGGCTGCGCGCCACGCTGCAGTTCGGCCTGCTCGAAGCGCCGAACCGTATCGTCGCGATCACGAGCCCGGCGCCCTCGGACGGCAAGAGCTTTCTGTGTGCGAACCTCGCCGCGCTGATCGCGGAGTCCGGTAAGCGCGTGCTGCTGATCGACGCCGATCTGCGACGCGGCCGGCTCGCGCAATATCTCGGCCGCTCGCCGAACGGCGGCCTGACCGAACTGCTGACGGGTCAGGTCGATCTGGAAACCGCGGCGCGCACGACCGGCGTGGACGGCTTGCACTTCATCGCGGCGGGTGCTTATCCGCCGAATCCGTCGGAGTTGCTGACGTCGGCGCGCTTCAGCGAAATCCTCGCGCGCTTCGAGCAGGATTTCGATCTGGTGATCGTCGACACGCCGCCGCTGCTGGCCGTGGCCGATGCCGCGGTCGTCGCCAATCTGGCCGGTTCGACGGTGCTGGTGATGCGCGCCGGCGCTCATACCGAAGGACACCTGGCCGAAGCGCTGAAGAAATTGCGGCGGGCGCGGGCGCGTGTTGTGGGCGGTGTGATGAATGCGGTACCGTTGAAGAGCCACAATCGCTACGGGACCTATGACTACGCGTACGCGTACACGTATTCTGCCGGCGATCCGCCGGATATTCATGCGCCGCAGTAGGTGGGTCGGCAAGTAGCCCGGAAGAGCGTCAAACAAAAGGGGCTGCGCCTGATTCAGGCGCAGCCCCTTCTAGTTTGCTCGACGAGCGCGCGGCGTGGTTTGAATGCGTGCGCCGCACGCAAACCACGCCGCGCCGTTTTTACAGAAACGCGCTGACGTCAGTATGAAAACGCACGGCCAGCGCCTTGGCGACCTTTTTGCTGATCGCCCGCCGGCCCGCCAGGATATCGCTCACCACGGTGGGCGAAGCGATACCCATCAGATCCTTCTGCCTGAGCCCGTGCGTTTCCAGCAGATGCCGCAGCACCTCGCGCGGTTCGGCTTTCGGAATCTCGACGTGCTGCTCTTCCCAGCGTTCGATCAGGTCGGTCACGATCGCGAACAGATTGGCGAGCGGATCTTCTTCGTTGCCGCTCAGATGATCGGCGAGCGAGTTGGCGAGACGCACCATCTGCTGGTAGTCCAGTTCGTTGCGGATGGGCGTGATCGGCAACTGGGTTTGCAGCGAGGCCCAGGTTTGAGCGATGTCGGGAAAAGCTCCCGGAAGGCGATCGGCATTCATGAGTTTAAATTCTTCCTCGTCCAAAGGTCGTACTCCGCATGCGTCAATACGTGACGAACGAATAACGACTGCCTGTTGTAGTGAATCGCCGCGACGATCCGGAACCGGTTGCCGCCTACATCGAAAACGGTGTATTGCGGCGGCACGTAGTCCACGGCGGCGAACGTCTGCTTCAGGTCGTTATAGCCATACGCGAGGCAAGCCTGCGCCAGTGAATACCATGTCATTAGCGCACTGCGCGCGCCCGGATGTCTGTTTATAAAGTCCAGCAACGCCTTCTTTGAAATGACCCGCATCGTATTTCCTCGCCTGGTTTCGCGCGCTGAACATGCACGCTCCACCTGCAAGGCTAAACATTGCGGCACGGCGCCGATAGCTGGCCGGATGGCATAAGACAAACGCCTGCTGATCGGGTACTGCGGTACGACAGAAAGCATTTTATTCGCGTAACGCGAACTTCGCAAGATGCGAATAACGAGACAGCCTGGCGACGTCGAACGGTCACGCGGGCTCGTGCTGACGGCGCATGCGTGCGCATCGCCGCGAGAGCACACGCACACGCGCAGGATCAAACCACACTCATGCGCCCCCGTGCTTCAACGTCCCCAACTGCTTTCCTGGGCCGGTTCGCCGGGCCATCCCAGCTCGGGCGCGGCCAGATCGAGTTCATTGCGTTCCACGATGCTGAGCCGTTGGCGCAGCCCGCCCGCGGCGATCGTGCGCGTGACTTCGGCCATGAACGCGCGCCGGAACACCGCCGCCGAAAAACGTTCGGCGTTCGCGCGACAGGCGGCCGGCGTGATCTGGTCACGTTGCCGTTCGAAGCGGTCGATCGCGCCGAGCATGGACACCACGGTCTGGCGCGCGAAATACACGCCGGTGGGATGCGGCTCGCCGATCGGCACCACCGTTTCGAGCGCCCCGCCCTTGCCGTAGGCGATCACCGGTGTGCCGCAAGCTTGCGCTTCGAGCGGCACGATGCCGAAGTCTTCTTCGGCGGCGAACACGAACGCGCGCGCGCGTTGCAAATGGTCCTTGAGCACCTCGAAGGGCTGGTAGCCGAGAATCGTCACGTTCGGGCCGGCCTTGGCGCGAATCGCCGCCATTTCCGGCCCGTCGCCGATCACGATCAATTGCCGGTGCGGCGTCGCGCTGAACGTCTCGACGATCAGATCGATACGCTTATACGGCACCATCCGCGACGCGGTCAGATAGAAGTCTTCCTTGTTCGTGCACAGTTCGAATTCGTGCACGTCGACGGGCGGCGGCACCACGGCCGCGTCACGCCGGTACGTTTTCATCACGCGCCGCGCGACGAATTGCGAATTCGCGATCAGACGATCGACGCTGTTCGCCGAATGCGAGTCCCAGCCGCGCAGATAGTGAAGCAACGCGCGCGCGGCCCATGACTTCGGGCCGGTCAGCAGATTTGCTTCGCGCAGATATTGATGCTGCAGATCCCACGCGTAGCGCATGGGCGAATGCACGTAGCTCACGTGGGTTTGATCCGGGCCGACCAGCACACCCTTGGCGACCGCGTAGGAACTCGTAATGATCAGATCGTAGCCGGACAGATCGAACTGTTCGACCGCGAGCGGCATCAGCGCCAGATACGCGCGATAGCGCCGCCGTGCGAACGGCAGGCGCTGAATGAACGACGTGGTGACCGGTTTTCCGCCGAGCGGCCTGCGGTCTTCGAGGAAGTCGACAAGACTGAAAAGATCCGCGTCGGGAAAGCATTCGATGATCTGTTCGAGCACCTTCTCGGCGCCACCCGGTGCGACGAGCCAGTCGTGCACGATCGCCACTCTCATGATCTCCCCACCTATTGATGAACGCCTCCAGGGCTTAGCGAAGAGTGTATGTGCCGCATCGTTTGCCGTGCGTGCGCGTGCCCACATTCGACGCGCGACAGTGCGCGAATAATTAAGCATCGCGATTCGCCTCTTGCGAATCCGCGCATCTCAATTACTCGCCTTCCTATGCGCCCGACGATCGACGCTTCGCCTCCTGTCCATGCTTTGCCGCGTATTCAGCCTGTACCGATCGAGACGTCTAGTGCGTCGGTTGCTTTGGGCGCTTCTGTGGGTTCTGCTGCTTTTGTTAGTGCCGCTGCGCCTGTTGCACCTGTCGCTCCAGACGTCACGACGATGGAAGCCACGCGTGCGTCCGTGTCGCCGAGCGTGCTGTTCGTCGATCAGAGCGGCCAACTCGGCGGTGCCGAATTCGCACTGCTGCAACTGGCCGGACATTGCGCCGCGTATAGCGAAGTCGTGCTGCTGTCCGACGGTCCGTTTCGTACGCGGCTCGAAGCGCTCGGCGCGCGCGTGCAGGTGATCAGCGATGCGCGCGTGTCGGGCATCGCGCGGCAGGCGTCGGGGTGGAATTGTTTGCGCGTCCTACCGGGCATATTTCGCCAGGTGCGGGCCATCGCCGCGCGCGCACGCGATTTCGACGTGCTGTTTCTCAATACGCAGAAGGCGCTGGTGCTCGGCGTACTCGGCAAACCGCTGCATCGCAAACCGGTGATCTGGTATCAGCACGATATTCTCACGCGCAACCATTTCGGCCGCGTGCAGTTGACTGTCGTCAAATGGCTGGTGCGTTTCGCGGTCGATCAGGTGGTGGTGAATTCGCAGGCCTCGGCGCGCTCGCTCGCGGCGTTGACGGGTGTCGCAGCGGACTCGGTGCCGGTGATTTATAACGGCATCGATGCGGCTGCGTTCAGCCGTGGGGAAGGTGCCGATGGTGCCATTGGTGCCATTGGTGCCGATGGTGTCGATCGTGCGGACATCGCCGCGTTGCGGCACCGCCTCGGCCTGCCCGCCGATGCATGGCTGGCGGGTCTGTTCGGCCGGCTCGCGCCGTGGAAAGGCCAGCACATCGCGCTCGACGCGATCGCGCGTTTGCCTGGGACGCATCTGGTGCTGGTCGGCGCGCCGCTCTTCGGTGAGGACGCGTACGCGCAGCGCCTACACGAGCAGGCAGCGGCGTTGGGCATTGCGGATCGCGTGCACTTCGCGGGCTTTCAGGACGACGTGCCCGCGTGGATGAGCGCGATGGATGTGATCCTGCATACGTCGACTGAACCGGAGCCGTTCGGGCGGGTGATCGTCGAAGGCATGGCGGCGGCGCGCCCGGTGATTGCGGCGGCGGCGGGCGGCGTGACCGAGATCGTGCGGCATCGGCACAATGGCTGGCTGGTGAAGCCTGGCGATGTCGGCGCATTGGCGGAGGCGATCGGCACGTTGCGGGACGATCCCGTGCTCGCGCAGCGCCTCGCGCGACAGGCGCGGGATGATGCGCGGTCGGCGTTTTCGGTGGAGCAGTATCTGGAGAAGATGACGCAGGCGATCCGGCGGGTTGCGCGATGAGGTGGGTGAAGCGTGGGTTGCTGCGTGGGTTGCTGCGTGGGTCGTGGCGCTAGTAGATGCGCTAACCGCCGTGGGTTCTGAAAACCCACTGAAGAATACGCGCGTGAGCCTTTCTCAACAGACTCACGCGCGGTTCAAACGTAGCTCGATCAGTCCTTGCTGTACTCGATCGTTTCAACGCCGGTGTCCGTGCCGAGCAGGCACAGATTCGCACCACGGCCCGCGAACAGACCCACCGTCACTACGCCCGGCCATGCGTTGACATGCATTTCCAGCGTGCGCGGGTCGCTAATGCGCAGACCTTTGACGTCGATGATTTCGTTACCGTTGTCGGTAATGAACGGCACGCCTTCTTTCGTCACACGGACCACCGGCACACCGCCGAGCGCGGTGAGTCGGCGGCCGATCGCGGTACGCGCCATCGGCACGACTTCGATCGGCAGCGGGAAGTTGCCGAGCGTGTCGACCAGCTTGCTCGAATCTGCAATACAGACGAATACGTCCGACACCGACGCGACGATTTTCTCGCGCGTCAGCGCGCCGCCGCCGCCCTTGATCATCGCGCCGCTGTGGTCGATCTCGTCCGCGCCATCCACGTACACGCGCAGCGAATCGATTTCGTTCAGGTCGAGCACCTTGAAGCCGTGCGATTGCAAACGCGCGGTGGTGGCGAGCGAGCTCGACACCGCGCCGCGATAGCGCGACTTGCTGGCGGCCAACGCGTCGATGAAACAGTTCGCGGTGGAGCCGGTGCCGACACCGATGATCGAGCCTTCCGGCACGGTGGCGTTCACGTAGTCGGCGGCGGCCTGGCCGACCAGTTGCTTGAGTTCGTCTTGAGTCATGGGAGAGGCTGGCGTGCAGTAAAAATGGCTAGTTTACCGGAGTGGCGCGTGGGGCTCGGGGATAGCTTCCGCGATTTACTTCTTCACCGACCGTTGACGCACCGCTTCGAACAGACACACGCCGCTCGCCACGGAAACATTCAAACTCTCCACCGTCCCGGCCATCGGAATCTGCATCACCATATCGCAGGTATCGCGCGTGAGACGGCGCATGCCCTCGCCTTCCGCGCCCATCACCAGTGCGACCGGGCCATCCAGTTCCGTTTCGTACAGGCTCTTGGTGGCTTCATCCGCCGTGCCCACTACCCACACGCCCGCATCTTTCAGCTCACGCAGCGCGCGCGCCAGATTCGTCACGGTGATGTACGGCACGGTATCCGCCGCGCCGCTCGCGACCTTCGCCGCCGTCGCGTTCAACCCGACCGCACGATCGCGCGGGGCAATCACCGCATGCGCGCCGGCGGCATCCGCCACCCGCAGACACGCGCCGAGGTTGTGCGGATCGGTCACGCCGTCCAGCACCAGAATCAGCGCCTTACCGTTGATACCGTCGAGCAGTTCCGCCAGGTTCTGCGCGAGCGGCATGTCGGTCGCGCGCGCCACCACGCCCTGGTGACGCTCGGTGTGCGAGAGACCCCACAGACGCGTTTCGTCGGCGGCGATCAGACGCACGCCGGCTTCTTTCGCCGTGTGCAGAAATTCGGTCATGCGACGATCTTTGCGCGTTGCGTCGTAATAGACCTCTTCGACCGTCGACGCATCGTGCCGCATACGTGCGGTCACTGCGTGGAAACCGTATAAAACCTTGAGACGTGACATGACTGATACAACCTTTGATTGAGCGCGACTGCAACGCGCGCTGCTGTGATGAAGACGAGCTTGAGTACTTGGCTGGGCGCTTCGTTACGCTACCCGCTTGCAGGTTTTGCTCGATTACTTGACCGCGTTAAAACGAACACCGCGCGCATCGGGTACGTTGCTCCGTACCCGATGCGCGCGGTTCTAAAACAAGGCCGCTTCAGCGCTTCTTGCGAGCCTGCGATTTCGCTGCCGGTTTGGCCGCGGCGCCATGCTTCTTCGCCGCACCGCGCGCCGCGCGTGCTTCCTTCACTGCGACGGTTTGCGCCGGCGCGGCTTTCTTGCGCCGTGCTCCCGGCGCGGAGGCGTTACCACCGCCACCGCCGTCCATGGGCGGCAACGAGCGCACGCGCGCCCCACCGCTTTCACCCGACCCCGACGACTTGTCGGCCAACGCGCCACGCGCTGCCGGCGGCTTGATCGGCGTATCGCGCACGAGGCGGAAGTCGATCTTGCGCGCATCCAGATCGACGCGGCTCACCTGCACCCGCACACGATCCGACAAACGGTAGCGGATGCCGGTGCGCTCGCCGCGCAACTCGTTCTTGATCTCGTCGTACTGGAAGTAGTCGGAGCCGAGTTCGGTGACGTGCACGAGGCCTTCGATAAACAGCGAATCGAGCTGCACGAAAATGCCGAACGACGTCACACCGCTCACCATGCCGCCGTACTCTTCGCCGAGCTTGTCGCGCATGAAGTAGCACTTCAGCCAGGCTTCGACGTCGCGCGAGGCTTCGTCGGCGCGGCGTTCGTTGGCCGAGCAATGCAGACCGAGTTCTTCCCAGATCGCCACGTTGTTCGCGCGCGCACGGCCACGTTTTTCTTCGTCGGCCTGCTGCATGGCGCGAGCGCGCGGCGACAGCGCCGTATTCAACTCGATGCCTGGCGGCGGCTCCGGCTGATACTTGCGGCCCTGCAGGATCGCGTAGATCGCGCGGTGCGTAAGCAGATCGGGATAACGGCGGATCGGGCTCGTGAAGTGGGCATACGCCTCATACGCGAGACCGAAGTGGCCGATGTTGTCCGGGCTGTAGACCGCCTGCTGCATGGAACGCAACAGCATGGTTTGCAGCATCTGCGCGTCGGGCCGCTCGCGGATCTGCGCCATCAGTGCGGCGTAGTCGCTGGCGTGCGGTTTGTCGCCGCCGGCCAGCGAGAGACCCATGCCGCGCAGGAACGTGCGCAGATTCTCGAGCTTTTCCGGGGTCGGGCCCGCGTGGATGCGGAACAGACCCGGATGCTTGTTGCGCTTGAGGAAGTCGGCCGCGCAGACGTTCGCGGCCAGCATGCATTCCTCGATCAGCTTGTGCGCGTCGTTGCGGGTGCGCGGGATGATCTGTTCGATCTTGCCCTGCGCATTGCAGACGATGTACGTCTCGGTCGTGTCGAAGTCGATCGCGCCGCGCTTCTGACGCGCCGCGAACAACGACTTGTACACGCCGTACAGATTCTGCAACTGCGGCAGTAACGCAGCGCGGCGCGTGGCCTCCGGACCCTTGGTGTTTTTCAGCACCGCGGCGACTTCCGTATAGGTCAGACGCGCGGCGGAATTGATCACGCCGGGGTAGAACTGATAGGCCTTCACTTCGCCGCGCGTGGTGACGATCATGTCGCACACCAGCACGCAACGGTCGACGTGCGGATTCAGCGAACACAAACCGTTCGACAGTTTCTCCGGCAGCATCGGAATCACGCGGCGCGGGAAATACACCGACGTGCTACGTTCGATCGCGTCGGCGTCGAGCCCGCTCTTCGGGTGCACGTAGTGCGAGACGTCCGCGATCGCGACGATCAGACGGAAGCCCTCGCCACGACCCACTGGCACCGGCTCGCAGTACACGGCGTCGTCGAAGTCGCGCGCGTCTTCGCCGTCGATCGTGACGAGCGGCACGTCGCGCAGATCGATGCGATGCCGCGCGTCGACCGGACGGACTTCGTCGGGGAGCTTGGCGGCTTCGTCGAGCGCGGCCTGGCTGAACTCGTGCGGCACGCCGTATTTGCGCACCGCGATTTCGATTTCCATGCCGGGATCGTCGATATCGCCGAGCACTTCCACCACGCGGCCAAGCGGCTGCGAATGACGGCTCGGGAAATCGGTCAACTCGACCACCACCACCTGGCCGACCTTGGCCTTCTTGGTGTTCTGCTGGATCAGGATGTCGTGGCCGATGCGCTTGTCTTCAGGCGCCACGATCAGCGCGCCGTTCTCGTTCAGCAGACGGCCGATCACGCGCTTGTTGGCGCGGTCCGTGACCTCGACGATATGCCCTTCCGGACGCCCGCGCCGGTCATAGCCGACGATGCGCGCGAGCACGCGGTCGTTGTGCATGACCTTCTGCATTTCGCCGGTGGGCAGGAACAGATCGTCCTGGCCGTCGTCGCGAATCAGGAAACCGAAACCGTCGCGATGACCTTGCACACGGCCCGCGACGAAGTTCGACGGATGCGTGAGTTGATAGAGATTGCGCTGATCGAGCCGGACCTGGCCGTCGCGCTCCATGGCGCCTAAGCGCTTGAAAAATCCTTCGCGTTCCTGGCGCTTGATCGACAGGGCTTCGGCGATGTCGTTCGCGGCCAGTGGCGCTTCGCTCGTGCGCAGGACGCCCAGAATTTCTTCGCGGCTTGGAATCGGATACGGGAATTTGCTCAAGGGCTTGTCGATGATTTTTTCTCGTTGCATGGACGTCGGATCGGCGATGTGGCTTGGCTTTAGGAAGCGTTTGCTTGGCGCTTGAGTTGCACTTGCGATTGCACAGGAAAGACTCTCTCGGGTCCGGCTCGTTCAAGGCTGAGTCCGACGGGCGAGTGTGCACCGTGCCAACGAACTACTGCGAGGCATTCTAACACCCGTCTTGCACGCCTAGCGGCCCGTCAATAGTCGCTGTGCCGTCGATATGACGTCGTCGCGAAACGCGGGCGGACTCGCTATCGCGATGTTTAAGCAAGTTCTTAGAAACTTCCCAGAAACGCTTGACAGGCATGAATCTGTCGCTATAATGGCGTTCTTTGCAGTTCATCACCTGCCCAGGTGGCGAAATTGGTAGACGCACTAGGTTCAGGTCCTAGCGGTGGCAACACTGTGGAGGTTCGAGTCCTCTCTTGGGCACCAGATTCAAAAGTAAAGCCGCCTCCGGGCGGCTTTACTTTTTGTGTGAGACGAGTTGATACGGCTCCCGCTGTTCGGAACCGATCGGGTCGTTTTCATGGCGTTGGCAGGACGGTAGTCGGTGGTGAAGTTTCACTTCGCTGCCTGATTTAACCGGGCGATTGAAGCAGCGAAGTTTGTTTGTCGGCAGGGTTGACACGCTGAATCTTCACGCTAAAATAGCGGTCTAGTTTGAAGACGTGCCCAGGTGGCGGAATTGGTAGACGCACTAGGTTCAGGTCCTAGCGGTGGCAACACCGTGGAGGTTCGAGTCCTCTCCTGGGCACCACAAGTTGTTCCGGCTTAAGCCGAAAGTAGTTCGAGAAACCCCGTAAGATTAATCGTCTTACGGGGTTTTTTGTTTGTGCCGTCCATATGGAACGCGGCGAGCCCCACCGCCTTGAACCGGCCTTGAACCCGCACTATCCGACTACATCCCACCCAGCGGTTTCGCCACCGTCAGCTTATTGGTCACCGAAGTCACCCCTGCCACGCTCCTGGCGATCGCCGCGACCTTGTCGATCTGCGAAGCGTCCGTGACCGTGCCGTTCAGCGTGACCGCGCCGTCTTTGGCGATGACACTGATATCCCCGGCACTGATCTCCTTCTGTTTCGCGATCGCGGCATAAACCTTCCGCCGCAACACACGATCTGCCTTCCTTCCGCTGACCGGCGCCGATGCGCCGGACGCCGCCGTCGTGGATGCGTTCGGCGCGCTGGCCATTGCACCCGCCATCTGGCCCGTCTGGGACCATGCGCTCATGCTCACCACAGCGATCGCCATGGCGACCGCCAACTCGCGTACCTGAATGCTTGTCATCGAATCCTCCGGTTGTTATGGCGACGCGATCAGAAGTTGTGGCGGATACCAATCATGGCCGCCGTGGTGGACACACCCGGCGCAACCGGCGTCCCATAGACGATCGTCTGGTTCATCGTCCCCTTGTTGCTGACATACCCGACTTGCGCGTACGCCTTCGTCCGCTTCGACAGGCTGTATTCGGCACCCACGGCGAACTCGCTCGAGTGGTTCGCCGAATTGTTCCGGTCCTTCAGGTAGTAGAAGCCGGACGTCACCTTGAAGAACGGACTGAACTGGTAGCCAAGACCACCCGAGGCCATTTCGAAATCCGCGGTGTTGCTTCTGGCCGGATTTTTGCCGATGCCGTACGAGCCGGATATCGACAATCCGCCGATCGTGTACATCGCGCCGAAATAGTAGAAGCGATTGTTGTCCTGGCCCGTTGCAGAGATAGCGGGCGCCGCCGGATAGGTCAGCGGGAACGGATTGGTGTCGTGTCCGTTGTAGTACACGGCGGACAGATTCAGGCCGTAGTTCGAATACTTGAGCACGGCCGACTCGCGCGTGCCACCCTGGAACTGGCCGGCGACGCCGCCCGGCGCGTACTCGAGCGCAAGCGATGCGCCGTAAAACTTCGGCGACGTATAGACCAGCGCGTTGCTGTCGTACAGCGCGCCGATCGGCGCATTCGTGCTGGTGCCGGGCCAACCGGCCACCTGATTGATGCCCAGCCAGGCGGTCAGGATGCTGCCGAAATACTGCGCGCCGCGAACGTCGGTTTCCGCCATCGCGTAGATCATCGGGATGATCTGCCGGCCGGCGTCGAAGGTGCCGAACGGCCCGGATGCGCCGATCGTCGCGTACTGGTTGAAGATCGCGGTCGTACCCGGTGTGTCGGACAAACCCGACTTGCCGTTCGTGCTGTTGAACGAGCCCTGCAGCTTGAAATTGATCTTGTATCCGCCACCAACGTCTTCGCTTCCCTTCAAGCCCCAGAAGCTGGAATAGATGCCGCCGTCCTTGAGTTGATAAACATGCCCCTGGTTACGCGCGGTCGGCTGGAACGTGGCCGCCGAGGTGCTTTGAAACAGCAGTCCACTGTCGACCACGCCGTACAGCGTGACCGACGATTGGGCATGGGCGGCCACGGCGAACATCAGCAGCGCCGCGGCACTGCTCAATTTCAATTTCATTCTGTGTCTCCTATGTTGCGCCGGTCGTCGCCGGCGCTTTTCTGGGTGTTGCTCGAATGAAGCTGCGTTGCTGCAAACCGGCGTGTCAGGCCGGGAAAAGATAATCGGCGAACTGCTGCCGCAACGGCTGCTTAAGTACGTTGCCAGTCGCGCCGTGCGGAACCGAGTCGACGAACGCCTTGCTGCATCATCAAACCTTGCATCGTTGCTTCTCCTGATGGGTTGTACAGTCGCATGCGCTGGATCACGTCGCCGCAGGGCCCGTGGATGCCTGCGCGGGCGTCGCGCTCGGCCCATCGAAACTCATGACCAGCTTCGAACCCACGGCCCGGACCGGGTAAGTCGTCAGACCCAACCCGCCCGTCCCCGGCGTGCAGCCGCTGCGCAGGTCAAATCGCAGGCCGTGCGCGGGGCAGCGCAGCACGCATCCCTCAAGCCGGCCACTCGCGAGCGAGGCCCCGTTGTGGGGACACGCGTCGTCAATGGCGTGGAGCGTGCCGTCGATGTTGAACAGGACGATGCAGCGCCCCTCGACGAAGGCCAGCTTGCGTTGGCCCGGCGCCAGTTCATCGACTGTCCCGACCGGTATCTCGCGTGACATTTCGCGCTCCTTTAGTTCCGCTCAGACAAGCTCACGGATCAGCGTCTCCGCCCTCGCCCACTCACCGAAACCCGCTGCGGGATTCAGGTGCCCGACTTCGCCGAGGTCGACGAGGCGGCTACCCCAGTCTTTCGCCATGGCGGCCACACGCTCGAACTGCGCGAGCGGATCGTTGCGACTCGCGCCGACGATGCTTGGGAACGGCAACGGCTCTCGCGGAATCGGAAGCCAACCGTTCTGAATCAACGCCTCCATGTCGGGATAGCCCATCGGGAGCGGTGCTTCGAGGTCGGCGGGCGCGGCCAGCAACGCGCCGTGAATCCTGCGGCTGTGCTGCTGCGCCCAATGCACGGTGATCATCACGCCCGCGCTGTGCGCGACCAGGATCACCGGGCCGTCGATCTCCGCGAGGGCCGCATCGAGTGCGGCAACGCGTGCCGCACAACTGAGTTTGTCGCGTTCGAGCGGCGGCACCGAGACCGCGTTCGGCAGCTTGTCCTGCAACAGGGTTTGCCAGTGCTCCGCGACGTGGTCGCGCAAACCCGGGACCATCAGAATGGTCGGTGTCGTATCGAGAGACATGAAGTGGTCTTTTGCGCGCTCAGTAAGGCTTGTCGCCGACGATTCCAGCGCGTTCCATCTTGCGATGGCACGGCGGGTAATCCATCACCGCGTAGTGCTGCGTGCTGCGGTTATCCCAGATCGCGATGCTGTTGGGTTGCCAGCGCCAGCGCACCTGATACTCGGGAATGTAGGCCTGGCTGATGAGATAGCGCAGCAGATCGCCCGCGCCCGGATTGGCGTCCTGCCCGAAGCGCACCCGTGCCGGCGTGTGGTAGTTCGTGAAATGGGTGGCGAAAGCGCTCACGAACAGCACCTTCTCGCCGGTCTCGGGGTGCGTGCGCACGACCGGATGCTCCGCGTCCGGAAACTGCGCCTTCAACGCATGACGTTTCTCGATCGGCATCGCGGCGCCGAAGCTCGCCTCGATACTGTGGCGCGCGCGCAGATCGGCAATCTGGCTTTTGACGTGCTCGGGCAGGTTCTCGTAGGCAAGGACCATATTCGCCCACATCGTGTCGCCCCCCACGGGCGGACACTCCACGCAGCGCAGCACCGCACCGAACTGCGGCGCGTCACGCCACGTGGCATCCGCGTGCCACGCGTTTTCGTACCGGTCGTTGGGCTGATCCGGGGTCTTGTAGATGCGCACCAGGCCCGGATGATCCGGATCGCTGCCCACGACCGGATGGTCTTCCAGTTCGCCGAAACGGCGCGCAAACGCCAGATGCTCGGCGCGCGTGATGCCCTGATCGCGCAGGAACAGCACCCGATGTTTCAACAGGGCCGCGCGGACCTCGGCAAACAGGCCGTCGTCGTGAACGGCATCGGCGAGATTTACGTTGACCAGCTCGGCGCCGATCGCGCACGTCAATTGTTCGACTCGCATGGTCAACTCCTCAGATGACGAAGACCGACGACCCGGTCGTCTTGCGCGATTCCAGATCCCGGTGAGCTTGCGCCGCATCCTCGAGCGCGTAACGCTGGTTGAGTTCGATCCTGATGCGGCCCGCGGCGATATGCCCGAAGATTTCGCCGGCGAGTTCGTTCTTCTCGGCGGGATCGGCGATATAGTCCGCGAGCGCCGGGCGGCTCAGATACAGCGATCCCTTCATCGCCAGAATCTGCGGATTGAACGGTGGAATCGGACCGGACGCCGTGCCGACGCAGACCATCAAACCGCGCCGCTTGAGCGAATCGAGCGAGGCGTCGAAAGTATCCTTGCCGACGCTGTCGAACACCACGTTCACGCCAACGCCGTTAGTCAATTCGCGCACGCGCTTCGCCACGTCTTCCCGACCGTAGTAGATGACATGGTCGCAGCCATGCGCGCGGGCCACCTCACCCTTGGCCTCCGTTGAAACCGTGCCGATCACGTTGAGCCCCAGCAGCTTCGCCCATTGCGACACGATCAGACCGACACCGCCGGCGGCCGCATGCAGCAGGAGGGTGTCGCCCGCCTTGAAGTCGTGAATGCGGCGCATCAGATACGCCGAGGTCAGGCCCCGCATGGTCATCCCTGCAGCCGTTTCGCAGGAAATCGCCGCGGGCAGCTTGATGAGCGGCGCCGCCGGCACCAGGCGTTCGGTGCTGTAGGCGCCAAGGGTGTTGATAAAACCGGTGTAGGTCACGCGATCGCCCACCGCGACGTTCGTCACATCCGGGCCGATCGCCTCGACTACACCCGCGCCCTCGACACCCATCCCCGCAGGCAGCGCAACCGGGTACAGACCGCTGCGGAAGTACGTGTCGGCGAAATTCAGACCGACTGCCTGATGCCGCAGACGGACCTGTCCGGCGCCGGGGTCGCCCACTTCGACGTGCTCGTAGCGCAACACTTCAGGACCACCGGTTTCATGGAAGCGCACTGCTTTCGCCATGTTCAATCTCCTATCCAATACTCAAATTACTCAATTGCGAAATAAGGGGTGTTCGGCGCGAGCTGCGCGCCGGGGTCAGCGCACGGCCTGCTGACGCAGGGCGTTCAGGCGATCCAGATCGCCCGCGTAGTTCCGCTTGCCGATAAAAAATGCGACCGCTGCAACGAGCGGCGCGAACGGAACCAGTTGCAACGCGCCAAGCAAGCCGATCCGGTCGGCGATCACGCCGGTGAGTACAGCAGCGGGGGCGAGGCCCAGCAGATTGTTCGCGAGCGTGAGCGTCGCAAACGCCGACGCGTGAATCGACGGCGGGGTGAGGTTCGCCACCATCGCACCCGAAGGGCCGCTAGCGCCTGCGCAAAAGAACATGCCGGCGCCGATCACCATGAGCTGCAACGGGCCCGCAGGCATGCGCAAGCCGATCGCGAGCAACACGAAACACGCCAGGCAGAAAGCGATCGCGGCGCCCCACTTCCGTTCCCGTGCATTCCTGCTGAGGCGGTCGGCCAGGTTGCCGCAGACCACCATGCCGACGCCCGTCACCAGCACGAACACCGCCGCGCCCATTGCCGCCTTACCGGTGGTCATGCCGTAGTAACGGTTCAGGAAGCTCGGCATCCACGCCCAAATAGCGGCGGGGACCAGTAGATGGATGCCGCTGCCGACATACGCACACACAACGGACTTCGTCGAGAAGAGCCCCTTCATCAACGCGCGCAAGCTCATGCGCACGCCGAGCCCGTCCGTCAGCCTGCTCATGCTTGCCGGCTGCAGCGGCGCAAGTCGCTTTTCGGTGACGATCAACCGGTAGACGACGACCAGCACGATCCCCATTGCCGCCATCGCGCCGAACGCCGAACGCCAGCCCAGATGCGCCGCGACCGTGCCGCCGAGCGCCATGCCCAGCACCGAGCCAAATGCTCCGCCCGCCATGAAGGTGCCGGTGAGCGTGGAGCGCAGCCGTGCCGGAAAGATGCTCAGGACAACGGCAATGCCGACGCTGCCGTAGGCGGCTTCACCGATCCCGACAAAGGCACGCGCCAGCAGCATCTCGCCGTAGTTCGTCGACAGCGCGCAGCCCAGCGTCGCGAGGCTCCACAACGCCGCCATCAGGACGATGCTCTTCACGCGGCCCCAACGGTCGGCGAGCACGGACAGCGGGAACGTCAGCACACCGACCATCAGCGCGACCACGCTGCTGAGCGAACCCAGCCGTGTATCGGAAAGCTGCCATGTGGCCTTGAGCAACGGAAACACGGCGTTCAATACCTGCCGCGACATGTAGTCGGAGAGCAGCAAGCCAACCGTCAGCGCAAATACCACCCAGGCATAGACTCGCCCGTCCGCTTGTACTGCCGGAACATCGCCCGTTGTGGGTTCAGCATGCTGCATGAGCATGATTTGTCTCCTCCGCGTCCAGCTCGTTAGCAGGCCGTCTTTGAAGCTCGACGTCGACGACCGGCGTCGGCCGCCTTCCAGTCCGTCACGCCGCGCGCAGCGGCAGATTCCTGACGCCCGCCTGGCGGTTCGGCGCCATGCCGTTGGCAGCGAGGGTCTCGTCGACCGTCTCGTACTGCACGCCGATCCGGTAGATCTCGCGTGCTTCCTTGCCGGTGGCGATTTCACGACCCAGTTCACGCGCGACGCGCACGCACTGCTCAATCTGCTGCACCGACGTGAAGCGTTTGCCGTGCTGGTCGATGATCGTGTCTTCGATGCCGCAGCGCGGATGCAGACCCATCGCCATGGCCATCATGTTGAACGGCAACACGTTCTTGAGCAACGACTCGGCGGTGAGCGTGCAGCCGTCCGGCGCGCGATGCACGAAGTTGGCGAAGTTGAACGGGTTCGGGCCGTCGAAGCCGCCCCCAATGCCGATCCAGGTCAGGTTCAGCGGCCCCTTGTAGACGCCCTTGCGCACGAGTCGCTCGAGCGTCTCGAGCGCGTGAATGCCGGTCAGCTGGAAGTGCGGCTGGATGCCCGAGCCCTGCAAGCGGCGCAAATGCTCCTCGACCCATGCCGGGCCCGCCGGCACGGTCATTTCACTATAGGCCGCCATGAGCGCGGGATTGGCCAGCGAGGTGCCGGCCAGGTACTCCGGATAGAGCAACTCCATGATGTTCATCTGCGTGGTGTTGATCGCGACCGTCACCTGATCCGGCTTCGGGTCGAGATCGGCCAGCATGTGTCGCGTGTCGTCGGACAGCCACTTCGCGGCCTGTCCGTCGTCTTCCGGCGCGAACGAAATCGAGCCGCCCACCTGGATGATCATGTCGGGCACGGCGGCGCGCACGCCCGCGATCAATTCGTTGAACTTCGACAGGCGCTTCGAACCCTTGCCGTCCAGTTCGCGCACATGCAGGTGGAGGACCGTGGCGCCGGCGTTATAGCAGTCGACGGCCTTCTCGATCTGTTCTTCCATCGTCACTGGAATGTCTTCCGGAAAATCCTCCGGCGCCCATTCCGGACCGTACGGGGCAGTGGTGATGACTACCTTGTCCTGATTCTCAGGGTGCAGCGAATCGTCGAGAAATTGCATCTCATTCTCCAGTGTGGGGGATGGCCTTCCGATGCCGCGTCATGTCACGCAAAAGCACCGAACCGATGTCCGCACATTACGGGAATCGCGCGGTACACTTTTGTGATTGCGCGCCATCGTTTTAGGTTTTCATGCCACTCGGTGAAAGTACCTAGAACAGGGCCGGCACGGCACGACACGACGCAGGGTCAATACGGAGGGAAGAGATGGAAACGATGCTGCGGTCGGTCGCGATGAGCGGTTTTTTCGATGTGACGCGGCGGCTCGGACTGAACCCGATCGAGCTTGCGCAGCAGGTCGGGCTCGATGCCGCCGCGCTGGCGAATCCCGACGATCGTGTGCCGGCCGCCGCCTGCTGCCGGCTGCTGGAACTCACGGCCGACAAAGCGTCGTGCGCGTCTTTTGCGCTGCAAATGGCGGGGACCCGGCAGACCTTCGGAACCGGTATCGTCAATATCCTGCTCGCGCACAAACGCACGCTGCGTGAGGTGTTGGTGGCGGCGGCCGAATACCGGCATCTGCTCAACGAAGCGCTCGCCATTTACGTCGAAGACGCCGGCGAAACCGTCACCATTCGTGAAGAGCTCGTCGTTGAACCCGGTACCCCGACGAAGCAGGCGATCGAACTTGCGCTGGGTGTTCTTGCGCGCCATTCCAGCGCGCTGCTCGGCGACAACTGGAAACCGCGTGCCGTCCATTTCACTCACGCCCGACACCCGGACCTGACGTTTCATCGACGCTTCTTCGGCTGTCCGCTGGAGTTCGGTAGCGACTTCAATGGCTTTGTGTGCGCGGCCGCCGATCTCGACTACCCGAACCCGGCCGCGGATCCGGAATTGGTGCGCTATGCCGAGAGCCTCGCCACGCCACTGAATGTGACGGGCGCGGATTCAACCGCGCTCGAAGTACGCAAGGCGATCTATTTGCTGCTCCCGCTTGAGCAGGCCACGGTCGAGCGGGTTGCCCGCCATGTGCATCTAAGCGTACGCACGATGCAGCGCCAGCTCGAAGCGGCCGACACGCGCTTCTCGACGCTGGTCGAGGAAGTCCGGCGTGAGCTTGCCGTGCGCTATATGAGCAACCCGCGCTACCCGATCGGCCGGGTCGCCGCACTACTGGGTTACTCGCAGCAGGGGTCGTTCACGAAGTGGTTCACTTCGCAATTCCGCATGACCCCGCGTGACTGGCGGAACAGTCAGTTGACATGACGAAACTTAGCGCGCTTTACTCCCCGCGCCCCAATTGAAACCGAAACCCAACTGCAGCGACGGCAACCACTTCGCGCAGGCCTGAAAACCCAGATACGCACCGCCGACAGCGAACAGCACCGGGATCAGGAAATCCTGGCTCACGCGGGTAAATTCGAACATCAGCACGACAGCCGTGATCGGCATCTGCATCGAGGCGGCCAGAAACGCTGTCGCACCGACTACCGCGAAGCCGCCCAACGAGGCGCCCGGCCAGATCAGACTCCACAGTCCGCCGAGCACGATCGCGAGCAATGCGCCATTCGCGAGCCCCGGCGTCAGCAAGCCACCTTCAGCGCCCGCACGCAAACTGCTGACGGTGATCACGACCTTCAGCACCAGCAGCATCGCGGCGAGACCGATCGTCAAGCCACCGTCGAACGCGAGGCCCGCCGGTCCTTTGCCGTTGCCGAGCAGTTGCGGAAAATGCATGGCCAGCACGCCGATGATCGCGAAGTTCAACAGCGACAACACCGGCAGACGCCAATCCTTCGGCGCTGCTGCCCGCGAACGCTTCGTGATCTCGGTGAAACCCCACGCCGCCGCGCCGAAAATCGGCCCGCATACGACCGACCACACCACCAGCGACGCGCTCAGCGTCAGCGACGGCACGAGATACTGATGCTCGTTGCCCAAGCCCGCCTGAGCGACCAGCGCAGCCACCGCCGACGTCACGATCGCCGGCACCAATGCCGTCCAGCCGAACGTGCCGAGCAGCACTTCGAGCACGAACACCGCGCCGCCGAGCGGCACGTTATAGACCGCGGCGAGACCCGCGCCGGCACCGCACGCCACCATGATGCGGCTCTGCGCGACCGACAAACCCGCACGCCGCGACAGCCAGCCGGCCAGCATCGAGCCGATCTCGCGCGGCGCCACCTCGCGGCCGAGCGGCGAACCCAGCGCGACGGTGACGATCTGCAGCACAGCGTGAACGGTTGTGCTCAACAGCGGCATTTGCGGATCGTCGGATTTGACGGCTTGCCGGATGCTCACGAGCGGGCGGCCGAAACGGTACAGCGCCCACCAGCCGAGCCCCGCCACCAGTCCGCACAACGTCAGCACGAGCACGCGACGCTCGGGCGCCGCGGCGCTCACACCCTGCAGAAAACTTTCGCCGCTGATCAGGTGCGTGACGCTGTAACCGTAGGCCAGGTGCTGAATGCCGTGCAGCAGCAACGCGAGCAGCATGCCGCCGAGACCTGCGCCGAGACCGGTCAGCAAGGTGACCACGGCCAACGCCGGCAGCGAACCCCGTTCGCGGCGCACCGGTTGTGAAGTGAGGGATTTGACGGACATGGCGCGTAAGCGGAAGCAAAGTGGAGAGAATTTCGCCATATTATTTCGCAACGCAGCATGAGTCCAATGGATTTTTAATCTCGACTAATGCGTCCGACGCATAAGTTATACGATCTGCTTTTCGGGCGTTGTTTCGGTGACGGCGCAGGCCCGCCATCAACCGGAATCATGCGTGCAGCACCTCTATCCGCGGCCGCCATACCGCTGTCAAATCGACCGTTTTCCGACTCGAACCGGCATTAAATTGACATTACAAATAGCAAATTTAGAATCAAACAAAATTACTACAATAATTACATTAACCAAACATAAAGCCTGCATCGCAATGCGGCATCCATTCCGTTCCAGGGATTAATACGGATAAAAGTGCGTTCATCCATGCAAGCGCTTAACGCTCGGCGTACACTCGCTCGAAGCCCATGCCACGGGGCTGCGGGGCTGCAGAGCCGCCCGTCGGAAACGCGGGTTATTAGAGACTCAGGAGAACAATCAATGAGCTGGACACGGGAACAGAGAAACGTCACGATCGCCGCCTATCTGGGCTGGACACTCGACGCATTCGATTTCTTTCTAATGGTGTTCGTATTGAAAGATATCGCGGCGGAGTTCAATACGAAAATCCCGGCGGTTGCCTTCGGCATCATGCTGACCTTGATGATGCGTCCAGTCGGCGCATTGATTTTTGGCTGGCTCGCCGACAAATACGGCCGCCGTCCCACGCTGATGGTCAACATCGCGTGTTTCTCGCTGCTGGAATTGCTCTCCGGCTTCTCGCCGAATCTGGCTACCCTGCTCGTGCTGCGCGCGCTGTTCGGTATCGCGATGGGCGGCGAATGGGGCGTCGGCGGCGCGTTGACCATGGAAACCGTCCCGCCGAAATCGCGCGGCTTCGTCTCCGGTTTGCTGCAGGCCGGCTACCCGAGCGGCTACCTGCTCGCGTCGGTGGTGTTCGGCGTGTTCTATCAATACATCGGCTGGCGCGGCATGTTCTTCGTCGGCGTGCTGCCCGCGCTGCTCGTGTTGTATGTGCGCGCGCACGTGCCGGAATCGCCCGCCTTCAAGACGCTCGAAAAGAAAACCCGTCCGGGTCTGCTCGCCACGCTCAAGCAGAACGTCGGCCTGTCGATCTACGCGATCATTCTGATGACCGCGTTCAACTTCTTCTCGCACGGCTCACAAGATCTGTATCCGACCTTCCTGCGCGTGCAGCATCAGTTCGACGCGCACACGGTGTCGTGGATCACGATCACGCTGAACGTCGGCGCGATTTGCGGCGGCCTGTTCTTCGGCTCGTTGTCGGAGAAGATCGGCCGCAAGCGCGCCATCTTCATCGCCGCGTTGATCGCGTTGCCGGTGCTGCCGCTGTGGGCGTTTTCGAGCACGCCGATTCTGCTCGCGCTCGGCGCATTCCTGATGCAGATCTCGGTGCAAGGCGCATGGGGTGTCATTCCAGTTCACCTGAACGAAATCTCGCCCGATGAAATCCGCGCGACCTTCCCGGGCCTCGTGTATCAGCTCGGCAATCTGATCGCGTCGGTGAACGGCCCGCTGCAAGCGAGCGCCGCGGAAGCGCACGGCAACAACTACGCGCTGATCATGGGTACGGTGATCGGCATCGTCGCGGTGGTGATCGCGGTGCTGATTCCGTTCAGCCGCGAGCGTCGCGGCATCGACATGACGCAGTCGGCGAAAGAGGCCGTGGCCTAGATTCAAGCGTTCGAACTAAACAGCTATTTTGCTGGCCCACTCGCGGCCGCATTAGGGCACAATAGGTGCAAAGGCGGCTCGATCCGCCACGACGCGAAGCCAGCGTCGCATAGAGAATGCAGCAGTAAGCCGGGCCAAACAGAGTAGCAACGCCATACGAGGCCGTTCCGATTTCGATCGGAACGGCCTTTTTTTATTTCCGCGCGTTTTGACGCACCGCGCAAACCGGGAAAGCCAGACTTTCGTCAGGTCTTCTAGAGGAGTTAGTCCACAGCGGACACTTGATCGCAGTCCTCATCCTTCTTATCCTGAAAAAAACGGCTGTTTCAAATAAACATTTGAATCGCTTGTTTGCGGGCCGGACGCCCGGCAACTGGGAGACGCAACATGGCAGTTCGCACAACAGGCCGGCACGCCGGCGATACGAAGTCCCGCATCCTCGACGCCGCCGAAACCCTCTTTATCGAATGCGGCTATGAGGCGATGTCGCTGCGCCAGATTACTTCGCGGGCCGAAGTGAATCTCGCGGCGGTCAACTATCACTTCGGCAGCAAGGAATCGCTGATTCACTCGATGCTGTCGCGCCGCCTCGACAAGCTGAATCAGGAGCGTCTCAAGCTGCTCGACCGCTTCGACGACATGCTCGGCGCGCGTCTGACCTGCGAGCACGTGCTCGGCGCGATGTTCATTCCGGCACTGCGTTTGTCGCGCGATCCGCGGGTGGGCGGCAAGGCGTTTCTGCGCTTGCTGGGGCGCGCGTATACGGATCCGTCGTCCTTCATTCGCGATTTTCTGAATGCGCATTACGAGTCGGTGGCCGTGCGCTTTTTCGACGCGTTTCAGCGTGCGTTGCCGCATCTGCCGCGCGAGGAACTCGGCTGGCGTCTGCACTTCGCGATCGGCGCGTTGTCGGGTGTGCTGGCCGGCACCGATACCGACAGCCTGATCTCCGAGTTCTCGCAGGGCAAGTCGATGAACGACCTGCAGTTGATCGCGCGTCTTGCGTCGCTGATGGTGGCCGCGCTCAAGGCGCCGCTGCCCGACAGCACGCAACTGGCCGCGTTCGCCGCGGTGCTGGGCGACGCGACGGAGAGCGGTGCGGACTGTCCGCTGGAAAGCGCCGTGCAGGCGTCGAACCCGGCCGGCGCGACGCACTCGGCACAAGGCGCAATGCAGTCGACAGAAGCCGATGCGGCGGATGCGCGAGACGGCGAACATCGCGGCGGCGCCATGGACGCCAGTTCGTTTCAGCACGCGCTGCACGGCACGGCGTGACCGCAACAAGCATGCGAGGCAATGCAATAAGCAACGCAAAAGCAACGCAACACGTCGAGCAGTTCAACGTGGACGGCACCGTGACGGTCCGTCCACGCGCAACGCGGAATGAAACGTGCTCATGAAAAACCCAGAGTCGAACAGCCCGTCTAAAGCCCGCACCTAAACGACGTCGCGGTGTCGAACCGAGACACGACACCGGCAACGCCGCCCGCGAACCGAAGCAACAGAATCAACAGAACGCGAGCCCGTCCGCGCCCCGTGGAGGCGTTCGCACGCACCATCGAAACAGGAGGAAACGTCATGCCGTGGTTCATCCTAGTGCTCGTTATTGCCGCCCTGGCGCTCGTCTACGTTCAGGCGCGCGCCGCCTGGTGGGTGGCCTTCCTGATCGTCTGGGTCGCGGCCGCGCATTTCAGCGGCGCAGCGGGTCCGGTGGCGACGACGTTGCTCGCGATTCTGTTCGTCCTCCCTGCCCTCGTCCTCGCGGTGAAACCGCTGCGCCGCGCGTGGCTCACGAAACCGGTGCTCGACATCTTCCGCAAGATCCTGCCGGAGATGTCGCCGACCGAGCGCGACGCGATCGAAGCCGGCACGGTCTGGTGGGACGCCGAACTGTTCTCCGGACGCCCGCACTGGGACACGCTGCTCGGCTACGGTCCCGCCACGCTGACGGCGGAAGAACAAGCGTTCCTCGACGTCGAATGCGAACAGCTCTGCGATCTCGCGAACGACTGGGAAACCACCATGATCTGGCAGGACCTGTCGCCGCAAACCTGGCAATACATCAAGGAACGCGGCTTTCTCGGCATGATCATTCCGAAGCAGTACGGCGGCAAACAGTTCTCCGCGTACGCGCATTCGCAGGTCATCATGAAGCTCGCCACGCGCTGCTCGGCTGCCGCTGTTTCGGTGATGGTGCCGAACTCGCTCGGCCCCGCCGAATTGCTGATGCACTACGGCACCGAAGAGCAAAAGAACCACTATCTGCCGCGCCTCGCACGCGGCGAAGAAATCCCCTGCTTCGCGTTGACGAGTCCGTACGCGGGTTCGGACGCGGCAGCGATTCCCGACGTCGGCATTGTCTGCAAGGGCACGTTCGAAGGCCGTGAAACGCTGGGCTTTCGCGTCACCTGGGACAAGCGCTACATCACGCTCGGCCCGATCGCGACCGTGCTCGGCCTCGCGTTCCGCGCGCTCGATCCGGACCATCTGCTCGGCGCGAACGACGAACCCGGCATTACCTGCGCGCTGATTCCGACCGACCATCCGGGGGTGAATATCGGCCGCCGTCACTGGCCGTTGAACGCGGTGTTCCAGAATGGCCCGAACTCCGGCAAGGACGTCTTCATTCCGCTCGACTGGGTGATCGGCGGCCGGGCGCAGGTCGGCAACGGCTGGCGCATGTTGATGGAATGTCTCGCGGCGGGCCGGGCGATTTCGCTGCCGTCGTCGAATGTGGGGATGGCGAAGATCGCCGTGCGCGGCACCGGCGCTTATGCGGCAGTGCGCCGCCAGTTCCGCACCGCTGTCGGCAAGTTCGAGGGCGTGCAGGAAGCGCTCGGCCGCATGGGCGGCAACCTGTACGTGATGGACGCCGCCCGCAGGCTGTCCGCGCATGCCGTCGACCTCGGCGAAAAACCGTCGGTGATTTCGGCGATCGCGAAGTATCACATTACCGAACGCGCCCGCATGGTCATCAACGACGGCATGGATATCGCCGCCGGCAAGGGCATCTGCATGGGGCCGTCGAACTTTCTCGCGCGTGCCTATCAGCAGGTGCCGATCGCGATCACCGTGGAAGGCGCGAACATCCTCACGCGCTGCCTGATCATCTTCGGCCAGGGCGCGATTCGCTGTCATCCGTACGTGCTGAAGGAAATGGCCGCGACCCGCGAAACCGATCACGCGAAAGCCCTGCGCGATTTCGACGACGCGTTCTTCGGCCACGTCAGCTTCACACTGTCCAACGTGGTGCGCAGTCTGGTCTACGGCGTCACGGGCGGCGCGGTGATCGCCGCGCCGCGCACGGCGTACGCGCCGCTGCACGCGTACTACCGCGCGGCCACCCGTCTATCGACCGCATTCGCGTTGCTCGCCGATGTCTCCATGTTCGTGCTGGGCGGCGACCTGAAGCGTCGTGAACGGATCTCCGGACGGCTGGGCGACGTGCTGTCGCAGCTCTACCTGATCTCGGCGACGCTCAAACGTTTCGAAGACGAAGGCCGTCAGCAGGACGATCTGCCTTTAGTGCGCTGGGGCGTCGAAGACTCGCTGTACAAGGCGCAACACGCGCTCGACGGCGTACTCGCCAACTATCCGAACCGCCTCGCCGCCGGCCTCGTGCGCGTGCTCGCGTTCCCGTTCGGGCTGCCCTACCGCGAGCCGGCCGACAGTCTCGGCAGCGAGATCGCCGAGTTGATGCAGACGCCCGGCGCGGCGCGCGACCGTCTGGTGTCGGACTCGTACGTGCCGCATCCCGACGTCGACGCGCTCGGCTACGGCGAGCTGGTGTTCCAGTTGAACCCGCGCTTCACGCAGATCGACCAGAAGCTGCGCGAAGCCGTCAAGCAGGGCCTGCTCGAACCGATGCCGCAAAGCCTGCCGCAACTGGGCGCGTGGACCGACGCGGCGCAGCGCCAAGGCCTGATCGACGCCGACGAGCGCCGCGTGCTGGACGACTATGCCCGCTATGGCGCGCACGTCGTGAAGGTCGACGACTTCCCGGCCGACTTCGACCTGTTCGCGAGTTTGCAGAAGCGCAAGGAGTCGCTCGAGAAGGCGTTGGAAATGGCAGCTTGAGCGCGGAAAGAACCGTATGAAAAAAACATCCGGGGATGGCGCACCCGAGGCGCCGAACTCAGTGCACACTGACACACGTTTGACGTCCCGCAAGGGGGCCGCCTTCAGGGCGCCCCTTGAAGTGGTGCTCAACGAGGCTTGCCCCAACGGCGCAAGCTTCGAAGCGCCCGCCGGGAGAAGCGCGTACGGGACGTGGCCAGCGGAGCAAATCACTCTATGAACGACTCATACCTGAACTTCGTCAACTCGCCATTCGGCGCGCGCCTCGCGCGTTCGCTCGGCTTGCCGAAGCCCGAGGTGCTGCACCGCTATCGCGCGGACCAGCCCGAATTCGGCGGCATGGTAGCGCTCGGCGCGGGTCGCGAGCCGCATCTGCTGGACGCGCTCGCGAATCTGGTGGCAAGCATCGGCGTGACCAGCGTCGCGCATGAAAGCGCCGGGCTATGGGTGCCACTCGCGAATCGCCGCGGTTTGATGACCGGCCGCTTCGAAGCCGCGGATGGCGGCCCACACGGTCGACTCGCCGCGCTGCTGTTCGATGCGAGCGGCATTGAAGACAGCAGCCAGCTTGAACCGCTTCATGGTTTCTTTCACGACACGCTGCGCTCGCTCGGCAAGTGCGGTCGCATCGTCGTGCTGGGGCGGCCGCCGGAGAGCTGCGCGAATCCGCGTCAATGGACCGCGCAGCGCGCGCTCGAAGGCCTCACGCGCTCGCTCGGCAAGGAGGCGCGGCGTGGTATCACGTCGAACCTCGTTTATGTCGAGCGCGGCGCTGAAAGCGGGATTGAAGCGACCTTGCGATTTTTTCTGTCGCCACGCTCGGCGTATGTGTCGGGTCAGGTGGTGCGGATCGGCACGGTGAACACCGCCAACAACCCCAGCTTGCCCGCGTCCGCGTCCGCCTTCGACTGGACCCAACCCCTCGCCGGCCGGCGCGCGGTCGTCACGGGCGCGGCACGCGGCATCGGCGCCGCGATTGCGAGCGCGCTGGCGGCCGAAGGCGCGCACGTGATCGGCATCGACATTCCGTCGGCGCGCGACGCGCTCGACGCCACGCTGCGTCAACTGAACGGCACCGCGCTCGCGTTCGACATCGCCGCGCCCGAAGCGCCCGCGCAGATCGCCGCCGCGCTCGACGAACAGGGCGTCGACATCGTCGTGCACAACGCCGGCATCACGAAAGACAAAACCATCGCGAAGATGACCGATGCCGCGTGGCAACACGTCATCGACATCAATCTCAGCGCGCAGGAACGGATCGACGACGCACTGCTCGCCGCCGGCATTCTGCGCGACGGCGGCCGGATCGTCGCGGTGTCGTCGATCAGCGGCATTGCCGGCAATCTCGGCCAGACCAATTACGCGACGTCGAAGGCCGGCGTGATCGGCCGGGTGCAGAGCATGGCGCCGCATTTGCGCGCGCGCGGCATCACGATCAACGCGGTCGCGCCCGGCTTTATCGAAACGCAGATGACCGCGAAGATTCCGCTCGCCATTCGCGAAGCCGGCCGCCGCATGAACTCGATGAGCCAGGGCGGCCAGCCGGTCGACGTCGCGCAGACCATCGCGTGGCTCGCGCATCCGGGGTCGGCCGGGGTCAGCGGCCAGATCGTGCGCGTGTGCGGCCAAAGCCTGATTGGAGCGTGAGCATGGCCGAGCCCGGCGATCCGTTCGACGACAGCGGCGCATCCGGTGCATCGGGCGCATTCGGCGAGCGCCGGGCCGACGCGGTCCGCCCGAAGACCGTCGTGATCGAACCGCTACCCGCGCCGGCCAAACTCTATGCGCGCGCGTTGTCGGGCATCGTCAAGCGCGGGCGGCCCACGCAACTGCCGGCGCTGCGCCTCGTGCGCCCCGCCGTCGCGCTCGATCCGGGCGCGGTCTGGCGTTACGCGCGGGTGTGCGGCTTCATCCCGGAGCACGGTGTGCCGCTCACCTATCCGCATCTGCTTGCGTTTCCGTTGCATCTGCTGATGCTGACCGATCCCGCGTTTCCGTGGCCGGCGCTCGGGCTCGTGCATCTGGCCAATCACGTGCGCCTGCGCCGCCCGCTCGCCTATAAAGATCTGCTGCGCGTGGAGGTCGAGTTCGGCGCGCTGTTGCGTCACGACAAGGGTCAGGCGTTCGTCCTGCACACGCGCCTGTACCGGCGCGGCGAAGCGGTGTGGGACGGCGACAGCGTCTATCTGAAACGCGGCGTGCCGGCGACCGGCAGCGCGCTCGCGCCGCTCGAGCTCGGGCCCGACACGCTGCAGCGCATCGCGCGCTGGCAGTTGCCGTCGCAACTGGGCCGCGACTACGCGAAGGTCTCCGGCGACTACAACCCGATCCACCTCAGCGCGCTGTCCGCGAAGGCCTTCGGTTTTCCGCGCGCGATCGCGCACGGCATGTGGACGCTGGCGCGCGCCGCCGCCGCGCTGCAACCGCCCAAGCCGCTCGCCGAAGGCACGCTCAGCGCCGAATTCAAATTGCCGATGCTGTTGCCGGGCGAAGCGTCGTTATGGAGCGCGTCGGCTTCGCTGATTGAACGCGATATCGAAGTGCGCGACATCAGCGGCGAAAAACCGCATCTGCGTGGCCGCATGCAGTGGAAACTGCTATGAGCCGCCTCGTCAAAACAAGAACCTCAAGGAGCCGAGCATGACCCACCCGCAGCCAGCCGTGCGCCGCGTCGCCATCGTCGGGGGCAACCGGATTCCGTTTTCCCGCTCGAACACCGCGTACGCGACCGCGTCGAATCAGGACATGCTGACCTTCACGCTGCAAGGCCTGATCGATCGCTACAACCTGCACGGCGAACGGCTGGGTGAAGTCGCGGCGGGCGCCGTCATCAAGCACTCGCGCGATTTCAACCTGACGCGCGAAGCGGTGCTGTCCACCACGCTCGCGAAAGAAACGCCCGCCTACGACGTGCAGCAAGCCTGCGGCACCGGACTCGAAGCGGCGATTCTCGTCGCCAACAAGATCGCGCTGGGGCAAATCGAAGTGGGCATCGCGGGCGGCGTGGATACGACCTCCGACGCACCGATCGGCGTCAACGAACGGATGCGCAAGATCCTGCTCGAAGTGAACCGCAGCCGCAGCACCGGGCAGCGCGTCGGCGCACTGACCAAGCTGCGGCCCGGCATGTTCTTCAAGCCGCTGTTGCCGCGCAATGGCGAACCTCGCACCGGCCTGTCGATGGGCGAGCATTGCGAGATGATGGCCAAGCGCTGGAACATTTCGCGCGAGGCGCAGGACGTGCTCGCGTACGACAGCCACCGCAAGCTTAACGAAGCGTACGCACGCGGCTTCGTCAACGATCTGATGACGCCGTATCGCGGCCTCTCGCGCGACAACAATCTGCGCGCCGACCTCACGCTCGAAAAACTCGCGAGCCTGAAGCCGGTGTTCGACCGCGACGCCGGCACGCTGACCGCCGGCAATTCGACGCCGCTCACCGACGGCGCCTCCGCCGTGCTGCTCGCGAGCGAGGACTGGGCGGCTCGACATGGCTTGCCGGTGCTGGCCTATCTGAGCTGGTCCGAAACCGCGGCGGTCGACTTTTTCGACAAGAAAGAAGGCCTGCTGATGGCGCCCGCCTACGCGGTGCCGCGCATGCTCGCGCGCGCCGGCCTCACGCTGCAGGACTTCGATCTGTATGAAATTCACGAGGCGTTCGCGGCCCAAGTGCTGTGTACGCTCACCGCGTGGCAGGATGACGAGTATTGCCGCACGCAGCTCGGCTTGCCCGGGCCGCTCGGTGCGATCGACCGCACGAAACTGAACGTGAACGGCAGCTCGCTCGCCACCGGCCATCCGTTCGCGGCGACCGGCGGGCGCATCGTCGCCGGTCTCGCGAAGATGCTTGCGCAACTCGACAAACCGGCCGGCACCGCGCGTGGGTTGATATCGATCTGCGCGGCGGGCGGCCAGGGCGTGGTGGCGATTCTGGAGCGTTGATCCGGCGCGCCTCGTTCGCCTCGACGAATTGTGTTGCTTCACGAAAGATTGCTGCAAACTTTGCTTTGGATTGCTTCGACGCACGCTCGGATGACTGGTCGCACGACCAGCACACAAACAGATGAAGCCACCGCTTCTGGAGACGACCGATGACCCAGCCCGCTCAAACCCCGCTCTCGCCCGCCGATCAGGCGTCGGCCGCCGTGAATGCCGCGCACGCGACCAGCGCCTCGAACGCCAGCAACGCAGCTAACGCGCCGCTTGCCGCGAACGCCGCACCGAACACCGACGGCATCTGGTACGCCTCCTACCCGTCGGACGTACCGCATGACATCGACGTCGGGCAATACGAATCGATTCCGCAGTTCTTCGACGAGTGCGTCGCCAAGTTCCGCGAGCGGGTTGCGTATGTGAGCGTCGGCGCGAACCTGACCTACGGCGAACTCGGCCGCAAGGCCACCGCGTTCGCCGCGTATCTGCAGAGTATCGGCGTGAAACCCGGCGAGCGTGTCGCAATCATGCTGCCGAATACGTTCCAGTATCCGGTGTCGCTGTTCGGCGTGCTGAAAGCCGGCGGCGTGGTGGTCAACGTCAATCCGTTGTACACCGTGCGCGAGCTCGCGCATCAGTTGAAGGACAGCGGCGCGACCACGATCATCGTGTTCGAGAACTTCGCGAAGACGGTAGAAGACTCGCTGCCCGGCACCAAGATCCAGAATGTCATCGTGACGGGTCTCGGCGATCTGCTCGCCGACGGCCTGAATCTGAAGGGACGTCTGCTCAACTTCATGCTGCGTCACGTGAAGAAAATGGTGCCCGCGTACAACCTGCCGCAAGCCGTGCCGCTGCTCAGCGCACTCGCGACCGGTTACACGCGGCCGGTCACGCCGGTACGTCTCGCGCACAACGACATCGCGTTCCTGCAATACACCGGCGGCACCACCGGCGTCGCCAAGGGGGCGATGCTCACGCACAAGAACATCATCGCCAATCTGCTGCAGGCGAAAGCGTGGTCCGAAGGCCAATTGACCGGCGAGATCGAAACCGTGCTCACGCCGCTGCCGCTTTATCACATCTACTCGCTGACGGTGAACGCGCTGATCTTCATGGGACTCGGCGGGCGCAACATCCTGATCGCCAATCCGCGCGACATGAAACGCGTGATGATGATCATCCGTCACGAGAAATTCACCGGCATGACCGCCGTGAATACGCTCTACAACGCGTTCCTCGATAACGAGGAGTTCTGCAAGCGCGACTTCTCGAACCTGAAGCTCGCGATGGCCGGCGGCATGGCGACGCAGAAGTCGGTGGCCGAGCGTTTCAAGGCGGTCACCGGCAAGCCGATCATCGAAGGTTACGGGCTCACCGAATGCTCGCCGATCGTCTCGATGAATCCGGTCGACCTCAGCAACATGCGCGACTTCGAAGGCTCGATCGGTCTGCCCGCGCCGTCCACCCAGGTGCGCTTCAAGAAAGACGACGGCAGTTGGGCCGGCATCGGCGAGGCGGGCGAATTGTGCGTGAAGGGACCGCAGGTGATGAAAGGCTACTGGAATCGCCCGGACGAAACCGCCAAGGTGATCGACGACGAAGGCTGGCTCGCCACCGGCGACATCGGCGTGATGGACTCGCGCGGCTTCATTCGCCTGATCGACCGCAAGAAGGACATGATCCTGGTGTCGGGCTTCAACGTCTATCCGAACGAAATCGAAGACGTGATCGCCGCGCATCCGGATGTGCGCGAGGTGGCTGCAATCGGCGTGCCCGACGCAGCCCAGGGCGAGCGCGTGAAGGTGTTCATCGTCAAGCGCAACCCGTCGCTGACCGCGGAACAGGTGATCGCCCATTGCCGCAAGAATCTGACGGGCTACAAGGTGCCGAAGCTCGTCGAGTTCCGCGACGAGCTGCCGCAAACCAACGTCGGCAAGATTCTGCGCCGCGCGCTGCGCGACGAGGAACTCGCGAAGCAAAAGGCTGCCTGACAGGCAAGGCGCTTTGCGTCGCTTAACCTTTCGGAGAGATTCATGAAGCACCGCCTGTCCGCACGCTCACGCCGCTTGTCGGTGGTCATGGGTCTTGTCCGGCGCGGCGCATCGCGCACCGCAGCGTCGCGCACCACGCTGGCCGGCGCGTTGGCGGCGCTGGCCTTCAGTCTCGCCGCGCCGTCCGCGTTCGCGCAAAACGACGACACCCCGCCGCCGCTCGATACCGCCACCAGCGTCAAGGCGCCGACCACGCCGTCTTCTCAGGTCGGCAAGCTCACGCTGGACCAGCAGGTCAAATGGCTGCGCGCCGCGCAACAAAGCGGTGCGCTGGAAAAGCTCGACGACGCGCAACTGGTCGCGCTGTTCCAGTCGCTCGATCCGCTGACCTTGCCGCGCTATATCAAGGAAGGACCGAACGGCTACCCGTCGTACGAGTTCACGATGTCACGTTCTGAACGTATTCACGGCCAGTGGCCCGACAAGCCCGATCACATGCTGGTGCGTCTCGCGCACGACCCGCTGCGGATCTACGCGAAATGGTTGCCCGACGGCGCGCATGCGGGCCAGGAAATCATCTACGACGAGTCCAAACGCACCGATGAAATGTACGGGCATCTCGGCGGCATCATGAACGTGATGCCGTTGTGGACCTCGCTGAACGGCGCGCTCGCCCGCGCGCAATCAAATCACCAGGTGCGCGATCTCGGCACCGAGTACATTGCCGCGCAATATCTGTCCGAAGGCAAGAAATATGTCGAGGCCGGCTTGCCGCGCTCGACCCAGGTGGAAGTCCAAACGATCGACGGCGTGCGCGTGGTGGCTTTCACCTTCGAAACGCCGACCGGCCAACCACAGTTCTACGCGAAGAAGGAAACGCTCGGGCTCGATCTGCGGCATCCGTATTTCCGCACCGTCGAGTCTTATAACAACGACGGCAAGCTCTTCGAGAAGATCGTGTTCGAAACCATCACGCCGAAAACCTTCGACGATTCGACCTTCGATCCGAAGAACAAGGCGTATAAGTTTTAGCGTTGAGGGCGGACGGTGAAGACGAAGGCCACATGGGAAAACTGCGAGGTTGAAGCCTTGTTTTTTCCGCCGTGTGCCTCGCACCGATACCCTGCGCCCGTGGCAAGTTGCTTGAGAACGAAGTAATCGGAAGCCCGCGTGAGGCCGATCAAAGACGGTTGCGTCCTCAACGAAGTCCGATCGAGAAGCGGCACAAGCGTCGTGTACCAGAGCGCGCCGATGTCGTCGCCCGCGTCGAAGAGCGGAAGCTTCAGACGGTTAGCGTATTCGGCGAATGCGGGGCCGTGCGTCAACGTGGTGTCGACAATCGCCAGCGTGTTGGGACGCGCGTCGGCATTCGCGAGCGACGGCCACGCCGCACCCGCTGCCGCACTCGACAACCACGCGCCGCTCATCATGAAAGTGCGTCGGTCCATTGCCTGATCCTGTCGCTGCGAGTCGCGTACCTGCCCGACACGCTCACGTGTATCCGCGCCGATCCCGCCATTTCTCCGGCCAGATCCCCTGCTTACCCGGCGCGAGAATCCCGTTCGGATCGAGCGCGTCCTTGATCGTTTCCGACAGCCGCAGCAACGCGCCATCGTTGAATCCATACTGCGCGGCGGCAAAATCCATATACGCGAGATGCGCACGATATTGACCGTATCCCGCCGCGCGCGCATCGCTCATTAGCGAACGCAATAACTCGCCGGCCTGCTCAAGCTGGTACGCGTCGTCACGGTCGAAAATCGCCGCGAAGATGTGATGCAGATGCCGCACGCCCGCCGTGAATCCACCGTAGTAATCGAAGCCGTATTCCGCGGCGCGCGTCTTGATCATCGTGTATTGACGCAACGCGTCGCGCCCGCTCGCCGGACACACCGGCGCGAAGTCCACATGCGCGCCCGCGCCGCCGCGCCAGTCGAGCATGCGAAACGCGCTCATCGCCGGCACGCCGGCGAGGTTGCGATCGCCACCCGCTACGGGCTGCGCATCGCCCGTATAGCGCGTGGCGGAAAACTTCGCCTGCGGCACGCGAGCGAACGCGCGCTGCACGATCGCGTAACGCGCGTCGATCAATTCCGGCGCGCCGTAGAGCGCGAAATGCAGATTCCAGCGGCCGACCCCCAGCTTCTTCAGCATGGCCGTCACCGCACTCTCGGGCATGGCGCCCGTGCCTTCGTACCACGGCGAGCGCGCCGACAGTCCCGCTGCGCGACGCAACCCGCCTTCGATCACCGCGTTATTGCGGATCGTGTCGTCGAGCCGTAACGGCCGCAAGATTTCCACGATCGCATCGAGATCCGTTTCGTGCTGAAACTGGATTTCACCGAGCAGATACGCGGGCGGCGTGGGCATCAGCCAGACACCGAGCTTTGTGACGATGCCGTAATTCGACTGCATGAACATCGCGTCGAACGACGGCCCGTAGCCCGGCCGATACAACTGCCATGCGGTGCCGATATCGATCCCGCCCATGCCGGTGCGCAATACGTCGCCGTTGGCGAGCACCACTTCCATGCCGCATTGGGTCGCCGCGTGATCGCCGTAGTCGGTATAGCCGAAGCCGCGTTCGAGCGTATTGCCGACCACGCTGCCCCAACCGGCCGCAGGCGGATCGACCCACAGCCGGTAACCCTTGTCGCGCAAATGCGCGTACAGATCGAAGTAACTCACGCCCGGTTCGACCAGCGCATAGGCCAGCGTCTCGTTCACTTCGATGATGCGGTTCATCCGTTGCAAGTCGAGCACGACCGATCCGGACAAACGCGGCGCGGCGCCGCCATACGCGAAGTTGCGGCCGGTCGAGACCGTCCACAGCGGAATGCGGAATTCATTGGCAATCCGTAGCACGGCGCGGATTTCATCGACGGAGGCCGGCAGCAGCGCCGCGCTCGCCGAAAACTCGCTGGCCTCGCCGGGCGCGAACGGATCGAGATACGCGGCGAGTCCATCCGCCGACGTCACCACGTGCGGCTCGCCGACGATTGCCCGCCAACCGGCGAGCGCGCGATCGAACTGTGCGGCGGATACTTCCGGCGGCAGGCTACGGGTCAAGGCGTCTCCCTCGCGGGCGATAGCCGCGGCGCGCTAGCGACGCATGCCTCCACCACCCATGTGCGCCCCACCGCTCCACACATGCACGGACGACCCGCCGTGCCAGCCACCGCGACCACCCACGCCATACGATCCACGTACATAGCGGACATGATCCATATGATGAAAATGATGAAAACGGTCGACGAAAATAACCGACACGGCGACCCCGAACACCACCGGCGGCCCCCAGTACCACGGATCGTAGTAATAAGCCGGCGCGAGCGCGCCGGCGTCGTCCTGAACGATCTGCCAGGTGCCGTCCGGTTGCAGACACGCGCGTCCGCTGACCTGCTGCATGACGCCGTCGATTTCCGCCTGACCCACGACGAACCGGCACGCCGACGTATCGGCCAACGACGCGTCCGGATCCGTTTGCGCGCCGGCCGGCGCGGCGCAAAGCGCACTCAGACACAGACAGGCTACGCCGGAACCGAGCCTCGTGCCGAACTGATGAAATGTGAGCATGATGTCGCTGCCTCGACGCGTCGGCGTTGCGACGCGAAGAACGCATCGACACCGTAAAGACCCCGTCGGTTTGCCTTGCCCGAAATCCTGCGATGACGATGCGCATGCATGCATCGGGGCATGCGCTTGCAGGATCCAGCAACGAGTAAACGAAGCGTCGCGCGACGCTATTCCGGCCGTACAAAAGAAGCGCGGCGTGTTTCTGTTACCACGTGTTGCAGCGCGAGCGGCCGGTCTGAGAACCGCGCGTTTTTATCATTCACGGCCTGCCGCAAGACTCACCGCAACATGCGGTGCGCGGGCACGGTTGGTTGCAAAGTCACTGCCACGTCTCCGGCTTGCCGCCGAGCGCGCTGCATACATCGACGGCAATGGAGCGCAGCTTGCCCTCCGCGATCGGTCCGGACAACGCGTAGCCCATGCCGTCGCTGATCCAGTAGAAGGTGCGCCGGTTGCCGTCGCGGAACAGGCGGAATGCGGTTTCGTCGCGTGCGATGCCGGTCACGTACAGCGTGAGCCGCGCGCCGCCGGCGTTCTCGTACATGAACTGCGCGGCCGGCCCCGCTTCGCCGGGCAACAGACGCCCACCCACGAGCGAATAACCGTACTCCTGCAACGACGGCACCGACAACGGCCGGTTCAGACGTTTGGACAGCCAGGTGATCAGATGCTCTTCGTCGCTCGCGGCCACTTCCACCGGATGACGCCGCTCCGGCGTATACACCGCATAAGCGACATCCGCCCGCTCGGCGAAGCTCGGCGGCTGGCCGCCCAGACCGCCCCACGCGCCGCCCGTCAGGCGCGGCGCGAGCGGCCCGAGGGCCAGCGCGATGCCCGCACCGGCGACGAGCCAGCATGCCGCGATGCCGACGCGTTGCCACCACGGCGCCGCACGACGCACGACGATAAAACCCGGCTCCGACGTAGCGTCGGCGCGTTCGTCATATTCACGCCGCAGCGGCGCACCGCACAACACCCGCAGCGCGGCCTTCTGCGCGCGCCACGCCGCGACCCGTGCGGCGGCCTGCGGATGCTGCTCGAGTTTCGCTTCGAGCGCGGCGCGTTCGGCGGCCGGCAATTCATCGTCGACCCATGCCGACAGCGCTCGCAGATCGAGCCCGTCGGGCAAGCCGGCTTCGTGGTCGTCGTTATTCATCACGGATTTCTCACCACTTTCAACGGCGGAGTTTTGCGCGCCGGCTCCTGAGCCGGCCCTTCCGTCAACAACACGCGCAAGTGCTCACGCGCACGCGAGAGCCGCGACATCACCGTGCCGACCGGCACGCCGAGCGCACGCGACGCTTCCTGATAAGACAGTTCCTCCACGCCAACCAGCAACAGCACTTCACGCTGCTCGAGCGGCAGGCGGTACAACGCGCGCTGCAAATCGCGCAGCACCAGACCGTCCACCTCGCCCTGCGGCGCTTCGAGATTACGCCACGGCGCGCTGTCGTCGTCGACGGCGATCTCGCGGCGGCCACGCAGTTGATCGATATACAGATGCCGCAGAATCGTGAGAAGCCACGCGCGCAGATTGCTGTTCGGGCGGAACGCGGTCCAGCGGGCGAGCGCACGCTCCGCCGTATCCTGCACGAGGTCGTCGGCCCATGCGCTGTCGCCCGTCAGTGCGCGCGCGTAACGGCGCAACTGCGGCAGCCAGGAGATCACTTCCGCTTCGAAGTTCATCCAGTCGGCGACGCTCCCAGGAAAATGCCGGACCGTGCCAGGTTGGACGGGCTCCGCTCAGAAGAACTCGCGCGACGCGGCAGGTTCGGGGGTACTTGCAACACTCGCAACGTTCGTGGCACTCGAGGCATTCAATACCCGCCGCTGCTGCCGTTGCCGCTGCTGCTCGACGCACCGGTGTCGGTGGCTGACGTGCAGGCGCTCGTCACGAGCGAACCGAGCGCAAGCGCGAGCAACACGAAGATGGCGGAAAGAACGCGGGACGATTTCATGTTGAGTCTCCTCATTGCCGGCGACATGCGTCAGCCTGGCATCCAGTCGGCCTCGCGCACAATGCGACGCTGCCCTACCTGTCATAACGCAGACGAGCGACGATTTATTCCGTTCGCGGCCTCGTCACGCGCTATCTTTTTTCCGCCATCGACGCCCCGAACGCGTGGGCATGGCGGAACAATGCGCTATTCATCGGCAGATTCGTAACGCAACGTTACAGCCAGGCGTTATCGGATGCTTATGTGCGCACAAGCCGTTATAGTGGACGCAGTTCGCCCGCCGACGCGTTCCGCCCCGACACAGGGTAGAATCGCGGCGAACAACCGTATTTCTAACCTGAATTGTCCATGGCTTCCGCAGAATCGCATCCGCAAAACGACTTCATGAACGCAGCGCGCAAAGAACGAAAGCGCGTGGAGATTTATCTCGTCAACGGCATTCGCCTGACGGGGTGCATCGAGTCGTTCGATCAGTACCTGGTGATGCTGCGCACGCCTGTCGGCCTGCAAGGCATCTACAAGCGCGCGATCTCCACGATCCAGCTCGACACCGGCACACGGCCGGCGCCGCGCACGGGGCGCCCGTCACATGGCGAGCACACCACGCGGGGGCCGCACGGCTCGCGTGAGCCGCGTGATCATCGTGAGCCGCGCGAACCGCGTGAACCGCGCGAGTCGTATGGCGCACCGTCATCCGACCGGCCCGCACCCGATCGCAGCAGCGGCAGCACGTCAGACGGCCCGGTGGTCGTTACACGCCGCCGGCGTCTGTTCGGCACGGGCGGTGGCGACGGCGGCAACCACGGTGGCGGCAATCATGGCGGCCATAGTGGCAATGGCGGCAATGGTGGTAACGGCAACAACGGCGGCAGCGAGTAAGCAGCCGCTTCGGCGCTCGGCTACTCCTTAGGATGGCCGAGCCGCATCAAGATTTTCTCCAGGCGCACTAGCTGCTGCTCTGTCAGTTCGAATCCGCATTTGACGGCCATCACGCGGCGGCGCCAATAACCGGCGTCCAGCATGCGTAGCGCCGGTTGCCGCGTGGCCCAATCCAGGTGTTCCAGTTCTGCTTCCACGACGTGCAACGCGTTGAAGCGCGGCCCGCTCGCGGTTTTTTTCCGGTCCATGTTATTCGCTGCCTGGTGATTCGCGAGGGTCCGCGGGTTTCAGCCTGCATCCCTGCCGAATGGGACACAGCCGGTTCACGTCGTGCGGCAGGGTGTGAGCGCCGGCCCACGCGGCTGGTGAATGTCGCGGCCCCTTGCTTGCCGTTTATGCCTGACGGCGACACACGGAAAACGAATTGATGCCGGATGATTTGAAGTGCTGTTTGGCGTCGAATTCGGCGAGTGGTTTTTGTGCGCCGCAATTGAACGGGCATGTTTGCCGTGTGCGACGCCTTAGGCCGTTCGGCCGATGCTCGTCGACGGCCGCCATGCGCTATGCTGGGGATCGTCTCTCTTCGAATGGAGCCTGACATGACCAGCAAGAAGCACCCTGCCACTCATCCCGCGCAAGCAGAACCACCGCCCGTGGAGTCGGACGACAGCCGTCTCGACGAGGCGCTCGACGAAAGCTTTCCCGCCAGCGATCCGATCGCCGTCGACACGACTAATCCGCATCGCTCGTCGGAAAAGGAAACGTCTTCGCAGGGAAAGAAGCAGCATTAACGGTACGCCACCGCAGAGCGCGGCTGCCGAGGACGAGGAAGACTCAAAATGAATCAGGCGGCCCGAAAGCCGCCTGATTATGTCTGCATCGATAACGGCTCGAAGACAGCGATAAGGCGGTCAACCCGCCCCATCCTCTCAGCAAACCACGCAGCGCCATTTACACCGCACTACCGATCTGCGAGGTCTTCAGGCCATCGCACTCAGTGCGACGGCAAACCGCTTTCCAGTTGACGCTGCAGATCGCGCACCTGGCGTTGCGCGGCGCGCAACTGGTCTTGCGCGGCAGCCTTCTGCTGAGCCAGCGCCGAGGCTTCGGCACGGCTCTGTTGCTGCTGGCTCGCCACGATGCTCTGCTGCTGACGCGCTACGTCGAGGTCGGCCTGCAGGCGATTCGCGCGATCTTGCGACAGCGCGATCATGCGCTCCGTGAAGGCCTTCTGCGCTTCGAGCTGCGTGCGGCGAATTTCGACATCCGACAGTTGCATCGTCTGGCGCACGAAATCCTTATAGATCATGTCGGCCCGCGTGGCGTCCTGCGTCTTGATGACGCGCCAGAAATTCTTCTGTTGGAACAACGCCACGTAGTACGTCATCTCCTTGCCATAAAACAGCAGGCTCGCGCCGTAGCTGCCGTTGTACGTGGTGCGCAATTCCGCCAGATCCGCGCCGTGGATCATCTGCTGCAATTCCGCGACATTCCCCGCGGCGGATTGCTTCGCCTCGTCCGGCGTCAAAGCGGTGGTCTGGGCCGCTCCGGCTTGCGTAGTGGCCGGCAACGCGGTCGTCGTGCCCGGCTGGGAAACGACGCCAGCACCGCCGCCAGCGCTCGCGCTGCTGTCCGGCAAAGCCTGCGCATAGACGCCTTGCACGGCCCCCAACGCGATGAAAGCGGCCAGGGTGATCTGTCGTAGTTTCGACTTATGGTCCATGTAATTCCTGCTTAAACAGTTTTTGTTTTAGTACAACCGTCTCATTATTACTCACTTTCGCGGGTTTCGGGCTCCTCGTCGAAAATTTGGTACTTGCGCATCTTCTCCCACAAAACCTTACGACTGATGCCCAGATAAAGCGCCGTATCCTGGCGACGCCAACCGTTTGCGTCGAGCGCGGCGAGCACGCGGTTGCGTTCCGCCATGTCCCATTTGCTGCGGTCCACCACCACCTCGGCCACGCTCTCGGCGGGCACCGGCTGGCTGCTGCGCGCCAGCGCCAGCAGCCGCTGCAGGCGGGCCGCGTCCCACGCGCCGATCTGGCGCACCGTCACGCCGATCCGCTCGGCGAGATTGCGCAGCTCGCGCACGTTGCCGGGGAAGTAGGTGTCGGCAACGGCGTCGGCGAGCCAGTACGGCAGATCGGGTAACGCCGACAGACGCTCGTTGCCGACCACCTGCGAAATGAACGCCTTGAAAATCGCGATCTTGTCGACCGCGCCGCGCTCTTCGAGCGACGGAATCTTCAGCTCGATCACCGCCAGCCGGTAGTAAAGGTCCGCGCGAAACGTGCCGTCTTTCACCAGTTGCGGCAGCACCTTGTTGGACGCCGCCACCAGCCGGAAATCGAGCTTGACCGGCGTGGCCGAACCGATCCGCGTGACCGCGCTGTCTTCGAGCACGCGCAGCAGCTTGACCTGCTGGTAGAGCGGCAAGTCGCCGATTTCGTCAAGGAACAGCGTGCCGCCGTCGGCCTGCTCGAAGTAGCCTTTATGCGCGACGACCGCCCCGGTGAACGAGCCTTTCGAGTGGCCGAAGAACAGCGATTCGAACAGGCCGTCCGGAATCGCGCCGCAGTTCACCGCGACGAACGGGCCCTGCCCGTAACGGCTATGTTTCTCGTGCAGCAGTTGCGCGATGCGCTCCTTGCCGACGCCGGTCTCGCCATGCACTAGCACGCTCGTGTCGCAGTCGGCGAAGGTGTCGACCTCGTGCAGCAGCGCCTGCATGCACTCCGAGTTGGCGATCATCGCGTCGGATTCGTGCGTCTTGGCGCTGTGCGCGCGAATCTGCGCGACCAGCTTCATGACCATGCCGCGCAGTTCGGCGCAGGTGAAGTCGAGCGGCAGAATGTGCGAGTACTCGGACGGATAGCTGGTCGGATCGTGGTCGCGCGGCGCGGCGCCGACCCACACGACCGGGATGCCGTGCGCGGCCTGCCAGTCGCGCAGGACCAGCGCGCCGCTGTCGATCACCGAGACGCTGATGATCGCGAGCGATGGCCGCGACGCGGTCCGTTCAGGCGAAATCGCGACATCGTCTGCGCGGATCACTTCGACGTCGAAGCTCGCCATGCAGCGCGCGACCCGGTCGACGATATCGGCCTTGCCCTCCCAGACGTAGATATCGAGTTCCTCGATTTTGGCGGTGGTTCTCATCGTGGATAGGCTAGTTGACCAGTTGCGGGACGCCGCATGTCAGCGACATGTTGTGGACGGTAGCCGTGCCGATTTGCACGCCGAGCAGCGAGAGCGTCGGAATGAGCACAGTGTCGAGCAGATTGAAGACGGTTTGAAGCAACGGCGTCACGGCGCTCGTGACGAGGCTGAGCAGCGGCGTCAGCAACGCGGACAGATCGTAATTGCCCAGTAGCACGATATGCAACGCCGAAGGCAACGCCGCCAGCAGCGGTGTGGCCAGCGCCGAAGCGTCGGTACCGACCGGATTGGAATTGGCGCTCGCCGTGGAGTCAAAACTGCCCGACGAACCGTTGAACACGATCGGCGTCGAGCCGGGCGTCAGCGAGTATGGGCCGAGAGCGTTCAACTGGACGCTCGCCACGTTGCCGACCAGGATCACCGAAATGTTCGCCAGCGCGATCGGCCCGCCGCAGCTTGAATTCGTGCCGAGGCACAGCGCCGCGATGCTGGGCTGCACCTGAATCGTGGCGTTGGTGGCCGCCTTGCTGCTTTCGCAGTCCACCGAACTCAGCGTCGCCTTGCCCGGCGCGATCTTCAGGTTCAGCACGATCGGCGTGCTGAGCGCCGAGATCGTCGCCACGCCGAGAGGCAAGGTAGGCAGCGGAATCGGCAGCAATGTCACCATCGCATTGATCGACGCCGTGCGTGCTACCGTGCGCGCAGTGGAAACGCCGCCGACCGTGGTCGTGCCGCCCTCGCCCACCGCCAGCACAGGAGGCTGGGTGATCTGCAGCGACAACCCGGCCACGCCGGCTAGCCCGGCATTCACGTTGATCACCGGCGCGGTGCCGTTCGGATTGCTCTGCGCGATCTGCGCGGCGACCATCAACGCATCGAACGCGTTGATGGTCGCGGTCGCCGCGGCGTTCGGATTGGCCAGTCCCAGCGCGAGCAAACCTGGCGCGCTCGCGCCGTTGTCGCCGATCGTGATGTTCTGTGCGCCCGGCACCGCGACGGCAAGCGTCTGCAGCAGCGCCGCGTCGACCGTATTGCCACCCACCTGCAACGCCTGGACCATCGCGACCATCAGCGACTGATAGCTGACCGTGGTGCCGAGCAGGCCCTGCATGCTCGACGCGCCGAGCGCCACCATCAGATCGCCCAGCTTGATATTCGAGGACGCGAGGCTCTGATAATCACCCACGCTCAACGACACCGTGGTCTTCAGCAAACCGCCGAGAATCGCATTCAGCAGCACCGATTGCTGCGTGTTGAGCGTGGCAATGCCAGTGCTCAGCGAGAACGCGTCGATGTTGGATGCCAGCGCGGTGGCCGTCGCCGCAATGGTGCGCGTCGGTCCGAGAAAGAAATACGGCACGGACCGGCTCACCCGCACCTGCACCGCGTTGAGCGGGTTGCCGGCCGTGCTGAAGTACGTATTGGTGCTGGTATCCCAGCGCCCGCAGGTCGTGTTGAGGGTGGCGCCGGTCGGCAAGCCGTTGGCCGTCGCGTTCTGCTGGGCAGCCGAGGTGGCCGTCGCGCAACCGCCCGAGGAACTGACCATCTGCACCGCCGCCATGGCCGACAGATCGGCCGTGCGCTGCAACTGCCGGCGCGCGAAATACACATTGCCGATGTCGATCGCGCCGAGCGCCGCGATCGCGATGCTCAGCCAGATCGCCGCGAATATCGCGACCGCCCCGTGCTGCCGACGCACGCCGGCCGCGCACGCGCCGCCGCGCCGCGCCGCGAACGGGCGCGCGCGGCGAGCGGCGAAGACGACGGCGAACCGGCGGCTGCGCATGTCAGTTCGCTCCGCCACCGGCACCGCCGTTGCCGCCACCGTTACCGCCGGCTCCGCCGTTGAGGGTGGAACCATAGAGATCGGGAATCTTGCTTTTGAACGACTCCATGTACCGCCGGTACGCAAGACCAGCTTCCGCGCCGAGCATCGGCTGCGCGGGTGCGGCTTGCATATTGCTGCTTTGCAGATCGAGCCAGGTTCTGGTCGAATGCCCCACTTCACTGCCCCGAACCGGCGGTTGCTGTGCCTCGGCCGGCTGGGCGGCATCGCTTGTCTGCGCCACGGCGCAAGCCGGCACGCCCAGCGACATCGCCAGCGCCGCTGCCACGCTCCATAGCGGCACGCGCCCGCTGCACTTTACTTTTTTGTCTTTCATGTCCGCCCCCTGATTGATCGACCGCTTGCTCACTACAACGTCACGCCGCCCTCACGACATGGTCACCGCGCAGTCACTGCGCGAAGCGCTGCAACACGCGCGGCGCCGGCTCGATACCCTGCACGCTCGCGACGGTCCCAGCGGCACCCGTCTGCCCGAACTGCTGTTGCGCCGAAGCGGGCTGAGCCCGCGTCCGCGCGCGTCCCGCCGCGGCAATCTTCGCCGCGTCGCTGCGAATCGCCGTGCGTACCTCCGGCGTCAGCTTCTGCTGGTTCATCACCGCCAGCGCCTGCGACTGCTCGCCATTGGCGAGCAGATAAAGCACCACGTTGCTGACGATCTTCGGATTGTTCTGGTCGAGTTCGCCCGCCTTCATCAGCGGCACCCGCGCGCCGTTCACGTCGCCCTCGCGCAGTCGCGCGTAACCGAGATCGGACAGGATCGCCGCGTCGGTCGGCTCAAGTCGCGCCGCCTGCTCCAACTGCTGCGCGGCGCGCGCGAAATCGCCCGCCGCGCCTGCGATCAGACCCAGACCGCGGTAGCCGCGCGCCGCCAGCGGCGTCTTCAGCAGCAGTGCGTAGGCGTCCGCCGCCGCGGCCGGCTGATCGGTCATGCGCAGCGCGTCGGCGCGCAGCAGATTCGTATCCGGGCTCACGCCGTACTGCTTTTCATAGGCGTCAATATGCGCGAGCGACGCGAAATAGAGCCCCTGCGCCTGCATCTGGTCGATCAGTCCGAGATACACGCCAGGCGTGTCCGGCTTGGGATCCTGATTGGCCCGCTGCGCCATGGCCGCGCGCTCGGCTTGCGGCCCGACGCCGTAGCCGGCGAGATCCTTCGACGCGCAGGCGGCGAGCAGCGCACACACCGCCAGCATCGACGCGCCGCGCGCCGCGCGTGGGACGAATTCAAACGATAAACAGTAAGCCATTGCGCAATCCCTGCTATTTCATCGTATGGAGCGAACGCACGACAGCCAGCACGCCAGGGCCGGCCGTCACGATCATCAACGCGGGCAGCAGCGTGACGATCATCACGCCCGTCATCTTCACCGCGAGCCGGCCGATGCGTTCGCGCAACATGGCACGGCGCGCTTCTCGCAGCCGGTCGCCGAACTGCTTGAGCGGTTCCTGCACCGCGCCGCCGTGCCGATCGACCTGCACCAGCAGACGCACCACCGCGCGCATGTCTTCGTTATCGTAACTAAGCGCAAGCCGATTCAGCGACTGCTCGCGGGTACGGCCCGTGGCGAACTGGCGCTGCGCGATTTCAAGCTCGGCCGACAACACCGGCAATACGCTGCCGAAATCGTTGACGATGACCTGGAGGCTCTGGTCGAGCGACAGCCCCACTCCTTGCAGCAAACGCAGCAGATCCACCATCAGCGGCAATTCGTCCACGACCTGGCGCCGACGCCGGCCCGCGCGGCGTTTCAGCACGATCTTGGGCAACATGAAACCCAGCACCAGCGCGATGATGACCAGCATCACGTAACGCGGCCCGGTCACATACCCGCGCGCCAGCGTGCCGGCCAGCACCGGCAACACCAGTGCGGTGAACAGCCGCGCCACCAGGAACAACCCGCGCGTGCGCGTGTCCACGAAGCCGCATTGTTCGAGCACGCGGCGATCTTCTTCGGCAACGACCAACCGGCCGAACGGCGTGTCGAGCCAGCGAATACCTCGATGCGCGAAGTGCTCGAGCAAACCTTTGAGCCCGCTGCGCCGCAGCTCGCGCGGCTGGACTTTTGCGGCACCCGCGGCACTCTCCCCGCCTCGCGCCGTTGCCGCGGCAAGCGCCGCTGTCTGCAGCGCGCGTTCGTCGAGCGCATGCCCTAGCGTGCGCTCGGTGCGCCGCTGCGCCGCCACGCGCGTCAGCACCACGCCGGCGATCAGCAACAAGCCGAGCGCGGCGAGCGCAAGCGCGAGAGCGGTCAGCTGCTGGGCGTGCATCGTCATCCCCTCAGACTGGCCATGCGGTACAGCAGCCACGCGCCGACGATCTGAAGCGCGAACGCGAGGTAGATCATCTGGCGTCCCGTGGGATCGAACCACATCGATCCGAAGTATTTGGGATTCGACAGAATCATGAAGCCGCCGATGCCGACCGGCAGCGCCGCCAGCACCCACGAGGACAGCCGCGTTTCCGCCGACATCGCCACCAGTTCGCGCTCGGCCTGTTCGAGATCGCGCATGAACGACGACATGCGGTCGAGCATCACGTCGGCTCGTCCACCGTATTTGACCGACAGACGCAGAACGGCGCCGACCAGTTCGAGCTCGCGCACGCCGTAGATCAGCGACACCTGGTACAGCGCGCGATCGATTTCGACGCCGCTGCGCAGCATCCGCGACACGTAGTCGAGACATTCACGAAGGGGCGCTTCGCTGGTCTGCAACGCTGCCTGAAACGCTGCGGGCACGCTGTTGCCGAGCGTGATCAAACGCACGATGCCGTCGAGAAACGTCGGCAGTTGTCGCACGATCTGCTGACGGCGTTTGTTCGCGCGCATCGTCAGCAAAAAATAGATAAACATCGTGCATGTCGACAGGGTCGCCACCGCGGCGAACGCTCCGCCGACCGCCGCGACCCATGCACTCAGCAGCCCCACGATCGCCGCCACGCCGATGGACGGCCCTTTCACGTTGACAATGCCGGCACGCGCCATGGCGTGTCTGAGCATGAAACTCAAGCGCGCCTTCAGGTAACGCCCGTGTGCAAGCCAGCCCGCATTGGCAGGCGGCGCCTGCGGCACGATGGGTGCAGGCGCCGCGCCGCGTGGCGACGCAACACGCGCACCGCCTGCACCGGCGCCCACGGCGGCGCCCGGCATCGCCGCCGCCATCCGGCTATCGATAAAGCGTTCGGCACTCACCTGGCCTTTGCGTTGCGCGCCGCGTTGCCAGACCAGCAACGCCAGCGCTGCGCACAGCAGCGCGAGCGCCGCAAAGACCAGTGACGCGCTAGACATTGAAGCCTCCACCGAAGCCGCCGTTACCGCCGCCAAAACCGGCGTTGCCGAACGCATTGCCGCGCGGCTCGCCACCGCCCAACGCCTGACGGAACCGCACCAGCTTCGGCGAATGCGGATGAATGCCGAGCGACACCCAGTTGTCCAGCTCGTCGCCCTCGGCGGTCATGACCGGCTCGTAGCGATACAGCTCCTGGGTCGCGATGATGTTGTCCGACAGCCCGGTGACTTCGGTAATCGACAAAATCCGCCGGCGGCCATTCGAGAGCCGGCCGATCTGCACGATGAAGTCGACCGCGTTGGCGATCTGGCGGCGCAAGCTCGACTCGGTGCCCTGGAAGCCCGCGAAGCCGGCCAGCATTTCGAGCCGGTACAGACATTCGCGCGGCGAACTGGCGTGGACGGTGCCCATCGAACCGTCATGGCCGGTGTTCATCGCCTGCAGCATTTCGAGCACCTCGCCGCCGCGCACTTCGCCGACGATGATGCGATCCGGCCGCATCCGCAGCGTATTGCGCAGCAGGTCGCGGATCGTCACCACACCCGCGCCGTCGAAACCGCCCGGCCGGCTTTCGAGCCGCACCACGTGCGGATGGTTCAGCGACAGCTCGGCCGTGTCCTCGATCGTGACGACCCGCTCCGGCTCGGGAATATGAAACGCCAGCGCGTTCAGCAGCGAGGTCTTGCCCGAGCTCGTACCGCCCGACACCAGCACGTTGCAGCGCGCCGCCACCGCCGCTTCTAGCAGCGCGCCGATTTCCTCGTTGTAGGTGCCGTTGCCGAGCAGGTCGTCCGGCCGCATCGGATCTTTCCGGAATTTCCGGATCGACACGATCGGGCCGTCGATCGACAGCGGTTCGATCACCACGTTCACCCGGCCGCCGTTCGGCAGACGCGCGTCGACCATCGGGTTCGACTCGTCCAGACGCCGCCCGATCGGCGCGAGAATGCGGCGGATGATCCGCAGCAGATGCGCGTTGTCGGCAAAGCGCACCTGGATGCGCGTCAGAATGCCGTGCCGCGACACGTACACGTCGTTGTAGCCGTTGATCAGAATATCTTCGACGGCCGGATCGGCGAGCAGGTCTTCGATCGGCCCGAAACCCGCCAGCTCTTTCGTCAGCGCCTCGGCGATCAGGCGCACCTCGCTCTCGTTGATCGGAATGCGGCGCAGCCTGACGAAGCTGTCCATCTCCAGATCCACGAACTGGTTGATCGCGTTACGCGACCAGCGGCCGAACTCGGAGCCGAGTTCCTCGATACGCGTCAACAGATGTTCGTGCGCAGCGTTCTTGATATCCTGGAACTGCTGGCTGTGCGCGAACGAAGGCGCGTCGTCGGCAAATTCGATCTCTTTTGCCATCGTCTATGACCGCTTGTGAGTGGTTGGGATGAAACGCTTGAGCGCGCCAAGCGCCGATTTACCGTGCACCTGCGCGGCCGCGCGCTGCGCGCCGCCGAGACGCTCGATCAACGGTTCAAGCGCGCGCGCATACGGATCGCGCGCGGCGACGTCGACCAGCAAATGCCCCTGGTTGACCGCCTGACCGAGCGCGACGCGCCGCTCCGGCAAGGTGGCGAGCAACGCAATGTCCAGACGCTGCGCGATCTGCGCGGCGGCGAGGCCGAGATCGGCGTCGAACTTGTTGACGATCAGGCGCACGTTCGCGGTATCCACGCCCTCTTCGCGCAGCGCGTCGAGCACGCCGACGGCCGACACGATCGACGCGACGCCCTGGTCGCACAGCAGCCAGGTTTCATCGGCGGCCTGCACCACGTGCGCGATGAATTCGCTATTGGCAAAGCCGCCGAGGTCGATGATCTGCTGGTCGAAGAACGCCCGCAGCCGGTTCAGCAAACCGATCGACGACGAGTACGACACCTCGCGCATGTCGGCCAGGTTTGGCGGCAACGTGGTCAGCGCGAGACCGCTCGTGTGATGCGACAGCGCGGTCGACACGAAGGTCTGATCGAAGCGGCGCAGATTGCGCACGGCTTCGACGAAATTGAATTCGCTGCGCGTGTTCAGCAGCAGCGAGCCGTCGCCGGCCGGCAGACCGAGATCCAGCAAGGCCGCCTGGCGTCCCTGCGCGACGTCGCGCCGTTGCAGCATCACGGCGAGATTCGCGGCCAGCGTGCTGACGCCCATGCCGATGCGCGCGCCGAGCAGCGCGGTCACATGACCATGACGGCTGACCGGCTCGACCTGGTTGTCGAGCACCTGGCGCGTGATACGCAGCGCGTCTTCGGCCGGCGCGGACATATCGATGAAATCGCGCACGCCGGCGCGCAGCGCGGCCAGTGCGCTTTCGGGTTCAGCCAGCGTGCCGAGCGCGACGATCTGCATGCCCGGATAGGCGTTGCGCACCGCGCTCGCGGCCGCACTCGCCGCGGCCGCGCGGCCGCCCGAAAAGTCGACGAACACCAGCGACGCATTGAGCGTCGCGATGCGCTGCATCAGCATGGTCGGATCGAGCGTGGCGGACTCGACCACGCCGGCGCCTACCAGCGTATCGGTAAGCCAGTGCACGTGTCCGTCGGTAAGCGACGCGAACACGAAATAGTCGGTGACCGCCCGTTCAGTCAATGAATGCGTTCTCGCGTTCATGGGGAACATCCTCATGCGGCATGGGCTGCAAGGCCGCCGCTTCGTCCTGCTCGCCGGCGAGCATGCGCTGATCGCACGCCCTGCGGCTTGCTGCTTCAATCCACCGGCGCGGCGCCCGCGCGCGCGCCGCGTTCATTTCGAAAAGCCCGGCGCGGCGTCGCGTGCCGCCACGCCGCCAATCAACGAACGCCACACCGGCGCGTCGCGCTGTTCGGACTGCTCGCCCGGCGTCGACGGCAAGGTCGCGCCCTTGGCCAGCGGCGACACCAGATGCGGCGTCACGATGATCACCAGCTCCTTCTCGTTCTGCTGGTAGTTCAACTGCTTGAAGAACGTGCCGATCACCGGCAGATCACCGAGCAAAGGCACCTTCGACACGTTCGACGCCGTCTCGCGATCGATCAGCCCGCCGATCACGAAGCTCTCGCCGTCACCGAGTTCAACGGTGGTGTCTGCGCGCCGCGTCGTAAACGCGGGCACCGACACGCCGCTGATCGTCACCGCGTTCGTGAAGTCGAGCTGGCTCGCTTCCGGCGCGACCTTCAGCGCGATGCGCTGCGGACTCAGCACCGTCGGGGTCAACGTCAGCCCGACGCCGTAGGGCTTGTAGACGATCGAGGTCGAACCCAGCGCCTGCGGCACCGGCACTGGGATCTCACCGCCGGCGAGGAAGCTCGCACTCTGGCCGGACAGCGCCACCAGCGTCGGCTCGGCCAGAATGCGCGCGAGATTGTTGTTTTCCAGCAAGCTCAGATTCGCGAACAGCCCATGCGTGGCGGAGTTGAACAGCAGATTGAACGCCGACGTGATGGGCGTCGTACTGGTCACCTGCGGCTGCTGCCCCGCCGTGGCCGACACCGAGGTCAGCGCCGACGGCGCGTACGAACCGAACGAAAAACCGTTGTTCTGCTTGAAAAAGTTGAAGCCCATTTCCTTCAGCACCGTACGGCTGAACTCGACCACCCGCACATCGACCTGAACTACCGCGCGGCTCGCCACCATCGACGTGTCGAACACCGAGCCGTCCTTGCCGAGCGAGCCCTCCGCCGCGACCACGGCGCGCTGGTGCGCTTCCATCGTCGCCGCCGAACCGGACACCACCGCCGTGCCGCCGAGCACCTTCAGGCTCGGCGTGTCGGGGCCCAGCAGCGATGCCGCCGCCGGAGTGATCACGTTGACCGTATAGGTCAGCGGCGCGTCGCGATCGCGCTCCCACACCATCAGACTCGTGGTGCCCGCCGCCTTGCCGATCAGCAGCACGCCACCGCGCTTCTCGCCCTTGATGATCAGCACGTCGGCCACCGCCGGATCGCCGATCGCCACCCGCTGCAACGCGTGGCCACCCGCGAGCGAACGCTGCGCGCCGACCGTCAGCTCAATGGTCGGCGCGACTGCGCCCGGTAGCGGCGCCGCCTGCACGGCCTGCGTGGCCTGCCCTCGCTGTACCACCACCGGTCCGGCCGCGTCGGTCGCCACCGATACCGCCAGCAGCGTTAGCCCAAGCCAGGCGGTCATGCCAGATACAACAATCCGTTTTGTCATGTAGTCATGGACGAGTCAGGCCGCCCGCTCCCTAAACCGCTTACCAGGCGACCGTTTCGGCGCGCCCACCCCGTATCACTTCGATACCGCTCTTTGTCGTGTTCGTACTGGCCGTGACGCGTGTCGCCGGCACCGGCATATGCGACGGCAGCGACGGCAATGGCGGCCGCGCGCCCGCCCCCGCCGGGCCGCTGCTGCCGGACAACGTATCGAGCGCCACGCCGGCCGCGGCGCGGGTCGAGTCCTGCAGAGGGTCGGTCGCGCCCGCGCGGGCCGCCGTCTTCAGGACACCCGGATAAGCCGGCAACAGGCTTTCATCGAGAACTTCGGCATCCTTGGGATTACGCAACGCGAAGATCAGACGGCCCGCGCTTTCGGCGAGCGTCAGGCGATCGACGTCGGCGACCGGCACCGCCAGCACCGCGGTGCGCACCATGCCGTTCGGGTCGCCCGAGGTGTCGCCCACCGCGCTCGCGTTGCCGAACGCCAGCACGCGCACCTTCGACATCAGCAAACGCGCCTGGGTACGATCGACCTCGCCGCCGGCCATGCCGCCGTCACGCTTAAGCGTGAAGAACACATCGACGAAATTGCCGGGCCGCAGCCGGTTGCCGACCGCGTTGCCTTCGTCGACGCGCACGGCCAACGCCCGTTCGCCGGGCTCGATGCGCTCGGCCAGTCCGGACGACAACTGCGCCTCCATCACCGGCGAGTCCGCAACGATGTCCGCATTCGGCACCCGCCCGGCCAGTTGCGCCGGATCGGTGAATGCGCCGTTCGGATTGATTGGCAGCGTCTGGACGCGCAGCTGGTCGACCGTGATCGCCTTGCCCGCCGGCAGCGTGTGGCTGGCCACCACCACCGGGAAACTCGCCTGCGTCGGCGCGACGACCGCCACCGGCGGCGGCCGGCGGGACAATGTCCACGCGAACAGACCCAGCAGCAGCGCGACCGCGATCAGGACGCCGGCGAGAACTTTGGTCAGATTCGGCATGAGGAGTCGCTGCATCGATAGGACAAGGCGCGGCCGTGCGAGCGTCGCTGGGCGCGTACCGACCCGCGCGCCTGCAAACCATCGCGGATGGAAACGCGAAGAACCGGAGCGTGCATCATTGAATGTTCTCCGGATTGAGTTGAACTGTAGCGGTACTGTTGAGTGTTTTCGGCAACGTCACCCCCAGGATCGCCAACGTCGGCACCAGAGGATTGCTCTTGTAGTCGAAGCTGAGCGCGACGCTGATGCATTGCATCGCATTGGCGGGACCGCACGACGCCGACGTCGGCGTGCACGTCAACGCGGTTTTCACGAGCGACGCGGCCATCAGGTTCGCGGCGCTGCAGGCCGCCTGGCCGCGGTTGTAAAGCGCGTTCTGCAACGAGGTGCTGCTCTGCCAGTTCAGCGCGGCGCGCGCGCCTTCTTCCGCGGCCAGCGTCAGGTTCTGCTGGGCCACCATGATCAGCGCGAACGTGACGATCCCGTACATGATCACGAAGAACAGCGGGAAGATCACCGCGAACTCGACGGCCACCGAGCCGCTCTGCCCGCGCCGCCGGCGGCCATGCTCACGCAGCAACGGCTCGCGCCGGAAGGGCTCCCGTGACGGCTTCATTGCACGCCTCCCGCCAGTGCCTGCAGCAGCAGCCAGCCACTCGCCGCGCCCGTCAGACAGGCTGCGTAAGGGGTCGATGCCTTGCCGGCCAGTTCGAAAGTCGGGCCGCCGTGACGGCCGAGGCCGGCAAGGCGGGTGCGCGTCACGATCAATAGCCACAGCGCATGAAGGCCCGCGGCGAGACTGGCCGCCATCCACAGGCCGACCAGCGCATGCATGCCGCACCACGCCCCCAACACCGCGAACACTTTGACGTCGGCCGCACCCATGACGCCGAGCGCGAAGAACGGCAATAACGCGACCAGCCCGATTAACGCGCCGATTGACGCCTGCGTGATGGAAACACCAAATGGCCCGCATTGAGCGAGCGCACAGACGAGTGCCGCGACCAAACCAGCGGCAATCATTGAATTGGGAATACGCCTGTAGCGACAGTCGCAAAAAGCAACCGAAGAGGCCCAGACGATAAATAACAGTACCCCGACGAAAACTTTCATTTCACACTCGACACGCGAAGCAACGCCATGCGCATTACCAAGCAATACGCATTAACGAGGATGGCAGTGGCACAAAAAAGGCCGCAAAGCGAACGGATCGGTGAACGCCGGTTGCTTCGCGGAACTTTTAAGAATGCTGGTTACGCCGCCGCTACGTTGACCTGCGCGAGAATGTTCGTGAACACGGTTTCAATGCCGGTGCCGATCTGGCCGACCGTCACGGCCACGGCGAGCACGATCAACCCCGCGATCAGCCCATATTCGATGGCCGTCACGCCCTTGTTATCTCTCAGGAAGCGTTGTGTGAACTTTTTCATTTTTACCCTCGGACTTCATTTATTTCGTTTGTTTACCAGCTGCCTCGAACGGCGAATTCTTTAGCGCTACGGACCATTGAGCTCTCATTCATGGTCCTGTTTGTTGCGCTGCGGTAACACTCGCCTTGCAGCCTGCTTCAATAAAACGCGTCAGTGTCAGCTGTCTGTTCGATAACGCACCTCCGTCGCCAATCTCTACTGCTTTCGGGTTTTATAGCCGAACAATCTTATTTAAGCAATTGTCCGCTTCCCTGATCCCTATAGCCTATGCGTTTTAACGCTTCACACAGGTTAACGGCAGTTCGTGCGTTGCAGCACATAGTACTAACCATAAGTTAGATTCGCTGCACTAATTATTTGTTTGAACAGAACGTTTCAAGCGCGCCAGTCCCTGCTTTGCGCTTGCGTTACGCCGTACACCGTAACGGCGCGCGTGGCTCGTTACGTTACGCAACGTCGATTAACGCGTAATGCATCGCTTCAAATACCGTCTTTCTGATTTAGCGCCCACTCCATCAAAACATCGCAGAGCCTTATTGCGTATGGCTCCGCGGCATGTGTTGAAAAAAACCTGTGGATTGCTCAGGCGAAATGGCACGGCTCGTGCAGAGATAGGCACGCAGCAGCACCAACAACCACATGCGATCCGAGGGCGACATGAACATTCAAACGACCAACACGACGGTACGGACAACCCTGATGGCGACAAGCATTGCCGCGATGCTCACGCTGGCCGCTTGCGGCGGTTCCGGCAGCCTCAGTTCCGGCACCGGCAGCAACGGCAGCGGCTCCGCCGGCGGCACACTTTCAACCAGCGGCAGCGGCTCGATGGGCTCGGGCGGCTCCGGCACCTCGGGCACCACCGTCGGTTCGTCCGGCACGAGCGGCACGTCGGGCAGCTCCGGCACCAGCGGCACCTCGGGCACCAGCGGCACGACCCCGGTTGCGAACGCGCTCGGCACGGTGGTGGACAACGGCGGCGGAATCATCGGCGATGCCGGCCAGACGGTGTCGAGCATCGGCAGCGTAATCGGCTCGCAAAACCTGCCGGGCGTCAGCTCGCAAACCACGCAAGCCGCCGGCGGCATCGTGCAGCAAGCCGGCGCCGCGGTGTCGACGCTCGGCGGCGGCGTCTCGCAAGGTCTCGGCCAACTCGGCACCGGCGGCAACGCGGTCGGCACGACGGTGTCGAGCCTGGGTGGCGTCGTGGGTCATGTCGGCGGCGCCGTGACGGATGCCGGCAGCCTCGTGACGAGCCTCGGCAGCGGCCCGCTCGCGCCGTTGTCGGCGATCACTTCGCCGCTCGGCGGCGTCGTCACGACGCTCGGCGGTGCAGTCACCAACGGCGGCAGCACGCTCACCAACGCGCTCTCGACCGGCCCGGTCCAGCAAGTCACGCAAACCCTCAGCACCGCGATCACGCCGATCACGACGATGGTGGCGGCAACCACGCAAACGGTCGGCAACACCACCGGACTCGGCGCACCGCTGAACTCGCTGCTGTCGAAAGTGGGCGGCGGGCTCGGCACGGCCGGCGCGCTGTTGACCGCAACCGGCGGCAACCCGATCACGGCCGCGCTCGGCCATACGGTGACCGATACCGGCACCACGGTCGCATCGGTGGGCGGCCTGCTCACCGGCGGCAGCGGCGGCAATCCGCTCGCACCGCTTACCAGCGTGCTCGGCGGACTGGGCGGCGGGACGGGCAGCGGGCCGCTCGCTCCGCTCACCAGCGTGCTCGGTGGCCTGTCCGGTGGCAGCGGCAGCAGCCCGCTCGCCCCGCTCACCAGCGTGCTCGGTGGTTTGACCGGCGGCGCCGGCAGCAGCCCGCTTGCCCCGCTCACCAGCGCCCTCGGCGGTTTGACCGGCGGCGCCGGTGGCAGCCCGCTCAGTGGCTTGACCGGCGCACTCGGCGGCGCAAGCGGCGGCAGCAGCCCGCTCGCCCCCGTCACCGGCTTGCTGTCGAGCGTGACGGGCGGCCTGTCCGGCGCAGCCGGCGGCGGCAGCGGCCCGCTCGCACCGGTCACCGGCCTGTTGTCGGGCGTCACCAACGCGCTCGGCGGCGTCGCCACCACGGCCGCCGCCACGACGGCCTCGACGACCACCGCCGCCACGACCAACTCCGGCGCGGGCCTGTCGCTGTCGAGCACCTCCGGCAAAGGATCGGGCAGCAACCCGCTGGCGCCGGTGACCTCGCTGGTCGGCGGACTGCTCGGCGGACTGGGCAAGAAGTAAGCCGCCCACGCGATTCGCAGGCAGTCACACCGTAACGACACCACACGCACTACAAGGAACGGCAAACCGGAACGCGGCCCACAGGCCGCACCCGGTTGCCCGACCTCGGCTGAACTGGGCCGCGTCGCTCAGAAACCCGTTGCAACGGCGCACTTGACCAACCGCACACACGACACACCCAGAAGACACAGAGGAGCACCATGTCCACTCATCGTTTTTTTACTCTCCATGCGGCGTGCGCGACCGTGTCGTCGTTGCGCGCACCGTTGATCGCCGTCGCGGTCGCCAGCGTACTCGCCGCGTGTGGCGGCAGCACCGTCAGCGCACCACCGACTACCTCAGGCACCGGTAGCGGCGGCGGCTCGGGTTCGGGCGGCAGCGGCTCCGGCACCGTTGCGACCACCAGCACGAGCGGCCTCGTCACCGCCGCCGCGCAAACCACCAGCGACCTCGGCAACACGATCGCCTCGACGACCATTCCCGGCCTCAGCCCGCAAGTCACCCAAGGGCTGGGCAACGCGGTGTCGAGCACCAGCGGCACGCTCAATGCGGCCGCCAACGCGGTCAGCAACGGCCTCGGTCAGATCGGTACGAGTTCCAATCCGGTCGGCGCGACAGTGGGCGGTCTCGGCTCCGTGGTCAGTTCGACGAGCGGTGTCGTGCAAGGCCTGAGCACCGCGGTCGGCGGTCTCGGCACCGGCAATCTCGCGCCGCTGTCGCCGCTCACCACGCCGTTGGCCGGTGCGCTCGCCACTACCGCCGGTGCGCTGAACGCGGGCGGCGCGACGCTCGGCAACGTGGTCAACTCCGGGCCGGTGCAACAGATCACCCAGCCGCTCAGCACCGCGATCACACCGATCGTGACGACCGCCGGACTCGTCACGCAGACGGTCGGCACGCAGACCGGGCTCGGTGCGCCGGTGGGCGGCGTGCTCGCGCAAGTGGGCGGCGCGTTGAGCTCGGCCGCCTCGCAAGTGGGCTCGGCGACCAGGAATCCGGTCGGCGCGGACCTCGGCACGCTGGTCGGCTCGCTCGGCAATACCGTGACGAACGCTGGCGGCCTCGTCAATCCGAACGGCCCGAATGGCGCGATGCCGATTCCTGGGCTGATCACGAGTCTGGTCGGCAGCACCAATGTGGGCGTGGTCAATGGGCCGCCGGCGAACAGCAGCCCGCTGGCGCCGCTGCAAAGCACGCTGGCAAGCCTCGGTCTCGGCAGCAACCCGGTCGGCTCGCTGTCGACGCTGCTCGGCGGCACGCCGCTCTCCGGTCTGACGTCGGCACTCGGCGGCACGCCGTTGGGCGCGCTGAGTTCGGGATTGAGCGGCTCGCCGCTGAGTTCGTTGACGTCGGTGCTGGGCGGCACGCCGCTGGGCTCATTGACGTCCGCGTTGGGCGGCGCGGGTAGCGGCGCAGGTCCGCTGTCGTCGCTGACGGGCGCGCTGGGCGGCGTCACCGGCAGCGCAAGCGGCAGCGGCCAGGCGCTCGCGCCGGTCACCGGACTGGTCGGGCAACTGACCAGCACGCTCAGTTCGGCGGCCGGGTCGACCAGCGGCTCGAGCAGCCCGACGGGCGGCCTGACGACGCTGCTCGGCGGTCTGCTGCCGGCCAGCCATAAGTAGTCCACCTAACGGCATCGGTGAATGCCGCGCGCAGGGTTGATCCGGCGAGACGCACTTCTGGGTACGTCTCGCCGGAGCGCGGAGACCAGAGACCAGAGACATCGGGCATCGAACGAAGCAGTTTAAGCATCACGCATAAGCAGTCCGATTCATCACGTGCTCCGCGCTTGCGCCGTCGACGCTCAAGCTCCACGGAGCGCGTGACGTAATACAAGCAAGCATGGCAGTATGCGTCGAGCCACAGATAAGCGATCGCGACCCGCCCGGCCAGGCGGCACGCCGCAGCACAAGAACGGCATACGAGGAAAATCCGATGAAACTCGGGTACGGCAGCAAATGGACCATCGTGCTCGCGGCGCTCGCGGCGAGCGCCATGCAGGTGGAGGCACAAGCCCAGGCACGTCCGGGCGGCGCCGTCGGCGGCAATCCGCTCGACTCGCTGCCGCAGATCAAGGCGCCCGACAAAGGACCCAACGTGACCGTGCAGGTCGCGCCGCAAGCTCCCCAACTTCAGGAACTGCTCGCCCGCCATCTGACGCCTTCGCGCGTGCAGGTCGAGGGCGTGAAGTCGATTCCGTTCGACGAAGTCGCGGCGCGCTTCACGCCGCTAGTCGGCAAGGACACCACGATCGGCGATCTGATCCAGGTTGCCAACGGCGTGACCAAGCTTTACCAGGACCGCGGCTATGCGCTCTCGTTCGCGTTCATTCCGGCGCAGACCTTCGAAGGCGGCGTGGTGCGCGTGACCGTGGTGGAAGGCTACGTGTCCACGGTCAAGGTGACAGGCAAACCCGGCGCGGTCGAAGACAAGATCCGCGCGATCGCCGACCACATCGTCGCCGACCGGCCGTTGCGGCGCGCCACCTTCGAACGCTATATCAACGTGCTCGGCCTGCTGCCGGGCGTGAAGGTCGCGGCGAACGTGCCGCCGCCGCAGAACACCGACGGCGCCACCACGCTCGAACTGAACGTGGACCGCAAGCCGTTCGATGTCAGCATGGGGATCGACTTCAATCACCCCGGCGTGCAAGGACTGCTGACCGCCACGGAGAACGGCCTGACCGCGCTCGGCGAACAGTTGAGCGTGTCGGCGTTGCTGCCGAAGGGCCGCGACAACGTCACCTATCTCGCCGCGCACGCGGCGGTGCCGATCGGCAGCAACGGGCTGATCGCGAAGATCGACGCGACCCACTATCGCGGCAATCCGGTCGACAACCCCGGCCTGCCCTCTTACATCGGGCGCACGGTGATCAACGACAAGGTGGGCGGCTCGCTCGCCTACCCGATCCTGCTGAGCAACACGCAGAGCGTGATCGGCACGGCGTCGGTGTACGCATCGCACGACGAGGATCGCTACAACAACACGGTAAGCGGCGCGCAGATCGGCCTGCGTTCGCAGGTGCGCGTCATGCAATTGCAGGCCGATTACACCAACGTGCAAACCGGCCAGGTGCGTCGCGCGAGTATCAACGTGGCGAAGGCGTTCGATATTCTCGGGGCGTCGAAATCCGGCGACTCGAACGTGCCCGGTTCGCCGGTCACGAACCCGGCGTCGATCACCTTCGTGCGCACCGGCGCAAGCTTCTCGCAAAGCAACGACTGGCCGATGAAGATCGGCACCGCGGTGTCGCTGACGGGACAATACAGCGCCGTCTCGCTGCCGACCTCGGAACAGATCTCGTTCGGCGCGCAACGTTTCGCGCAGGGCTATCAACCGGGCGAAGCGTCGGGCGATTCCGGCTGGGGCGCGATGTTCGAAATCAACCGTCCGTTCACGCCGGGCTTCACCTATCTGCGCACGCTCACGCCGTATGTGTCGTTCGACCTGGCGCGCGTGTATCTGCATGCGGGCACGCCGTCGCCGTCGCGGCTTTCTTCGATCGCGTTCGGCTTCCGGATCTCCGATGCGAAGTACTACAGCCTGGATCTGTCGGTGGCCAAGGCGATCGGCGATGCGCCGGTGGAAAGCGCATCGCGCGCGCCGCGCGTCAACGCGACGTTCTCGTACCAGTTGAATTGAGGCTCGCGCGATATGCGCTTGAGCGGTGGTTGATCGAAGCCTGATCGAAGCTTTATCGAGGCTTGAGCAATGCCTGAGCCGCGAAAGTGCCGCGTTCTGATTAGAGGGTCCACTATCAAACGACGCGCGCACTTTCACGTATTCTGCGCTGACGATGTGCGGCCGGCGGCGCGCAACCCGCACGCCGCCACCCAAGCGAAGCAGAGAACCTGAGGGGCCGTACAAGGCATCACGGCGGCAGAAACCCGGCAAGCCGCCCGAGATGCCGATAACGCTGCGCGACCATGATCGCGCTGTCTTTAATCAAGGAGGAAGACAATGATGCAATTCACACAACGCGCGCGTGCCATCGCGCTTCGCACCGCCAAACAGGCCGCGCTCGCCGGCGTATTGCTGGCCAGCGCCATGACCGCCATGGCGCAAACCACCAGCCCGGTCGGCATGTGGCAAACCATCGACGATCACACCGGCCAGCCCAAGGCGCTCGTGCAGATCGCACAAGACGGCGGCGGCTCGCTCACCGGCAAGGTGGTCAAGGGGCTCGGACCAAACGACCAGCCGGATCGCCGCTGCACCGCCTGCACCGACGCGCGCAAGGATCAGCCGATTCTCGGCATGACGATCATCAACGACATGAAGAAGGACGGCGACGGCTGGGATCACGGGCAGATTCTCGACCCGGAAAACGGCAAGCTCTACAAGTGCAAGATGCACCTGGAAGATGGCGGCAACAAGCTGGTGGTGCGCGGCTATATCGGCATTGCGCTGCTGGGCCGCTCGCAGACGTGGGTCCGTCAGCAGTAAGAAAACGCGAGACCGCTTTGGCGCGGCCTGGATTGAAGCATAAAAAAACGGCCGACGATTGCCATCGTTCGGCCGTTTTGTTTATGTGAAGTGAGTGGGATCCGTGTCGTCATGCAGCGTGCTTGAAAGGCGACCCAAAAGCGAATGGCGAGACCGGCAGCGGTGTCGTGGGAGCCGGTTTGTACACGGCCGGCGCGACGGTGCGGCTTGGGTCGGTGTCGACGCTCTTCTGTTCCGCGCCCGGATGCGTTCGCATGCGCGCTTCCATCAAATTGCAAAGCTCTTCGCTCGCTGCGCCGAACAGTTGCTCCGTCACGCGCTTGAGCACACCCGACGCATACCACGCCTTGAAGCGGCGATGGCAGGTCTGGTAAGACGGATATTTACGCGGCATGGCGGACCAGGTGGCGCCGCTGTACATGACCCACAGCACGCCATTCAGCACCGAACGGGTATTGGCAAGAGGCCGGCCGCGCAGTTCGGCGCGCGGCCGCAGTTCGGGGAGCAACGGTGCAACGCGTTGCCATTCTTCATCATTGATATCACGGTACGGATCCATGGGTTTCTCCTTCGTCAGAACCACGAGAGAAGATATCCAGTCGTCCGCAGCCGGAATATAAGATCAATCCGAATCCTGAAAATACGTCGGCACTCGTCGCCTATTCGGTGAGCGGAGCGCGACCTATCGCAAAAGAATTGCCCGGCTGGTTGACGCGACCGCTCAGGTCAGCGACGTATCCACGATCCGACGCGGCGTATCGAGGTATTCCTTCGATTGCATTTCGACGATGCGCGAGACCGTGCGCGTGAATTCGTTCGCCATCGGGCCATCGACATAAAGCTCTTCCGGCGGCACCGCCGCCGACATCAGCAGCTTGACCTTGTGATCGTAAAACACGTCGATCAGCCACGTGAAGCGGCGCGCTTCCGACGCCATGCGCACCGACATCTGCGGCACGCCGGAGAGCACCACCGCGTGAAAGCGGCTCGCCAGTTCGAGGTAGTCGTTCTGCGAACGCGGGCCACCGCAGAGCGTCGCGAAATCGAACCACACGACGCCGTCCGCTTTACGCAGCGCCTTCAGCTCGCGCTTTTCGATGCGCAGGATCGGGCTCTCGTCGGGCACCGCGGCGAGGCGCGCGAACGCGTCGCGCAAGGCTTTGTCCGACGCCGCGCCGAGCGGCGTGTGATACACCTCGACCTGAGCCAGCGTGCGTTGCCGGTAGTCGATGCCGGCGTCGACGTTGACCACGTCGAGCTTGCTCTTGATCAGTTCGATCGCCGGCAGCATGCGGTCGCGATGCAGGCCGTCCGGATACAGCGTGTCCGGATCGTAGTTGGACGTCATCACGAACTGCACACCGTTCTCGAACAGCTTGTCGAGCAGACGGTAGAGGATCATCGCGTCGGCGATATCCGACACGTGGAATTCGTCGAAGCAGATCAGCCGGTAGCGCTTCGCAATCCGGCGCGCGAGTTCGTCGAGCGGATCGGCGGTGCCTTTCAGCTCTTCCAGTTCGCGATGCACTTCGCGCATGAACTCGTGGAAATGCAGCCGCGTTTTGCGCTGCACCGGCACGATCATGTAGAAGCTGTCCATCAGGAAGCTCTTGCCCCGCCCTACGCCGCCCCACAAGTAGACGCCGCGCGGCAGGTCCGGATGAATGATCAGCTTCTTGAACGCATTCGAGCGGCGCGATTTGTACTCGGTCCACTCTTCAAAACACCGCTGCAGACGGTCGACCGCCGCGAGCTGCGCCGGGTCCGATTGATAGCCCCGCGTCTGCAGTTCTTTTTCGTAGTATTCGGTGACGTTCATTGTGTTGCTGCAAAAAAGAAAGGCGGGAGGGAGTGAACCCGCCCGCCTTTGTGGTGATGCCGAATTGCGTTCAGTCAGGCGTGCGCGTGATTACATGTTCAGCGCGCGCTTGTCCACGGCCAGAGCCGCTTCGCGCATGACTTCCGACAACGACGGGTGCGGATGGCAAATGCGGCCGATATCTTCCGACGCCGCCTTGAATTCCATCGCCACCACGGCTTCCGCGATCAGGTCCGATGCGTTGGCCGAGATGATGTGCACGCCGAGCAGTTCGTCGGTCTTCGCGTCGGCGATCATCTTGACGAAACCTTCCGCCTTGTTGATGCCGAGCGCGCGGCCGTTCGCCATGAACGGGAACTGGCCCGTCTTGACTTCGCGGCCTTCCGCCTTCAGTTGCTGTTCGGTCTTGCCGACCCACGCGATTTCCGGTTCGGTGTAGATCACCCACGGAATGCAGTTGTAGTCGATATGCGGCTTCTGACCGTCGATGATCTCGGCCACCAGCACGCCTTCGTCTTCCGCCTTGTGCGCGAGCATCGGGCCACGCACCACGTCGCCGATCGCGTACACGTTCGGCACCGCCGTCGCGCAGTGGTCGTTGACGTCGATGAAGCCGCGCTCGTTGGCCTTCAGGCCGATCGCTTCGAGGCCGAGGTTGTCGGTGTTCGGCACGCGGCCGATCGAAACGATCAGGCGGTCGGCTTCAAGCGATTGCGCGTTGCCGTCCTTGTCCGTGTAAGCGATCGTGACATTCTTGTCCGTTGCCTTGATTTCGCCGACCTTCACGCCGACGTGAATGTCCAGACCCTGCTTCTTGAACTGCTTGGCGGCTTCTTTAGCCAGCGACTGGTCAGCCGCGCCGAGGAATTCCGGCAGCGCTTCGAGCACGGTCACGTCCGCGCCCAGACGACGCCACACCGAACCGAGTTCCAGACCGATCACGCCGGCGCCGATCACGGCCAGCTTCTTCGGCACGGTGTCGAACGTCAGTGCGCCTTCGTTGTCGGCGACGATCCTGTTGTCGACCGGAATGCCCGGCAGATGACGCGCCTTCGAACCCGTGGCGATGATCACGTTCTTTGCCGTGACGACTTCCGTCTCGCCTTCGCCGCTCACTTCGATCTGCACGCCGGCGTCCGTCTTGCCGGTGAACTTGCCGTGACCCTTGAGCCACGTGATCTTGTTCTTGCGGAACAGGAATTCGATACCCTTGGTCATCTTCTCGACGATGCTTTCCTTGCGGGCCAGCATCTTCGCGATGTCGACCTTGACGTTTTCCACGGAGATGCCGTGGTCGCCCAGGTGATGCGATGCGTTTTCAAATTCTTCCGACGACGCGAGCAACGCCTTCGACGGAATGCAACCCACGTTCAGGCACGTGCCGCCGAGCTTCAGCGTGCCGGCCGGGTTCTTCCACTTCTCGATACACGCGACGGTCTTGCCGAGCTGCGCTGCGCGGATGGCGGCGATATAACCGCCGGGGCCTGCGCCGATCACGACGACGTCAAATTCTTTGGACATGACAATCCTTTCGATGGCGGAACGGCGCGCGGCCACGCTTCGAGGCGCGCGGCGTTCCTGTGCTGCGGAATGCTGGAAAGACGTAGTGCTTAGATGGCGTCGACTTGTGCGATGACAAGCCGACGCCGGCCCAACCCGACGCGTGCTTACAGGTCGAGCAACAGACGAGCCGGATCTTCCAGCGCGTCTTTCATGGCCACCAGCGACAGCACCGCTTCGCGACCGTCGATGATGCGGTGGTCGTACGACAGCGCCAGGTAGTTCATCGGGCGGATCACGATCTGGCCGTTTTCGACCACAGCGCGTTCCTTGGTGGCGTGCACGCCGAGAATCGCGGATTGCGGCGGGTTGATGATCGGGGTCGACAGCATCGAACCGAACACACCACCGTTCGAGATCGAGAACGTACCGCCGGTCATTTCGTCGATCGACAGCTTCCCGTCTTTCGCTTTCTGACCGAATTCGGCGATCTTCTTCTCGATTTCAGCGAGGCTCAGCTGATCTGCATTGCGCAGGATCGGCACCACCAGGCCACGCGGCGAACCGACCGCGATACCAATGTCGAAGTAGCCGTGATAGACGATGTCGTTGCCGTCGATCGACGCGTTCACCAGCGGGTACTTCTTCAGCGCGTGAACCGCCGCCTTGACGAAGAACGACATGAAGCCGAGCTTCACGCCATGTTCTTTTTCGAACTTGTCTTTGTACTTGTTGCGCAGGTCCATCACCGGAGCCATGTTCACTTCGTTGAACGTGGTCAGGATGGCGTTGGTTTGCTGCGACTCGAGCAGACGTTCGGCGATCCGTGCGCGCAGACGCGACATCGGCACGCGTTGTTCCGGGCGGTCCTTCAGCCACTGGTCGGCCGAGGCCGGGCCCTTGACTTCCGGCAGCGACGGCTTGGCCGCCTTCGGTGCGGCAGCGGCCGGAGCCGGTGCGGCCTTGGCAGCCGGGGCGCCGGCGGTCAGCACGTCGCCCTTGGTGATGCGGCCGTCGCGGCCCGTGCCGGCGACGTCGCCCGACGACAGACCCTTCTCCGCCATCAGCTTGCCGGCAGCCGGCGAAGCAGCGGTGTTCGCACCCGTTGCGGAGGCGGCTTGTGCGGCCGGAGCAGCGGCTTGTGCCGGTTCAGCAACCGGAGCCGGCTTCACTTCGGCTTCGACGGCAGCGGCGCCAGCCTTGCCTTCGGTGTCGATCTTCGCGATCACCTGATCGGCGGCGACGATGTCGCCGTCGTTCGAGATGATTTGCGCGAGCACGCCGGCTGCGGGTGCCGGCACTTCGAGCACGACCTTGTCGGTCTCGATTTCGATGAGAATTTCGTCGATGGCGACAGCCTCGCCGGGCTTCTTCTTCCACTGCAGCATCGTGGCTTCCGAGACCGACTCGGACAGCTGGGGAACCTTGACTTCAACAATAGCCATTATGAATATCCTGAATACGTATCGGGTGACGGCGCGGGGAACGACGACCGCCTGCGAACCATGCCTGCCGTTTGTGAACTTTCGTTAGTTCAGAGAAGGCGGCACGGGAAAGCGCACTGCGCTTTCCCGGTTCGTCTGTTTTGCTTATTTAGCGATCGACGAGCTCTTGAGACGGCCGAACGCGCCTTCGACCAGCGCCTTCTGCTGCTCGTAGTGCTTCGCGTAGTAGCCGACTGCCGGCGAGGCCGAAGCCGGACGGCCGCTGTACGCCAGCTTCTGCCCGTCCTTCATGCCTTCCTTCAGGTGATGCTCGATGTAGAACCACGGGCCTTGATTCTGCGGCTCGTCCTGCACCCAGACCACTTCGGTCGCGTTGTCGTACTTCTTCATTTCCGATTCGAACTGCTTGTGCGCGAACGGATAGAGCTGTTCGATACGGAGGATCGCGACGTCGTACTGCTTCGCTTCGCGGCGATGCGCGACGAGGTCGTAATACACGCGGCCCGAGCAGGCCACCACGCGCTTGACCTTCTTCGCGTCGACGGCTTCGTCCACTTCGCCGATGATCGGCTGGAACGCGCCCTTCGCGAGTTCCGACAGATCCGACACCGCTTCCTTGTGGCGCAGCAGCGACTTCGGCGTCGCGACGATCAGCGGCTTGCGGAACAGGCGGATCATCTGACGGCGCAACAGATGGAAAATCTGCGCCGGCGTGGTCGGTTGAACGACCTGCATGTTGTGATCCGCGCACAGTTGCAGGAAACGCTCGATACGTGCCGACGAGTGTTCCGGACCCTGGCCTTCATAGCCGTGCGGCAGGAGCATAGTGAGACCCGACACGCGGCCCCACTTCACTTCGCCCGACGAGATGAACTGGTCGATCACGACTTGCGCGCCGTTCACGAAGTCGCCGAACTGCGCTTCCCACGCGACGAACGTATTCGGTTCAGCGGTCGAGTAGCCATACTCGAAACCGAGCACCGCTTCTTCCGACAGCACCGAGTCGATCACGTTGAACTTCGCCTGACCTTCGGCAATGTTCTGCAGCGGCACGTACGTGCCGTCGTTCCAGCGTTCGCGGTTCTGATCGTGCAGCACCGAGTGACGGTGCGTGAACGTGCCGCGGCCCGAGTCCTGACCGGTCAGGCGCACGGCGTAACCGGACGCGACCAGCGACGCGAATGCCAGGTGCTCGCCCATACCCCAATCGAGCTTGGCTTCGCCACGGCCCATCGCGCGACGGTCGTTGAGAACGCGCTCGACCAGCGGGTGAACCTTGAAGTTTTCCGGCACCGTGGTGATGCGCTCGGCAAGGCGCTTCAGTTCCGCGAGCGGCACGGCCGTGTCGGCTGCGTCGGTCCACTTGCGGTTCAGGAACGGCACCCAATCCACCGCGTACTTGCTCTTGTAGTTCGACAGGACCGGGTCGACCGTGTGGTGACCTTCGTCCATCGCCTTGCGGTACGCCTTGACGAAATCGTCGCCTTCTTCCGCGGTGATCACGCCTTGCTGCACCAGCTTTTCAGCGTACAGCGCGCGCGTGCCCGGGTGCTTGGCAATGGTCTTGTACATCAGCGGCTGCGTGACCGCCGGCGTGTCCTGCTCGTTGTGACCCAGCTTGCGGAAACAGACGATGTCGACAACCACGTCTTTGTGGAACTGCATCCGGAAGTCGATAGCCAGCTGCGTTGCCAGCACGACCGCTTCGGGATCGTCGCCGTTCACGTGCAGCACCGGCGCTTCGATCATCTTGACCACATCCGAGCAGTACAACGTGGAGCGCGAGTCGCGCGGATCCGACGTCGTGAAGCCGATCTGGTTGTTGATGACGATGTGCAGCGTGCCGTGCGTGCCGTAACCGCGCGTTTGCGCGAGGTTCAGCGTTTCCATCACGACGCCCTGGCCCGCGAAGGCCGCGTCGCCGTGGATCTGCACCGGCAGCACTTGCAGGCCGCTGTCGTCGCCGCGACGGTCCATGCGGGCCTTCGCCGAACCTTCGACCACCGGGTTGACGATTTCGAGGTGCGACGGATTGAATGCGAGCGACAGGTGAACCGGGCCGCCTTCGGTCGAGACGTCCGACGAGAAACCCTTGTGGTACTTGACGTCGCCGGCCGGCAGGTCGTCGACGTGCTTGCCTTCGAATTCGGCGAACAGGTCCGCCGGCATCTTGCCCAGCGTATTGACCAGCACGTTCAGACGGCCACGGTGGGCCATGCCGATGACGATTTCCTGGACGCCGTTGGCGCCGCCATGACGCACGACTTCGTCCATCGACGCGATGAAGCTTTCGCCGCCTTCGAGCGAGAAGCGTTTCTGGCCGACGTACTTGGTGTGCAGGAAGCGCTCGAGGCCTTCAGCGGCCGTCAAACGGTTCAGAATGTGCTTTTTCTTGTCGTTCGAGAAATTCGGCGTCGAACGGATCGACTCGAGCTTCTCTTTCCACCAGCGCTTCTGTTCCGGATCGCTGATGTACATGTACTCGGCGCCGATCGTGCCGCAGTACGTGTCACGCAATGCCTTGACGATCTCGCGCAGCGACGCGCGCTCGAAACCGAAATACAGGTTCGTGGCGCTGAACTCCTGGTCCAGATCGGCTTCGGTGAAGTCGTAGAACGCGGGTTCGAGTTCGGGGATAGCGGGACGTTCGCGGCGCTTCAGCGGATCGAGATTGGCCCATTGCGAGCCGAGGAAGCGATATGCGCCGATGAGGGACTGCACATAGACTTGCTTGCGGGAGGTAGCGAGGTCTTCGCCGCCGGTGGCCGCGCGCGGGATGAAGGCGTTAGCCTTGGCCCGTTGAGCAAACGATTCGACGATCGGGCCGTGGGCCACGTCGTTGGCATTGCTGCCGTCCGATGCAGGAACATTCTGCAACGCGTCGAAATAGCTGCGCCAGTTCTCGGGCACTGACGCCGGATTGTCGAGATACGCTTCGTACATTTCTTCTACGTACGGAGCATTGCCGCCGAACAGATAAGAGTTCGACTGGAATTGCTTCATCATTTTTACGCTCACCTTTCTTCGAGTTTCTCGAGAAATAGCGGGTTACAGAACCTTCCGCGACACGGCCTGACCGTTTGGCGGATTGCGCGAATCAAGTCTTGCTTGGAAGGACCTAAAACTTTGCACCCGGGGAGCATATCACAGAACCGATACTCCAGATAGCAGACGGATTGCCGCTCAAGCCTTTTCTGACGGGGCTTTCGGGCTACTTTCAAGATAGTTAACAGTCTTCTGCGGCAAACGGGGCCAATTGGTCATCAGGCTTCACCAGGCCGCATGGGCGCAGAAACGACAAAAGCCGCCCGGAGGCGGCTTTTGTCTACAGCGAACCGGCTTTGGCGCCCGGTTGTCTGCGTGCCTAGTGCACTGCGCTGCTTAGTCCACTGCGCCCTTACGGCTTGCGCTGCGGCGCTCGTGTTCCTTCAGGTAACGCTTGCGCAGTCGGATGGATTGCGGCGTGACTTCGACGAGTTCGTCGTCGTCGATGAATTCGACCGCGTATTCCAGCGACATCTGGATCGGCGGCACGAGGCGCACCGCTTCGTCGGTACCCGACGAACGCACGTTGGTCAGTTGCTTGCCCTTGATCGGGTTCACGACCAGGTCGTTGTCACGGCTGTGAATGCCGATGATCATGCCTTCGTACAGCGGCTCGCCCGGCGACACGAACATACGGCCGCGATCCTGCAGCTTCCACAGTGCGTAGGCGACAGCCGCGCCGTCGTCCTGCGAAATCAGCACGCCGTTGCGACGCTCGCCCACCGCGCCCTCACGGACCGGCTGATACGAGTCGAACGTGTGGCTCATCAGGCCCGTGCCGCGCGTGAGCGTGAGGAATTCCGACTGGAAGCCGATCAGGCCGCGCGCCGAAATACGGTACTCGAGACGCGTACGGCCACGGCCGTCCGACGCCATGTCGAGCATTTCGCCCTTACGGCGGCCCAGCTCTTCCATCACGCCACCCTGGTGGCCGTCTTCCATGTCGACGGTCAGGTTTTCGTACGGCTCGTGCTTCACGCCGTCGATTTCCTGCATCACCACGCGCGGACGCGACACGGCCAGCTCATAGCCTTCGCGACGCATGTTTTCCACCAGAATGGTCAGGTGCAATTCACCGCGGCCTGCCACTTCGAACGTGGTTTCGTCGCCGGTTTCTTTCACGCGCAACGCGACGTTGTGGTTCAGTTCCTTCATCAGGCGGTCACGAATCTGACGGCTCGTGACGAACTTGCCTTCGCGGCCGGCCAGCGGCGACGAATTGACGAGGAAGTTCATGGTCAGCGTCGGTTCGTCGACGGTGATCATGGGCAGCGCTTCCGGTTGTTCCGGTGCGCAGATGGTCACGCCGATACCGATTTCTTCGATACCGTTGATCAGCACGATGTCGCCGGCTTCAGCCGACTCGACCTGCACGCGCTCGAGACCCTTGAACGACAGCACCTGGTTGATCTTGCGGTTCAGGATCGCGCCATCAGGGCCCGAACGAACGGCGACCGACATGCCCGGCTTGATCGTGCCGCGCGTGATACGGCCCACGCCGATACGGCCGACGTACGACGAATAGTCCAGCGACGTGATCTGCAGTTGCAGCGGCGCGCTCGGATCAGCCGGGCGCACCGGCACGTGTTGCAGCACGGCTTCGAACAGCGGACGCATGTCGCCTTCACGCACGTCTTGCGTCAAACCGGCGTAACCGTTCAGGCCCGACGCGTAGACGATCGGGAAGTCGAGTTGTTCATCCGTTGCACCCAGCTTGTCGAACAGGTCGAACGTCTGGTTGATCACCCAGTCGATCCGCGCGCCCGGCCGGTCGACCTTATTGATCACGACGATCGGCTTCAGGCCGAGCGCCAGCGCTTTCTTGGTCACGAAGCGCGTTTGCGGCATCGGGCCTTCGACCGCGTCCACCAGCAGCAGCACCGAGTCGACCATCGACAGCACGCGCTCCACTTCGCCGCCGAAGTCGGCGTGGCCCGGCGTGTCGACGATGTTGATGTGCGTGCCTTCGTACTCGACCGCGCAGTTCTTCGACAGAATCGTGATACCACGTTCTTTTTCGATGTCGTTCGAGTCCATCACGCGCTCGACGACCTGCTGGTTGTCGCGGAACGTGGCGGTCTGACGGAGCAGTTGATCGACGAGCGTAGTCTTGCCGTGGTCGACGTGGGCAATGATGGCGATGTTGCGTAGGGCGCGGGTCATAGGAAACCTGGAGACAGTTGGAGTGCGCCGCTTGCTTAGCCGGTTACTTATCGGTTGCCAGATAAACCACGAAACCACGACAAGCCCAAAGCGCACTTTTGGGAACCCAACATTATAGCACGCAGAAATGAAGCTATCTCGTATTCCCTGATTGCGCACTCGGCCTTGGCGCGACCGGGCACGGAACACCCTGCCCGCGCCGATCGGCGCAACCCTACGCAAAACCGCGCGCATCGTGCCTTGAGCCGTAATGGATCCTTGCCTAAGCTGTAATAACGCTTGCCGCGTCAACCAACGGACCTCTATACTCCTGCCTAGTCAACCATTGCATTCGCACGAGAATCATGACGGAGCATTCCCCTACTCCCACGCCGGACCTCAGCCAGTATCAGCTCGGCGAAAGCGTCGGCTATCTGCTGTCGCGCGTGAAATCGACCATGTCGAACCTGGTCACGCAACGTAGCATGGCCGAACTGGGCATCACCAGCCAGCAGGGCAGCATCCTGTTCATGGTGGCGAGCGGCAAATGCCTGCTGGCGGCCGAACTGGCGCGCGAATACGGCATCGACGCGAGCGCCGTCACGCGTCTGGTCGACCGGTTGGAGAAGCGCGGCCTGCTGACCCGGGTGCGCAGCAACGAAGACCGGCGCGTGGTGCGCCTCGCGCTGACGCCGGAAGGTCACGCGATCGCGGCGAAAATGCCGGCCATTTTCAACGGTGTGCTGGACGACCTGCTGAACGGCTTCACGCCCGAAGAAGTGGGTTTTCTGAAGAGCATGTTGCGCCGTGTGCTCGTCAATTCCGGTGAACAAACGGGACTAACCCGTGATGCAGCAAGCAATTTTGACAGCAAATCGTCATAGATTGCTTGCAGTGTCCATCATTACATTCCACTCAAAGAGTCGAGCGATGAAATCCCTTTCCCTGTCCGCGTCCGCGCTTTCGCGCCGGACCGCTGTCGCCGCCGCGGTGACGGCGCTCGCCCTCACGGGGTGCGCGAACTACTTCGGCATGAAAAGCGACAAGCAGATCTCGTCGCCGGCTCAGTACGAGTCCTCCCAGAGTCTGTCGGGCCAGGGCGGCCAGTGGCCGTCGCTCGACTGGGCCAACCAGTTCGGCGACCCGCAGTTGCCCAAGCTGATCGCGGAAGCGCTGGAAGGCAGCCCGTCGATCGCGCAGGCGCAGGCACGGATCGCGAAGGCGTCGTCGTATATCGAAAGCTCGCGCTCGGCGCTGTATCCGAAGGTTAACGGCAGCTATTCGTGGACCCGCGAACTGTTCTCCGGCAACGCGCTCTACCCGCCTCCGTACGGCGGCACCTGGTATAGCGAGAACAACGTGCTCGCCAGCGCGTCGTGGGATCTCGACCTGTGGGGCAAGAATCGCCAGCGCCTCGGTCAGGCCGTGTCGCAGGAAAAGGCCGCCGAGGCCGACATGCAGCAGGCGCGCGTCACGCTCGCCGCGTCGGTGGCGAGCTCGTATAACCAGCTCGCGCAGCTATATGCGTTCCGCGACATCGCCGCGCGCGAAATCGCCAACCGCCAGGATATCGGCCGCATTACGAACGGCCGCGTGGCCGCCGGCCTCGACACCAATGTCGAGCGGCAAACCGCGAACGGCAACATCGCGACCAGCCAGTCGAATTTGACCGACCTCGACGGCCAGATCACCGTGGTGCGTTACCAGTTGGGCGCGCTGCTCGGCAAGGGGCCGGACCGCGGCCTGCAGATCGCCCAGCCGGTGCTGACCAACGGCAACGCGGTGGCGCTGCCGGATAACCTGCCGGCCGACCTCGTCGCGCGTCGTGCGGATATCGTCGCCGCGCGCTGGCAAGTGGAAGCCGCCATGCACGATGTGAAAGAGGCCAAGGCCGAATTCTTCCCGGACGTGAATCTCGCGGCCGGCGTCGGCTTCGACGCGTTCGGCTGGGGCCGCTTCCTCAAATCCGGCAGCCGTCAGATGCAACTCGGCCCGGCGATCCATCTGCCGATCTTCGACGCCGGCGCGCTGCGCTCGCAGTTGAAGGGCCGTTTCGCCGATTTCGACCTGGACGTAGCGAACTACAACCAGACGCTGATCAGCGCGCTGTCGGACGTCGCGACGCAAGTCTCGTCGATCCGTTCGATCGACCAGCAGTCCGGCGACGCCCAACGCGCGCTCGACGCGTCGACCAAGGCGTACCAGCTGGCCGTGATCCGCTACAAGGCCGGACTGTCGCCGCAGTTGCAGGTGCTGACCGCCGACCAGAATCGCCTCGCCGCCGAACAGACGGTCACCAGCCTGAAGATGCGCCGCCGCGATATGCAGATCGGCCTCATCAAGGCGCTCGGCGGCGGTTTCGACGCGACGCAGACCGGCCTCGTGGCGCCGACCGATGCCCCGGCATCGGCGACCACCGCAACTGCCGCGACCGCAGCGGCGAACTGAGCGCATCGCACGAAGCCACGCACAACACGCAAGAACATCCGAATAAACGACGACGTTTAAGAGAACCCGGAGCACATCAATGAGCACCCCCCAGCAGCCCGCGGCTAACACCCAACCGGCCCAACCGGCGAACAACGGCAAACGCAAGCGCATGATGACGCTGCTCGTCATCGTGATCCTGATCGCCGCGATCGCTTACGGCTTTTACTACTTCCTCGTCGCGCGCTTCCACGAAGACACCGACGACGCCTACGTGAACGGCAACGTGGTGCAGATCACGCCGCAAGTCACCGGCACCGTGGTCGCCGTGAACGCGGACGACACGCAAACCGTCAAGGCCGGCGATCCGCTGGTCGTGCTCGATCCGGCCGACGCGCGCGTCGCGCTGGAACAGGCCGAAGCGAATCTCGCGCAAACGGTGCGCCAGGTGCGCGGCCTGTTCGCCGACGACAACCAGTACGAAGCGCAAGTCGCCCAGCGCCAGTCCGATCTGTCGCGCGCTCAGGACGATCTGAAGCGCCGTCTGGCCGTCGCGCAGACCGGCGCGGTGTCGCTGGAAGAAATCTCGCACGCCCGCGACGCCGTGAAGAGCGCGCAAGCCTCCGTCGACGCCGCCCAGCAGCAACTGGCGTCGAACCGCGCGCTGACCGCCAACACCACGATCGCGAATCACCCGAACGTGCAGGCTTCGGCCGCGAAGGTGCGCGACGCGTACCTGAACAACGCGCGTAACAACCTGCCGGCGCCCGTCACGGGCTACGTCGCGAAACGTTCGGTGCAGGTCGGCCAGCGCGTTTCGCCGGGCACCCCGCTGATGGCGATCGTGCCGCTCGGCGGCGTGTGGGTCGATGCGAACTTCAAGGAAGTGCAACTGAAGTACATGCACATCGGCCAGCCGGTCGAACTGACGGCCGACGTGTATGGTTCGTCGGTGGTGTACCACGGCAAGGTGGTCGGCTTCTCGGCGGGCACGGGTTCGGCGTTCTCGCTGCTGCCCGCGCAGAACGCCACCGGCAACTGGATCAAGGTGGTGCAGCGTCTGCCGGTGCGGATCGCGCTCGACCCGCAGGAACTTGAGAAGCATCCGCTGCGTATCGGCCTGTCGATGCAAGCCGACGTCAGCATCAAGGACCAGAGCGGCGGCCAGCTCGGCGAAGCGCCGAACACGGTCTATCAGACCAACGTGTTCGAGAAGTACGGCGATCAGGCCGATGCGGAAATCGCCCGCATCATTTCGGAAAACGCCGGCCCGAACGGCGGCACGCCGAAGCCGGCTCAGGCAGCCGCGGCGGCCCCGGCCAAGCCCGCTGCAAAACTGATGTAAGCGGCGCGACGATTCATACAAGGTTTTTTTAATGGCTCAGGCTCAGGCGCAAGTCCCTCACCCGCCGCTCGAGGGCGCGCAACTGGTGATCGGCACCATCGCGGTGTCGCTTGCCGTGTTCATGAACGTGCTCGACACGTCCATCGCGAACGTGTCGATTCCATCCATTTCGGGCGACCTCGGCGTGTCGTCCGATCAGGGCACGTGGGTGATTACGTCGTTCGCGGTCGCCAACGCGATCTCCGTGCCGCTGACCGGCTGGCTCACCCAGCGGTTTGGCCAGGTGCGGCTGTTCATGGCGTCGATCATTCTGTTCGTGATCTCGTCGTGGATGTGCGGCCTGGCGCCGACGCTGCCGTTCCTGCTCGCCTCGCGCGTGCTGCAAGGTGCGGTGGCCGGTCCGATGATTCCGCTGTCGCAGACGCTGCTGCTCGCCAGCTATCCACGCGCCAAGGCGCCGATGGCCTTATCGATGTGGGCGATGACCACACTGATCGCGCCGGTGGCCGGGCCGATTCTCGGCGGCTGGATCTCGGACAACATTTCGTGGCCGTGGATTTTCTACGTCAACATTCCGGTCGGCGCGATTGCCGCCGGGGCAACGTGGATGATCTTCCGCAACCGCGATTCGGAGATCAGAAAAGCACCGATCGACGGTGTCGGTCTCGGCTTGCTGATCCTCTGGGTCGGCTCGCTTCAAGTGATGCTGGACAAGGGCAAGGATCTCGACTGGTTCTCGTCGACGACCGTCGTCGTGCTGGGGCTCACCGCGGTGATCTCGCTCGCGTTCTTTATCGTGTGGGAGTTGACGGCCGAGCATCCGGTGGTCGATCTTTCGCTGTTCAGCCGGCGCAATTTCACGAGCGGCACGATCGCGCTGTCGATCGGTTACGGGCTGTACTTCGGCAACCTCGTGTTGCTGCCGTTGTGGCTGCAAACCGATATCGGCTACACCGCCACCGAAGCCGGTCTCGTGATGGCGCCGGTCGGCGTGTTCGCGGTACTGCTGTCGCCGATTACCGGCAAGATACTGCCGCGTACCGATCCGCGGTATATCGCGACGCTGTCGTTCCTCGTGTTCGCGCTGTGTTTCTGGATGCGCTCGCGCTATACGACCGGCGTCGATACTTATTCGCTGCTGGTGCCTACGTTGATTCAGGGGATCGGCATGGCGGGATTCTTCATTCCGCTGGTGTCGATCACGCTGTCGGGCTTGCCGGGCAACCGGATTCCGGCGGCGTCGGGCCTGTCGAATTTCGTGCGGATCATGTGCGGCGGTATCGGCACGTCGATCTTCCAGACCGCGTGGGATCACCGCACGATCATGCATCACGCGCAACTGGCCGAGCAGGCGAGCGCCTATAACCCGGTCTTCGATCAGTCGATCCGGCAGATGGGCGCGGCCGGTTTCAGTCAACCGCAAGCGTATGGTCTGTTCAATACGATGGCCACGCAGCAGGCCGCGCAGTTGGGTGTGAACGATCTGTTTTTCGTGTCGGCGGGCATTTTCGTCGCGCTGATCGCGCTGATCTGGATGGCGCGGCCGGAACGTGCGGGTGGCGATGCCGGTGCGGCGGCTGCGGCGGCGCACTGAGATTCAGTTTGGTTGCTGCGCTGTAGAGACGATGGAATGCGATGTGAAAAAAAGGCGGGATCGCTTGGTAGCGATCCCGCCTTTTTATTTGTGGCGGGTATGTCTGGTTGCTGGGTTCAGCGAGCTGCTTAACTCTCCGCGGTGACCACCAAACGTTCGGGCGCCAGCACACCCTCACCCGGCTTCGCGACGCCAAGCAGCCGACCTTCCGCGGCATATACTCTGACGCGCGGTGCATTCGCTGCTTCGCTGCTAATACTCAACTCGGACAGCTTCAGACGCTGACCGTGCAGAAAGCGGCGCGTCGCGTCTTCATTCAACTCGACGGACGGGAACGTCGACAACAACGCATCCACCGGTTGCAGCCACGTATCACGCTCGGCTTCCGTGGCGTCGGACAACGCGTCGAGCGTCACCGAATTCTCCAGCGTCAGCGCGCCCACACCCGTACGCCGCAACGCGACCAGATGCGCGCCGCAACCCAACGCTTCGCCGATATCTTCAGCCAGCGTGCGCACGTACGTCCCCTTGGTGCAGGTCACCCGAAACGTCACGTCAGGCAACGCGCACGCGAGCAGGTCGAGCTTGAGGATCGTCACCTGGCGCCCTTCCCGCTCGACCGTCTGGCCGGCGCGCGCGTATTCGTACAACGGTTTGCCGTCGCGCTTGAGCGCCGAATACATCGGCGGAACCTGGGTGATCTCGCCGAGAAAACGGCTCATGGCCGCCTGAACCGCGGCCTCGTCGCACCTCACGGGGCGCGTGTCGATCGCTTCGCCTTCGGCGTCGCCGGTGGTCGTGCGAATGCCGAGGCGCATCGTGGCCTCGTAGGTCTTGTCGGCTTCGAGCAGGTCCTGCGAAAACTTGGTGGCTTCGCCGAAACACAGCGGCAGCAAACCAGTGGCGAGCGGATCGAGCGTGCCGGTATGGCCCGCCTTTTTCGCCAGATAGAGACGCTTCGCGCGAATCAGCGCGTCGTTGCTCGACAGGCCGAGCGGCTTGTCGAGCAGCAGCACGCCATCGAGCGCGCGACGCGGCACGCGGGGACGTTGAGGAGCGGTCATGTCAGAAAGACAGAGTCTTCGATGGATACGGAAAACGGCGCTGGGTGCGGTGTGGGTTGGTGCTTTCGGCTTGGTGCCGTAAGCAACCTACGCCGCCGCTCACAGCGCACTCAGTCTTCTTTCGCGCGACTAGCGTTGGCTTCGTCGATCAGCTTCGACATCTCGACAGCCCGCTCGATCGTCTGGTCGTAGTGGAAATGCAGCGTCGGCACGGTATGGATATGCAGAAGTTTGAACAGCTGATTGTGCAGATGACCGGCCGCATGCGTCAGCGCTTCGAGCGTCTGTCGCGGGTCGCCCGTCAGCGTCGTGAAATAGATTTTGGCGTGCGCGTAATCCGGCGTCAGTTCGACACTTTGAATCGTGACGATACCGATACGCGGATCTTTGACCTCGCGCAGCAGCACGGACAGATCGCGCTGGATCTGATCGGCGATCTGCACGTTGCGATTGGGAGAAGTACGTTTTTTAGGCATGGTGTTATGTGATCCGCTTGGGCGGATGCAAAAAAGTGGGTTCGCGCAGCTGCGGCCTGCCGATGGTTCGTGGAGCGACGCTTGAGCGGCTCCATGCTATCTACAACAGGTCAGACCGCCTGCGCGAAACGGCGGGCCCAAAAACAACGGGCGGAGCGGGCGTTAAAGCCCGCTCCGCCCGTTGAGCCGTGCCGCGTGAATTACAGCGTACGCGCGACTTCGGTGATCTCGAAGACTTCGAACTGATCGCCTTCGACGATATCGTTGAAGTTCTTGATCGACATACCGCACTCGAAGCCCTGACGGACTTCCTTGACGTCGTCCTTGAAGCGCTTGAGCGAGTCGAGTTCACCCGTGAAGATGACGACGTTGTTGCGCAGCACGCGCACCGACGACGAGCGCTTGACGAAACCGTCCGTGACCATACAGCCTGCCACTGCGCCGATCTTCGGTACCTTGAAGACCTGACGCACTTCGACCGTACCGGTAATGATTTCGCGCTTCTCCGGCGCCAGCATGCCCGACATCGCGGCCTTCACGTCATCTACTGCGTCATAGATGATGTTGTAGTAGCGAATATCGACACCGTTGGATTCCGCCAGCTTGCGAGCCTGCGCATCCGCACGGGTGTTGAAGCCGATGATGACCGCCTTCGATGCCGTTGCCAGATTGACGTCGGACTCGCTGATACCACCCACGGCGCCGTGCACGATCTGTACGCGCACTTCGTCCGTCGACAGTTTGAGCAGCGACTGCACCAACGCTTCCTGCGAACCTTGCACGTCGGCCTTGACGATGAGCGGCATGTACGCCACTTCGCCTTCGGTCATCTGTTCCAGCATGTTCTCGAGCTTCGCGGCCTGTTGCTTGGCCAGCTTGACATCGCGGAACTTGCCTTGACGGAACAGCGCGACTTCACGTGCCTTGCGGTCGTCCGGCATGACGATGACTTCTTCGCCAGCTTGCGGGACTTCCGACAGACCCTGAATTTCGACCGGGATCGACGGACCCGCCGACTTGGTCGGCTTGCCGGTTTCGTCGAGCATGGCTCGCACACGACCGTAAGCGCTACCTGCCAGCACCACATCGCCGCGGTTCAGCGTACCCGACTGGACCAGGATCGTTGCAACCGGACCCTTACCCTTGTCGAGCTTCGCTTCGATGACGAGGCCCTTGGCCGGTGCTTCGACCGGTGCTGTCAGTTCCAGCACTTCGGCTTGCAGCAGCACTTGTTCGAGCAGATCGTCGATGCCCGCGCCGGTCTTGGCCGACACCGGCACGAACGGCGATTCGCCACCGTACTCTTCCGGCACGACGCCTTCAGCGACGAGTTCCTGCTTCACGCGTTCCAGATTCGCATCCGGCTTGTCGATCTTGTTGATCGCGACGACGAGCGGCACGCCGCCTGCCTTCGCGTGAGCGATCGCTTCCTTCGTTTGCGGCATCACGCCGTCGTCGGCTGCGACCACCAGAATCACGATGTCGGTTGCCTTCGCACCGCGGGCACGCATGGCCGTGAAGGCCTCGTGACCCGGCGTGTCGAGGAACGTGATCACGCCGCGCGGCGTTTCCACGTGGTACGCGCCGATGTGCTGCGTAATCCCGCCCGCTTCACCCGCTGCAACCTTCGCGCGGCGGATGTAGTCGAGCAGCGAGGTCTTGCCGTGGTCGACGTGACCCATGACCGTGACGACCGGCGGACGCGGCAATGCTTCCGCATCCGAAATTTCGCCTTCGACCAGCATGGCTTCCGGATCGTCCAGCTTGGCCGCAACCGCGTGGTGACCCAGTTCCTCGACGATGATCATCGCCGTTTCCTGGTCCAGCATCTGGTTGATCGTGACCATCTGGCCGAGCTTCATCATCGACTTGATGACTTCCGACGCCTTCACCGCCATCTTGTGCGCCAAGTCGGCCACCGTGATGGTTTCCGGCACGTGCACTTCACGCACGATCGGTTCGGTCGGCGCCTGGAACGTGGTGTTCTGGTCCTGATGCTTGCCGCGACCCTTCGGGCCACCGCGCCAGCCGCGATCGACACCGCCGCTCGTATCGCCGCGCGTCTTGATACCGCGGCGCTTGGCTGCGTCGTCCTGCCAGCCGCCCTTACCGCCGCCCGGCTTCTTCTTGTCGCCGGCAGCCGGCGTGGTCGTAGCAGCCGGAGCCGCAGCAGCCGGCTTCTTGGCAGCCGGACGTGCCGGCGCTTCACCCGCCGGACGCGCCGGCTTGTGCAGCGTGCCCTTGGCTTCCGCGGCCTTGACCGGCTCAGCGGGCTTCGGTGCCGGTTCCGGCGCCTTGACCTGCGCCTTGCGCGGCGTGTTCATCATTTCGCGAATCGCACGTGCTTCGGCTTCTGCCGCGGCACGGCGCTTGGCGATTTCTTCCTGCTCGGCGCGCGCTTTCTCGGCGGCCTGACGCGCTGCGTCTTCGGCCTTCTTCGCGGCTTCGCGTTGCGCTGCGCGTTCTGCCGCGGCGCGTTCGTCGTCCTGCTCGCTTTCCTTCGCGACCACCGGCTCGGCTGCCTTGGCAGCGACCGGCTCGGCCTTGGCCGTCACCGGCTGCGCAGCTTGCGTTGCCGGCTGCTGAGTCTTCTCGCGGGCTGCCGCCTCGGCCGCAGCCGCTGCGCGCTTCTTCGCCGCGTCTTCTTCCGCACGGCGGCGCTCGGCTTCTGCAGCCTGCTCACGCGCCTGACGTTCGGCTTCTTCGCGTTCGAGTTGTTCCTGACGCGCCTTCAGCTCCTGAGCCTGCTTTTCAAGCAGCTCAGCTTCGTGACGAGCTTCCTCTTCACGACGCTGCAGTTCGAGATCGTCAACTTCGACCTCGACATCTTCGGCCACATGATTCGATGCATCCCCGCCTTCACCGGCGGCTTCGTCGCGGCGGACGAAAGTGCGCTTCTTACGCACCTCGACCTGAATGGTGCGAGCTTTGCCCGTCGCATCGGACTGCTTGATCTCCGACGTATGCCGTTTCGTCAGCGTGATCTTGCGCTTGTCTGCATCAGTCGAGCCGTGAGACTTGCGCAAGTGGTCGAGCAGACGCGCTTTGTCCGTTTCGGACAAAGAGTCGGCTTCGCTCGCCTTGGTGACGCCAGCCGCCTGCAGCTGCTCAAGCAGCACGCCTGCAGGCATTTTCAGTTCCGCGGCAAATTGGGCTACGTTGTTACTCGCCATTCATTCCTCTTAATGCAAGGACCGATTCCTTGCGGTTAGCATCGGGTCATGCGGCCTGACGGCCGCGTTCAATTTAGTGCGCCATGGTCATTTCTCACTGGAACCAGTGTTCACGTGCTTTCATGATCAACGCCTTAGCGGCATCCTCTTCCATCCCAGTCATCTCGACCAGTTCATCCACAGCCAGTTCGGCGAGTTCGTCGCGCGTCTGGATCTGGTGTTCAGCCAGCTTCGCGAGCAGGTCGGCGTCCATGCCGTCCAGGCTCTTCAGGTCGAGCGCTACATTTTCGACCTTTTCTTCATTCGCGATAGCCTGCGTCAGCAACGCGTCGCGCGAGCGGTTACGCAGTTCGTGAACGGTGTCTTCGTCGAATGCTTCGATTTCAAGCATTTCGTTGAGCGGCACGTAGGCAATCTCTTCGAGGCTCGTGAAGCCTTCGTCGATCAGGATGTCGGCCACTTCTTCGTCGACATCAAGACGCGCCATGAACAGGTCACGCAATACGCCGCGCTCCTGATTCTGCTTCTGCGCAGATTCGTCCGGCGTCATGATGTTGATCTGCCAGCCGGTGAGTTCGCTAGCAAGACGCACGTTCTGGCCGCTGCGGCCGATCGCGACCGCCAGTTCGTTTTCGTCTACGACGACGTCCATCGAATGCTTTTCTTCATCGACGACGATCGACTGGACGGCTGCCGGCGCGAGGGCGCCGATCACAAACTGGGCGGGATCTTCCGACCATAGCACGATGTCGACGTTTTCGCCACCGAGCTCGTTACGGACAGCCTGCACGCGCGAACCGCGAATACCGACGCACGTGCCGATCGGATCGATGCGCTTGTCGTACGCGACCACGCCGATCTTGGCGCGCACGCCCGGATCGCGGGCAGCCGCCTTGATTTCCAGAAGGCCCTGTTCGATTTCCGGCACTTCCATTTCGAACAGCTTCATCAGGAATTCGGGCGCCGTACGCGACAGTTCGATCTGCGGACCGCGCGCGGTGCGATCGACCTTCGCGATGTAGGCGCGCACGCGGTCTCCCACGCGCAGGTTTTCCTTCGGAATCAGCTGGTCGCGGCGCAGCAGCGCTTCGACACGGCCGGTTTCGACGATGAAGTTGCCCTTGTCGAGACGCTTCACCGAGCCGGTCATGATGTGCTCGCCGCGCTCGAGGAAGTCGTTCAGGATCTGCTCGCGTTCAGCGTCGCGCACCTTCTGCAGGATCACCTGCTTGGCGGCCTGCGCGCCGATACGACCGAATTCGATCGACGGCACCGGTTCTTCGATATATTCGTCGAGCTGAATTTCGGGTTGCTGTTCGCGTGCTTCGAACAACAGGATTTCCTGATCCGGTTCCTGCAAACCGGCTTCGTCCGGCACGACCTTCCAACGGCGAAACGTTTCGTGTTCGCCGCTTTCACGGTCGATCTGGACGCGGATATCCGCATCTTCTTCGAAGAGTTTCTTGGAGGCCGAAGCGAGAGCCGCTTCAAGCGCGGCATATACCACGTCTTTGTCGACGTTCTTCTCGCGTGCCAGCGCATCCACCAGCATCAACACTTCGCGACTCATTGTTTGCGGCTCCTAAAGTCAACTTTCGGAACGAGGCGTGCTTTGTCCATGTCCGCGAGCGTGAAATCGAGCATCGCGGCGCCTTCCTTCCCTTCAAATTCCAGACCGATCGTTTCGCCTTGCGGAGCATGCAGGATGCCCCGGTACGATTTCCGTCCGTCCAATGGCTTTTTCAATGTGATTACCACTTCGCTGCCTGCGAAGCGTTCGAAATCCGCCAGTTTCTTAAGCGGGCGATCGAGACCCGGCGACGACACTTCAAGCCGCTCGTAATCGATATTTTCGACCGTCAGAACGTGCTGGAGCTGACGCGTGACTTTCTCGCAGTCTTCAATCCCGATGCCGGCCGGCTGGTCGATATAGATACACAACATGCCGCGCCCGGTGCGCTCGAGATCGACGAGCTCGTAGCCGAGTCCCACGACCGTGGTTTCAATCAGTTCCGTCAGTTGCACAATGCCCTCTTAGATGTTCGCGCAGCGAGCCTGCCGCTTGTTTTGCAAACAACCAATGCGGGCCGCGCGCCAAGCTGGCGCACGTTCGTGCTACCCGAGATGCCGAACCACGATGAACTGAGCGGCAAAAAAAAATGGGCTAAACGCCCATCATCTTATTACCGGTGGTCGCACCTGAGCCGCACATAAAAAGCCGCACGCCCAGCGACTTCGCGATTGTAGCCATTTTTCAGGACAAACGCAAACCGCAGAACGCCGTGTGAAGCGCATTTCCGCTTGATTTCATGGGAATCTTTCGGGGATATGACGGCATTGCGGGGCTTTTGCAAGGCGGCTTGTGCCGCGCCCCGCCCGCGCCGGACAGCAAGGGGAAAAGAAACCTGCCCCTACTTTTATCTGTAGCGCGGTTTTATGCGTTGCATGAAACCGGCGAAACGCGTCGAACGATTTTGACGGCAACGTCATGGCAATCGTTGAAGAACGATTAACGGCCGGCCGTTACAGATAGATTACCTGCGACCCAAGGGGCCCTGACGGTTGTTTAACGGGCACTCGAAGAACCTGACGACTCGCCTCCCGAGCCCGTTAATAACCGCTCAACCTCACAGAGGCCGCTTAACGCCCGCGTGTGCGGCCGCGCGGTGCGCCGCCGCTACGATTGGCGCCGCCGCCCGGGTTGGCGTTACCGCCGCCCGCGCGGTTACCGTTCCCGCCACGGTTGGCGCCCGGCCCGCGACCGCCGCCGTTGCCAGGATTAGCGCCGCTGCCGCCGCTGCCGCCAGCGCGCTTGCCACCACCCCCCGCACGATTACCATTGCCCGACGGTGCGCGATTGCCGTCGACCTCACGACCGCCACGCGGACCAGCCGCACCGCCGCCACTGCCCATCGGACCACTGAAGCCACCAGCGCTGCGGCCCGTGCCGCGATTGCCGTAGCCGCCACCGACACCACCACCGGCCCCGCCTGCACTGCCGCCGAAGCCGCCGCCCGCCGCACCGCGCCGGCCTTGACCGCGCGGCTGCTGCTGATCGAAACGGCCATGCGACATGAGCACGGGTTCACGGTTGATAAAGCCCATCGACGTTTGCATCGGATCCGGCTGTTTACGCTCCGGCGCTGAATTGCGGCTGCCGCGCTCTTCCGACGGCGCTTTCAGGCCAACCGACGCCATCAGCGCGCGCACCTGATTGTCTTCGAGTTCTTCCCAGCGGCCGCGTTTCAGGCCCTTCGGCAGCGAAATCGCGCCGTGACGCGTACGAATCAGGCGGCTGACCATCAATCCGGCCGCCTCGAACATGCGACGCACTTCGCGGTTACGCCCTTCGGCGAGCGCGACGTGATACCAATGATTGGTGCCTTCGCCGCCACCATCGCGGATGCGCAGGAAACTCGCCGGACCGTCCTCCAGCTCGACGCCGTGCAGCAGCTTCTGACGCATGCCTTCGGCCAGTTCACCGACTACGCGCACCGCGTATTCACGTTCGACGCTATAGCGAGGATGCATGAAGCGGTTCGCCAGATCACCGGACGTGGTCAGCATCAGCAGACCTTCGGTATTGAAGTCGAGACGGCCAACCGCGAGCCACTTGGCGGTTTTCATCGGCGGCAGGCTGTCGAACACCGACGCACGGCCTTCCGGGTCGGCATGACTGACGATTTCGCCAGCCGGTTTGTGATACAGCAGCACGCGCGGCGGCTTGTTGGCCAGCTTGCGCTTGACCGGCTTACCGTTGATGCGGACCTGATCGGTCGGCATGATGCGCTGGCCGATGTGAGCCGGTTCGCCGTTCACCGACACCCGGCCGGCGACGATCAGCTCTTCCATGTCTCGACGCGAGCCCATGCCGGCTTCGGCCAGCACCTTGTGCAGTTTGGGCGCGTCGTCGTCGGCCGCCAGCACGCGCTTGGGCGCGACAGGCTTGCCACGGCGCACCATCGGCGCGGGTGCACCGCCGGTCGTGCCGTTATCCGCGTCGAAAGCCGGCGACGTGACGTACGAGAACAGATCGTCCTGACCGGCTTCCGGCGCTGCCGCCGCCGCTACCGGCGCCTCGGCGCCGCGGCGCCCCTGACGCTGACCACCTTCACGCGGTTGACGCTCACGCTGGCCTTCACGAGGCGCGCCATCGCGCTGACCGCCTTCACGCTTCGCGCCGCCGGCCGCGTTGCGACGTGGCCCCTGACCCTTCGCGCCCGCATCCTTGCGCGGCATCCGCACTTGCGCAACGACTTCGCCATCCGGCGGCGCTTCGGTGACGACCGGCGCGCCTTGCGCGGGTGCGCCTTCGGCGCCCTTCGTCTTTGCTCCAGCCCGGCGGCGCGCAATCAGGCTGCGCGGGCCGCGGCGCAGGCCGCGGCGCGGACGGTCTTCGCCGTCTGCTTCCGCGGTCTGCGCAGGGCGTTCGCCCTCGGCAGCAGACGCTTGCTGGGTGCGCGTTTCGTCAGCGCGCGCCGACGGCACGGCGCGGTCGGATTCGGACGAATCGGTGTCGTGGGTATGTGTCAAAACAACCTCAAAATGTCAGGTCGCGCACGCCCATTGCGGGCGTGGCAAAAAAGTTCGGTTACGTCAGGCGCTGCGCGACTCGGGTTCGTCGTCGGTCAGAATGCCTGCGTCCTGTGCGGCATCGCGACGACCCTCAGAATCGTCGTGCGCCGCCGTGGTCGGGTTCGGCTCGGCGGCGTGCTCCGTATCGCGAAGTACGCCCGAGTCGTGCGCGGGTATTGCCGGATCGGCCTGGGAGACCGGATCGTGATGCTGTGCGGACTCGGCGACGCCGGTCTGCGGTTCAACGTTTGCCGTTTCGGCATGTTCTTGCGCGGCCGAAACGCTCACGGCAGCCGGATGCGAGTCCGGCGTGGACGCGGAGCCGGCAGTGCCGGCGTCCGACAGCGGCGCCTCGCCTGCTGCTTGCGGGATATCCCGCTCTCCGCCTGCGGCAATCGCGTCAACCGATTCATCCGCAATGGCCTCTGCCTCGCTTGCGTTGAATTCAATCGTCGCGCCTGGCGCACCCTCTTCATCTGCGACCGAAGCCTGCTCAGCGGTTCCGATGTCAGCAAACTCGATTGCGTGCTGGCCAAGCAGATCCGCGTTCAACTGCGCGGACGGATCGGCCAGCGGCGGCAATTCGTCGAGCGCCTTCAGGCCGAGGTCATCGAGAAACTGACGCGTGGTCGCGTACAGCGCCGGTCGCCCCGGCACGTCACGATGGCCGATCACTTCGATCCAGTTGCGATCCTCGAGCTGCTTAACGACCTGCGTATTCACCGTCACGCCGCGAATCTCTTCGATGTCGCCACGCGTGACCGGTTGCCGATAGGCAATGATCGCGAGCGTTTCGAGCACCGCGCGCGAATATTTCGGCGGTTTCTCAGGATGCAAACGATCCAGATACGAGCGCATCGCGGGCTTGCTTTGAAATCGCCAGCCCGACGCCAGCCCGACCAGCTCCACACCGCGCCCAGACCAGTCGTGCCTGAGGTCTTCGAGCAAAGTTCGAACGGTGTCTGCCGACACGCCGTCGGCAAAGAGCTTGCGCAACTCGCCGAGCTTTAATGGCTCCTGCGCGCAGATCAAGGCAGTCTCGAGGACGATCTTCGCCTCTTGGGTATTCATGCAGCTAGGTCAGACCCTGTGGTCAAAGAACCGGATCAAACAGACGATTTGGAACTGAAGACGCGCTCGCCCGATTCTGATCGGTCATATTGATGGGAGCACGCACCGGGGGGTGGCGAAACAGACTATCGAGCCAAACCCAGCCGGACGGAGCAGCGAAATTCCTGAAAGGAACCGCGTGACTGAGCGCCATATTACGCAAAAACAATCGGTGCGTAAAGACGAAATCCCCGGCGCATTTTCCAGCAACACGTTGGCGGACATGCTTTTGAGAAAAAACGGGAGTAATTGGACAAAAAACAGAGTTTTCTTGGTCAATCCCGATCAAACGGATCCCGCCTCGCTCTTTTCCGCCATTCGTTCAAGCCACTTAACCCGCTGCGTCATGTTGTGCCAGGAAGCGCTTGAGACGCTCGACACCTGCGTCCAGCCGCGCCGTATCGCACGCGTAGCACCAGCGCACGAACCCTTCGCCCTGCGGCCCGAATGCGCTGCCCGGCGCCACGCCCAGTCCCACTTCGCGCACCATCGCTTTACAGAGCTCGAGGCTGCGGGTCGCGCCCGGCATCGAGAAAAACAGGTACATCGCGCCGGGCGGCGCCTTGACGTCGACACCCCGGATACCCGAGAGCGCACGCACCAGATGGTCGCGTGACGCCTTCAGATCGCGCACCAACTCCTGCGTAAAACGCTCGCCCTGCTGGACGGCCGCGATGCCCGCCTGCTGCACGAAAGCCGGCGCGCACGATGTGTTGTACTCGACCAGTTTGCCCAGGTCGTCCATCAACGCGGCCGGCGCGACAATCCAGCCGAGTCGCCAGCCGGTCATCAGCCATGCCTTCGAAAACGAGTTCACGCAGATCACGCGCTCGTCGCGCGAGGCGAGATCGAGAAACGACGGCGCGGTGCGCGATTGCGGCGCGCCCGCGTCGATAGCGGAGCCACTGACGTCCGCGTCCGCATAGTACAGGCGCTCGTAGACCTCATCCGCGACGATCCAGATGCCGTGGCGCCGGCAATGCGCCAGCACGGTGCGCTGCTCGTCGCGGCTCATCACCCAGCCAGTCGGATTGTTCGGCGAGTTGACCAGCAGCATCTTCGTGTCCGGCGTCAGCGCCGCGAGCAACTGCGCCATGTCGAGCTGCCAGCCGTGTTCTCCGTAGCCGAGCGCCACCGTTTCCACGTGCGCGCCGAGAATCTTCGGAATCTCGACCAGATTCGGCCACAGCGGCGTCACCGCGACGACGCGGTCGCCCGCGCCCACCACCAGTTGCGCCGCGAGCATCAGCGCATTGACGCCCGCGCTCGTGACCGCGATGTTATCCGGCGACGTCGGGCCGTGCAGTTTGCCGACATACCCCGCGAGCGCCGCGCGCAGCGGCGCGATGCCCAGGTTGTGCGTATAGAACGTCGCGCCGGCGGCCAGTGCGGCGCTGGCGGCGTCGCGAATGAAGGCCGGGGTGACCCGGTCGGATTCGCCGAACCAGAAGGGCAACACGTCGTCGACGCCGAAACCGGCGTTGGCGACTTCGCGGATCTGCGAAGGACGCAGTGCGCGCACGGCGTCGCGCGCATTGGGGACGGAGGGCACAGGCAGATCCGATTCGCTCATCGAGACTTCCAGACAGACGTTGGAGGATAAAAGCTGAAATTCAGCACCGGCGACAGTTTAGCGCGAGGGCTGTTTGGGGGACGGCGAAGCCGGGTGCCCCCTCACCCCAAATCCTCCGCCCGCGCCGGCAGTTCGCGAATCAGCCCCCACACCGCCTCCGCCGCCGGCGACAGCGAGCGATCGCGCCGCCGCACCAGTTCGACCGTCCGCTCAGCGCGCGGCACCAGCGGCCGCGCCACCAGCGACGCCCCCGCCGGCAGCGGCAACGCCAGCCAAGGCAGCACGCTGACGCCGACGCCCGCCTCGACCAGCCCAAAAACGGTCGCGGAATGCCCCAGCTCCTGCACCACCGTGGCGCTTACGCCGTATTCCTGCATCACGGCGTCGATGATCGGCCGGCTGCCCGACGCGTAATCGAGCATGACGAGCTGCTGGCCTTCGAGGTCGGTCCACGCCACCTTTGTCTTAAGCGCCAGCGGGTGATCGTCGCGCGACACGACGCAGAACGAATCGGTCATCAGCGACTCGCTGAGCAGATCGTCGGCGGAAAACGGGCCGATGATCACGCCGAAATCGACCTCGCCCGACTTGACCTTGCGCACGACATCGCTTTGCACGTCGTCGCGCAAACCCAGCGTGACGTACGGAAACTGCCGCCCGCAAGCCGCCACCACGCCGGGCATCAGGCGGCACGCGACCGTCGGGCTAGCAGCCACCACCACGCGACCGCGCCGCTGTTCGCCGATTTCGCGAATCTCGCGCAGCGCGTCGTCCAGATCCGTCAGCAGCCGCGACACGCTCGACACCAGATTGCCGCCGACGTCCGTCAGCTGCACCTCGCGCGTCGTCCGATCGATCAGCTTCAGGCCGATCTCGCCCTCCAGTTCCCGCACACAACGGCTGACTGCCGACTGCGTCAGACCGATCTCATCCCCCGCCCGGCTGAAGCTTTGCAAGCGCGCGACCTCAATGAAAACCCTTAGTTGGCGCAGCGTCACATTCATTTACCGACCTCATCAATTTCACCGTTTAATGCGCATTGTATGGTGAAACCGGTCGCCCTATTCGCTTTTAAGCACATCGCTGCAATGCAGCAATAAGGCGCAAACGCACGCTGGACGGGCCTGATTGCACAAGATTGGTGATTGTCCTGATTTGCGGGATGGGTTTTTTGGATTCTCATACGCCCCTAGCTAGCGCCCGCGCTGGCCCGCTGTCACAGGGCTTTCAGGCGGTCGGACTCAACTTGGCACACTTCCTGCATTTACATGCACACAGGGTCGGCGCCATGACTTCTGACTGCATAGCAGACCGTGGCAAGCCCGACCCCCCTTGGCACTCGCCTATCGAGTGCATGGAGAGTGCGCGGCGCGGGGCAGCGCACCGGAGTTAGCTTCGCTGAGGTGAAACATGATGCTGTTCGACGATTTGAGAGACAACGAGTGGGCGCTGGTCGAGGCTTTGTTCTGTGCGGAGCCCGCACGCAGCGAACGCCGCGGTCGGCCACGCGTGGAAGCGCGCGCGGTGGTCAATGCCGTGCTGTGGGTGCTGTCGACGGGCGAAGGCTGGTCCAAACTGCCGGGCCGCTATCCGTCGCCGCCGACCTGCCGCCGCCGTTTCGACGAGTGGCAGGCCGATGGTACGCTCGCCGAAATAGTTAAGCGACTCAACACGAGCGGTCGTGAAGTTTCGCTGCGCGGGCGCATTGGCGCGACCGCCGCGAAGCCGCCGGCGCCGCCGAGCCGTGACCGTCTGCGTGGCGCGTTCTGGACCAATCCGGAATCGTGGCGCGCGCCGGTCAAGATGGCCTGACGCGAATTGTTTTGCCTCCGGGCGCCTGCGGGCGCCCGGCGTATATCTGGGCCGCCGTGCGTCCGTGTCGACGCCTGCCGGCTCCGGATGGGCACCGCCCTCGGCGCGCCCACCACAGTCGTCCCTTCCCGCCAAGCCGAGCTTGATATCGCGCGGCTTCAGACATCTGAGGCCGCGCGTTTGTTGCGGATGAAACATCCATTTACTATTACTTACAGCGTGCTTTCGCAACCCGGCATACCTTATGGATATGCAAACAGGCCTTGAATCGATCGGCTTGACGGGAGCTCAGCATGAAACCAATGTCACTGCTTCTGTGCGGCATTGTGATTTCATCAATGGCCGCACCGGCGCTTGCCCAGCAGCGCCCTGAAGGATGGAACTGGCGGCCGGAACGAACAGCCAGCGTGGAAGCCTGGCAACAGGGTGAGACGCGCGGCCGCGACTTCACGCCGCCGGCGCCGCGCGGCGATTTGCGCGGCGATATCGCCAGTAATGTACGCGCGCGGCCGGAAATGCCGCGTGAGAATGCGCCGAGGCGTCGTTAAGTCGCGATCGCGCTTTCGAATTGAATCGCTGGGGAACCAGGCGATATTACGTTAGTCTGATTTAACGCCATTAGCACAGCGTGGCAGTAGTAAATCCGGTACGCCCGTATCCTCGCGATACGGGCTTTTTTTTGGGCGCGAGCAGAAGCCGCTCGGCAACCCTCGGCGCCGTGCGGACCTGATGAATGTGGTGTACTTGAACCGAAGCAAAACGGCAGCAACAATACCGTCACTCCCAGCCGCGCGAAGCGGCCGGAAAGCAGCGTCAGCGTCCCTGTCTACGGCGCTAGGGCCGGACTTCGAGCGCGGCGGTAGGCCGCGTTTCGGCAGGGGTGACGACGTAGTCGTTCATGCGCTGTGCGGTCCAGCTGAGCAGGCGTTCGTCGTGCGCGAGCCGCATGAATTCGGCTCTGCCCCGCTCGGTGAGTACGGCGATATCGACAGGTGCGTGAAATCCCGGAGCCGGTGCGACGGTGCGCTGACGAACGGTGTCCATCAGGCCCAGCGCGCGAAGATATTGGAAAACACCCGGCCTTCTGGCCCATGGGACCTGGCGATATTGCGCCCGCCGCAGCGCTTCAAGTACCGCTTCGTTGGAATACGTGGTCATCTCACTTCTTTCTTAAAGTGCAGCTATGACTCATCTATGCCCAACACATCACCGCGCCACCAGTGACGCGCTCAGCACCCGCCCTTGGCTGGAATCTGGCTGCATCTGGTGCGGCCGAATCCGCCAGGTGCTGCCTGGCCTCGTTTTCGGAACCCCCGTCTGAACGGCATGTTAGCGTTCTGCCCACGAACCGACGATGCAACCGCTGCGGCGCGATAGCAAGCCCGTAGATTTATCCCGAAAGTCATACGTTACCCCATTTAAATTGATTCTATTCACTTTATTGGCGCTTTTTTTTGCAGCAATCGTGCTATGGAAACGCGCCCGCCGCCCCCTTGCCGTCGGCGCAATCGCCGTGTTCTGGTTGCTCGCCGCGGGCTGGCTCACCGCGCCTTTGCTGGATCTCGCGCAGCCGCGCGAACAGACCGCGATGCCTGCCCGATTCGCGCCGCGCACCGCGATCATCCTGCTCGGCGGCGGCACCCTCTACGATCGCGACCATGTGCTCGTGCCGCCGCACGACGTCCTCGCGCGCATTGCCGTGAGCGCGCAGAACTACGCCGCCTGCAAGCGGAGCGCGACCACCTGCCAGGTGATCGTCAGCGGCGGCAATCCGCAGCGGCATGGCGCGACGGAGGCCGATACCTATCTGCCCTATCTGCTGCGCGACCAGGTGCCGCGCGCGGATATCGTGCTGGAAAACGCCAGCCGCACCACCTACGAAAACGCCCGCAACGTATCGGCCATTCTCAACCGATCACGCTACGACACCTTGATACTCGTCACGTCCGCCTACCAGATGCCACGCGCACTGCTCGACTTCCAGCATTTCGGTCTCGAGCCACAACCGATGATCTCGAACGCGCGCCGCGCACAACTCGGTGTGCTCCCGCGTTATGACAATCTGGTAAGCGCGGAAACTGCATTGCACGAGTTGGTCGGCATCGCGCAGTTTTATGTGTATCGCGCGATTGGATGGTTTTGAAACGCGAGCGGTACAACACGCCGCTTTATTTAGAGATGCGAATGTTTCCCGTATCCGCGATGCATTTCGGCCGTATGCAATTGGCGGAATCGTCCCGGGCAACAAGTGTTGATGGAACGTAACAAGATGTAACGAATTGTCATTGCAGTTACAAAACCATCTGCTGGAGCGGATATTGCTGGCTAGAATGCATTGTCTTTCCGTTTGGACAGGCAAATACTCGGATCCATAACCACTCTGCGGAGGTAACAATGAAGAAAGTGTCCCTGGCGATCCTGGTTTCCCTCAGTGCCGTAACGGGCGCGGCGTATGCGCAGGACAACGGCGTCATGATGAGCACCGATCCGGCCAAGGCCGCCGACGTCGAACAGCGTGCGCAAGATTTGCAAAACCGTCAGCAGGCAATGGAAAGCGCACCGGCCATGCCGATGAAACATCACAAGATGGCTCCGCATCATCACAAGAAGGCCGCCAAGGCCGACGCCGCCAGTTCGTAAGCGCCGCTTCGCTACACGAATCCGCAGCCTGGATTTTTAGCGCACGACAACCGTCACCCGTGGCCTCGCCGCGAAGGTGAAAAGCCGAAGCCGGCACCGCCGGCTTCGGCTTTTTTGTTGTCTAATGGTCCTGCAGCAAAGCTGCGGCGCCCCGCGGACGGTGTGCTACAGTCGCGCACCGTCCGGCGCCCAGCCGGACTCCCCTAACCCGTGCGCACCTTGGTGCGGAGGACAGCATGAGCAACATCCAGCTAGATATCGAATGGACCGAAGCAGCATCCAAGAAAATCGAAAAACTGATGCCGCGCGGCGGTCAGGAAGCGTTTCTGGCGCTGCCGCCCGTCGAATGCCTGCCGATGGAAGGCGACGTGCTGTTTCTCGGCCCGGACGGCAAGCAGCAGCCGTTCATCGTCGCGGAACGCCAGTATCACCATGATGGCGACGCCGACTGGACCATCATCCTGATCCTCGACGTCCCGCAAGCCACGCATTAATCCCACGCTGTAAACGCCAACGGCGAGCACCGCGCGGACCGTTTCCGGACCGCCAGGCGCTCGCCGTTACTTCATGCGATCGAACCCATCGATCGCTCGCTCGACCGCTTACACGATCTTCGACACCACCCGAATTTCCGAGTGTTCGACCCAGTCCGTCACGGCTTGCTTATACGCCGCGATATGCGCGGACTTGGCATGCGCCGCCAGCGCCTCCTGACTTTCCCAACGCTCGACGAACACAAACCGGCGCGGCTCCTGCAGGTCGCGATGCAGATCGTACTGAAGTACGCCCTGCTCTTTGCGCGTCGGTCCGACGATACCTTCGAGCGCCTGACGCAGTTGCTCTTCATAGCCCGGCTTCGCGACCGAGATTGCGACCACTGCGATTTCCGACATGCCTGACCTCCAATTAACGAAAAGAAGCAGCAGCATAACCGCCGGGCGTCAATCGTGCAGGCGGCCGCCGCGCGCTACGAGACGACCGCTTTCACCCTCTCGCGTCTCGCCTGACAAAACCGCCCGCCCCACGCAAAACGTCTGAGCACCGTCCTGGCCTAAATTTTGGCGGGTGCCCATTTACTGCGCTGCTACGCTCGGTTTCATACGGACGATTGATTGCGAGCCGCGCAATCTGTCTTCATGCACTGCGAGCGCGCAAGCAGGTTCGAGCAGGTCGCGCGAAATGCGGGCCCGGCAACCGCCGGATAAGCTTGTTGCAGGCGGTTTCGCGTGGCCCTCAGTTCTGTCCCCGCGTCTGTGATAACCCGCACATTCACGCGAATTGCAAACTGCTAGACTGGTTTGAATACTCCGCCGGAGTCCGGCATGGCTGGCATCGCTCTGCGCGTTCCTGGGCTGTATCCGTCCTGCCCTGCCGACGAATGGGCTGTGCATCCGTTGCGCGCCGAAGCAGTTTGCGCGCCCCGTCACCCGCTTGCCGCGATGTCACCATGTCCGCTCTCGTGCCCGCCTTTATGCCCGCGTCTATGCCAAGCGTCAGCGAATTGACTCTGAGCGGCCTGCTGCCGCATCTGGTCCGGGACGAGTCCGGCTGGACCGCGACGTGGCGTGCCTTGACACTGCATAGCGTGTTCCAGCCGGTGCTGTCGGTCACGCATCAGTGCGTGGTGGGTTACGAGGGCTTGCTGCGCGCGTTCGATCCGGTCGGCCTGCCGGTCTCGCCTGAAGTCCTCTTCTCCGGCACCCGCTCCGCCGCCGACGCGCGCGAACTCGACCGTATCGCGCGCTGCCTGCATGTGGCGAATTTCATGGAGCAAGGCATCAGCACCGGCTGGCTATTTCTGAATACCCGTCCGCAGGTGTTTGAAACCGGCTGGCCGCAACGCACTTTTATCGATGAACTGTCGGCGCATTTCGGCTTGCCGCAGGAACGCATCGTGATCGAAGTGCTGGAGCAGCCCGCCGACGACGAATCCGCCGTCGCCAGCATGCTCGCCGCGTCGCAACCGCGCGATTTCCTGATCGCGATCGACGACTTCGGCACGGGCTTCTCGAACTTCGACCGCGTGTGGCGCTTCCGTCCGGACATCGTCAAGCTGGACCGATCGCTGGTGGCGCGCGCGGGCAAGCGCGAGGGCGACGATTCGATGATTAGCCATCTGATCGCGATGCTGCATCAGTCCGGCACGCTGGTGCTGGCTGAAGGCGTCGAGACCGACGAAGAGCTGATGATTCTGATGCAGGCCGACGTCGACTTCGTGCAAGGTTTCTGGCTCGGTCAGCCGAAGGGATCGGTGCAGGCGGCCTGCGCCAAAGTGCCGGCGCTGATCGAGTCGATGTGGACCAAGTTCGCCACGTACGAACGCGAGCATGCGGGCCACCAGCGGCTCGGTTTCGAAGGCTTCGCGGAAAGCGTGCTGGCCGCAGTCGACACCTTCAAGACTACCGGCGATCTGCGCCAGGCGGCGCAAAAGATCTGGCATCTGAGCGAAGCGCGCCGGGTATTCATCACCGACGGCCAGGGCGAGCAGACGCAGCCTTCAGTCACGGCGGCCTCGGTGCCGCCGCCACCGCTGCGGCTCGCGCCGCTCTACACCGACACACGCAGCAACTGGTCGCGGCGCGCCTATTTCAAGCATGCGCTCGCCGCACCGGGACGCGTCGCGATGATGGGTCCGCATTATTCGCTGGCTGACGGTCAGGACTGCTATACCGCGGCGATTGCGTTCGAGCGCGACGGCGGGACGCATGTGCTGTGCGTGGATTTTGTACCCACCGCGACCACGGCGGATGTGCGTCATGGCGGGCGCGGCGGTAAGCGTTAGCCGCGTCACTCGCGTCACTCAACTACGCAAATCAATCCTCCACCCGGCCGCGGCCGGATTTGATCTCGCTGCGTTTAGCCTTGCCGTCCAGCCGCCGCCGATTGGATGCGCGCGTGGGCCGGGTCGCGACACGCGGCTTGCGCGTCACGCTGACGCTCTCGATCATCTCATCGAGCCGCGCCAGCGCCGCCGCGCGATTCATCTCCTGAGTTCGGTGTTCCTGCGCCTTGATGATCACCACGCCGTCGCGCGTCAAGCGATGGTCGGACAACGCGAGCAGGCGCATCTTCAACACCTCCGGCAACGACGAAGCCTGTACGTCGAAACGCAGATGAATGGCGCTCGACACCTTATTGACGTTCTGCCCGCCCGCGCCTTGCGCACGTACGGCGGTCAACTCGATTTCGTTCGGTGGGATCGGATAGCGGGAAGTCATGAGGCGGGTCTGGGCAAAGAGACGTCAGTGTACACAGCGAGGCGCGCGGCGCGCAGCCCGTCATGGGTTACGGACTATCGGACACGAGCGCCGATGCGAAAAACTATTTGCGTTGGCACACCCAGTTCGCGGATACTGCGCTTTCCGCTTACAGCGTAAATTCATATGAAACTCCGTCCGGGTTTTGTGCTGGAACTGGTCGTCAATTTTCTGCTGCCGTGGCTCGTGTACCGGTATTCGCATCCGCATCTTGGCGAGACCGGCGCGCTGATCGCCTCCGCGGTGCCGCCGATCCTCTGGAGCCTGATCGAACTGGTGCGCTTCCGGCGCGTCGACGCGCTCAGCGTGATCGTCGTGGGCGGCATCGTGCTGTCGATCGGCGCCATGGCGCTGGGCGGCAGTCCGCGTATGTTGCTGTTGCGCGAGTCGCTAGTGTCCGGCGCGATCGGCGTGGCGTTTCTGCTGTCTTTGCCAATGCGCCGCCCGCTGATCTTTTACCTCGCGCGCGCCAGCGTCGCGCGTGAAATGGAAGGCGGCGCCGCGCGCTTCGAAGCGCTGGTGCAGGAACGGCCGGGCCTCTCCGGCGCGCTGCGCATGATGACGCTGGTGTGGGGCGTCGGCCTGACCGGCGAAACGGCGCTCAGGTCGTGGATGGCGCTGACGTGGCCGATCGAGCGCTTCCTGGTGGTGTCGCCGTTCATCGGCTACGGCATTTACGGCGCGCTGACGGTCTGGACCGTGTGGTACCGCAAGAGCCTGCGCAAACGCAGCGAACCAAGCGTGCCGGCGGACGGCGTGGCCGGTTAATCAACGCCACGCTTCCGCGATCCGCGCCGCCAGCCCCGAATCGCGCTGCGTGGGCGTCGCGATCGCTTGCGCCAGCACGGCCTGCGAGCCGATCACTTCGACCCGCTCACGCGCCCGGGTAATCGCCGTGTACACCAGTTCGCGCGACAAGACGCGGCTGAATACCGCCGGCAGCATCAATACCGCGTGCTCGAACTCCGAGCCTTGCGACTTGTGGACCGTGAGCGCGAACGCCGTATCGTGCGGCGGGAGCGCGGCGGGCGACACCGCTCGCAGACCGCCGTCGCCGGTGCGGAAATAGACGCGCAACGCGCCGCCCGCCCCCGGCAATGCAATGCCGATGTCGCCGTTGAACAGGCCCAGCGCGTAGTCATTGCGCGTCACCATCACCGGACGCCCGGCGAACCAATGCGCGCCCACCGCCAAAGTCACCCCAGCCGAGCGCCGCACCTGAGCGGCCATGACCGTATTCACCTGATCGACGCCACGGGGTCCGGACCGGGTGGCGCACAAAATCCGGAAACGGTTCAGCGCGTCGAACAACGGCAGCGGGTCCGGCGTGTCAGTGGCGAGTGCTTCGGCCAGTGCGTCGGCATACGGCGCGAAGCCCGCGGCGAGTCGCGCGACGGTGCGCTCGGCGAGTGTCGCCTGGGTGTCTTCGTGTAGCGCCGCGGCGCACGCTTCGACCGGATCGATGACGAGCACGTCGAGCGCCGCGCCAGCCGAGCCGTTGCGGATCGCCACCGACAGCCGGCCGATCGGCGAGTCGAGGCCGAACCGGTAGTTGCGCTCGAGCCAGACGACGCAATCGGCGAGCGGATTGTTGGCATGGGGCGCCGACGACGCCGCATCGTGCGGCGCACCGGTGTCGGTGTGAGCGAAAAACGCATCCGGCTCTTCATCGGCACCGCGCGAGACGTCGGGCAACGCCTGCGCGAGCCGTGCGTTGTCGATACCCAATGCGTCGGCGATCCGCTGCAAGCCGGGTTGCGTGAACGCCGGCCGCGCGCTGAGTTCGGCGAACACCGCGCCGGCCTCGACGGCGGCGAGCTGATCCTTGTCGCCCAGCATCACGAGCCGCGTCTGCGGCGCGATCGCGTCGAGCAGATGCGCGGCCATGGCGACATCGATCATCGACGCCTCGTCGATCACCACGACGTCGTATGGCAACGGATTGTCGCGATGGTGCCGGAAGCGTCCGCCCGGCCCCGAGCCGAGCAGACGATGCAACGTGTACGACGTCTGCGGCAAACGCGCCGCCAGCTCGGGCGGCAAGTCGCCGGCGCGCGCGAGCAAGGCTTCCTGCATGCGTTGCGCGGCCTTGCCGGTGGGCGCCGCGAGGGCGATGCGCAAATCGGCGCAGGCATCGAGCAGACAGGCCAGCACGCCGACCACGGTGGTGGTCTTGCCGGTGCCCGGTCCGCCGCTGACGATCGTCAGACGCCCCGACAATGCCATGACGGCCGCGACGCGCTGCCAGTCGACTTCGTCGTCTCTGGGTGGGCCGAAGTAGCGTAGCAGGCGTTGGTGCAGGGTTGCGGCGTCGGCTTGCGCGTTCGTTTCGAGGTCGGCGTTGTCACCCGCCCCCGCATGCGCCACCAGCGAGCGCGCCAACCGCCGCTCGTAATCGTAGTAACGCGCGAGGTACAAGCGCCCTTGCCCATCGATCACCAGCGGCCGCAACGCCGCCGAAGTCTGCGACCCGTCGCTGGCCATGCCGCTCGCGAACAACGCCGCGCGCACTTCAGCGCTCGTCGCATCGAAGCGCCGCGCCAGCACCGCAAGCGGCACGCACACGTGGCCTTCATCGGTCGCGCGGCTCGCGGCGAACGCGCCCCGCGCCGCCCATTTCACCGCTTCGGTCAACGCCCCGCCACGCCGCGCCAGCGTCCCGATGCGGCGTGCAAAACCCTCGGCCAGCGCGACGCTGAAATCGGCCGGCGCGGGCAGACTCACGCCGATGTCGTCGATTTCCGGTGGCGCCGACGCGCTCTGGTCGAACGTGCTCATACGCCACCTCCAATCATGGCCGCGTCGAGCAGCGCCACCAGCTCGAACGCGGGCCGGCGCACATGCACGCCGGCTGCCGCGTCGGCATCCCGCCAATCCGGACGCACCCCGCGCACGAACAGATACAGGTAGCCGCCGATATGCGTCTCGTACGTGTAATCGCGCACCCGCGTCTTCAGATAGCGATGCAAAGCGACCGTATAAAGCAAAGCCTGCAGGTGATACGCGTGGCTCGCCATCGCAACTTCGAGCGGCGCCGACCCATAGTCGGCGACGGTGTCGCCAAGATGGTTCGACTTCCAGTCGACGACCCAGAAGCGTCCGTCGTGCTCGACGATCATGTCGATAAATCCTTTGACGAAACCCCGCAGCACGCCGGGTTCCAGTGCGACATCGGGATAGCCGTGTTCGATCAGCAGTTCGCGCAACGCCGGGAAAACGAGCGACGGCGCGGCAAACAGAAACTCGAGTTCGTTCAGCCGCCGTTGCGGATTCAAGCTGGCGAGCGTCATGCCCGGCACGAGTTCGGTGTTGACGATGTCGGTCAGCAGGTTATGCATCATCGCGGGCAGACGCGCGGCGAGTTCCGGCACAGCCGGCGCCGGACGTTCGCGCAGCGCGCCGCGAATCGCATCCGGCCACGTAGTCGGATCGCTAAAGTCAGCGAGTTCAAACATGCGATGCAGACACTCGCCCGCCGCCGCGCCGCGCGGAAACGCGAGAATGTCGTCTGCCGCGTAAGACGGCGTTTGCGGCGCGGGCACGAGCATAGGCGGCGGCGCGAGCGCATCCGCGATCTCGTCGTGATCGGGACGCACGTCTTCCGCCGGCGCATGCATCTCCTCGGCCTTGCTGCCGGCCGCGATCAGTCCGCTGAAACTCGCCATCCGCCACTGATCGCGCAACGGCCGGCGACTGGCACGCGCCTGCATCCTCGCGCCGCTGTCCTGCAGGCTCTCCAACGGCACGCGGCGCTCCACCTTAGGTAACGGCTGCAGCGTCACCGGGCCGCCCGCCAGCGCCTGCCAGCTCGCGGCCAGCGCGGCTTCGTCGGGCGGCTCGGCGAGCCAGTCGTCGAAACTGTGAGCGCCACCGCCTGCCAGCCAGTTCAGCACGCTGCGGCGCGACTCCTTGGTCGAGCGCGACGACAGATAAGTGCCGGCGACCAGATAGCAGCGGTACACCGCGCGCGTCAGCGCCACATACACGAGCCGCGCACGTTCTGCCGCCTGCTCGCGCGACGCATAGCGCGACGCGCGTTCGGCCTCTTCGTCGTCGCAACCGTAGTGCAGCACGGCCGCGCCGTCGTCGTCGTGATACTCGCGTGCGTCGGGCAATCCGGACGACGGCGGCTCGCGCAACGCGCCGTCGTTCAGGAACGGACAGAACACCACCGCGTATTCGAGCCCTTTCGATTTGTGCACGGTCACGATCTGCACGAGGTTGCGGTCCGATTCGAGCCGCAACTGCGCGTCTTCGCCGCCGCCCTGGGTGCGTTGCGCGGCCAGCCAGCGCAACGTGGGCGCGATCCCGGGCTGGGTCGCGGCGCGCGCCTGCACCAGTTCGGCCAGATGATTCACGTTCGTCAGACGGCGCTCGCCGTCGACGCCCGCCACCAGCCGCTGCGCGACGCGCAGTTCGCGCATCAGCGTGCGCCACATCACCGCGAAACCTCGCTCATGCCACAGCGTGCGATAGCGCGAAAAACGTTCGACCCAACCCATCGCGTCCGCGGCATGCGCGGGATCGTCGGCGGGCGCGGGTGCGTCGGCGACCTGCTCGATGCGCCACAGCGACGTGGCGTCGAGACCGAGCCAGTCGGTCGCCAGCGCGGCGCGCAGACGACGCAGATCGCCGGGCGTATCGACGGCGGCCAGCACGCGTTCGATCTGCTCGGCGTCGAGCGTAGCGAACACCGAGGCCTGCGCCAGCTCGACACTGCCGACGCCCCACGCCGCCAGCACGCGTTTGATCAGACTGCCCTGCCGGTGCGTTTGCACCAGCACCGCGATATTGCCCGGCGCGAGCGGCGCGTCGCCGATCGTCACCGCGCCGTGTCGCGCGCCGCGCAACAGACGCACGATCTCGGCGGCGCACGCTTCGCTCGCTTCGCGCTGCGCGTCGCGCTTGGTCAGCGCGGCGTCGCCTTGCGGCAAGGTCCAGATGCGGAAATCGCCGCCGCTCGCGTCGGGATCGACGAAGGGCGCCCGGCGCCGTTCGCCCGCGCGCACCGGTTGATAGTCGAGGCCGTCCAGCACGAACGCTCGCGGGTTGGCTTCGAAGAAACGGTTGCACGCTTCGACGATCGGCGCGGTCGAGCGCTGATTGACCGCCAGCGTGTAACACGCGGACGCCGCCGCGCGCGCCGCCAGATACGTATGCAGATCCGCCGCGCGAAAACTGTAGATGGCCTGCTTCGGATCGCCGACCAGAAACAGCGGACCGGCCGGCGCGAAGATGCGGCTGAAGATCGCGAACTGCAGCGGATCGGTATCCTGGAACTCGTCGATCAGCGCGGCCGGATAGCGTGCGCGCAAGGCATCGGCCAGCCACGGATTCGCTTCAAGCGCCCGGTACAGGTTGGACAACAGATCGTCGAACGACACCACCCGGCGGGTACGCTTGCGCGCAACCAGTTCGGCCGGCGCGTAGTCGAGCCAGGTCTCGACGAGCGAGAGCCAGCGCGCGCGTTGCGCGGCTTCGGCCGCAATCACGGCTGCCGCGAGCGCTTCCGCGTGCTCGAAGAACACGTGTTCGGGCGGTTCGAACTTGACCTTGGTCGCCTTCTTCAACGCCGACACGGTGAGCTTCAACGCGGCACGCGGCGGCGGCGCATGGCAATCGCCTTGCGCGAAGTAATCGGTCCACGCGGCGATCGCGGCGCTCACATGGTCAGGCTTGTGAGTGGTCTTGCTCAGACGGTCTTGCGCATCGGCGAGCAGGCGGACAATTCCGTCGCGCTCCGCTTGCCAGACTTCGCAAGCGGCGTCGAAGCCGGCTTGCGGATCGGCGCTGCCGCCGCTCGCGTCCACCGTGCCCCAGCGCAATTGCGCCAACGGCTTTTTCAGACGCCGCGCGAGTTGCTCGTCGAGCGAAGCGGGACCGGCGCGTTTGGCCACCAGCCATGCGGCGAACGCGGGATGCGCGTGCGCAATCGGTTCGACCTGTTCGCGCCAGAAATCGGCGGCCATTTCGAAACGCAACGCGGCGTCGTCGGCTTCCATTTCGAACGCGAACGGCATTGCGGCGGCGAACGGCGCCTCCTGCAGCGCGCGCTGACAGAAAGCGTGAATGGTGTGAATCGCCGCCTGGTCGAAGGTGCGCAGCGCGCGCCGCACCACCTTCAACGCAGCGTCGCGCTCGATGCCGCTGTCCGGCGCCAGCGTCGTTTCAAAGAGACGCTGGATAAACGGATCGCCGCCGTCGTCGTCCATTTCGATCGCGCGATGCAGCTCCGCGAGACGACCGCGGATCCGTTCGTGCAGTTCGGCGGTCGCCGCTTTCGTGAACGTGACGACGAGAATCTGATCCGCGTTCAGGTTCTTTTCGAGCAGCAAGCGCACGTACAACGCGCAGATGTTCCACGTCTTGCCGGTGCCCGCCGACGCCTCGATCTGGTTCACGCCGTCGAGCGAACAGCCGAACACATCGAGCTCTTCGGCGACCAGCGCATAACTGTGCACGGCGCCGCTCATGACGCGCTCCGCAGATGCTGGACCAGCGGTTTAAAGACGATCGACGCAAGGCTGCCGAACGGTTCGTCGAGTGTGAGCGGCGTGCCGCGCAGCGCGATGCGCAACGCGGCGTCGTCGGATTCGCCGCGCACGCGGTCGTTGATCCAGACACCCTGGGCGGCGGAGTCGCTTTCGCTGACCTTGGTCCACGCGCTCTTCGGGAAGAAGCGCAGCGGCAGTCTGCGCCCTGCCCTGAATAACGCGGCGAGCGGCGCCAGTTGATCGAGCGGCGCGGCAACCGGCGAGAGTTCGAAGCTCTCGCCGCTGCCATGCCAGACGGTGCGGCGCGGGCCATCCGGCCGCGCAGCGCAATAAACCAGGTGCGCGAGCCACGCGGACAGATAGTCGCGGGCAGTCGGCTTGGCGTAGCGGAAAATCACCTGTCCTGTTTCAGTCAGCAAATTCAAGGTGCCATGCAGTTGCAGCGGCGTTTGGGCCGCTTCGCGCAACGCCGCGTCGTGAGGGCCGAATAGCGCGCCGGCCATGTCCGCGCTCTCGGGCCAGCGTGACGGGATATCGAGCACGAACGGCAAACGCTCGACGCCTGAGGCGACCTCGCGGCGCACGCTGTCCGCAAGCTGGCGCAGCGCGCCGAGTTCACGCGCGCGCCAGACCGCGCCGGTCGCGCCGCCCGGCAATTCGGGACTCGCGGCGGCCACGCGGCGCACGCGTTCGAACATCACGTCGTCTTCAATGTCGACGTCGAGCAGCACCGGCAGCAGACGCTCCGCCAACGCGTCGCGCCCCGCGTAGTCCAGGTCGAACGGCTCGGTGTCGAGCAACTCGCCTTGCGCGTCCGACAACACGATGCCCAGACGGTCACGCAACAGCGCCCGCGCCGGATGACGCCAGAAGCGCACGAATTCGTCGAAAGCCACCGGCTCCGAAGCGTCTTCCGGCGTCAACGGTTGATCGAAGAACGGGCCCGCCACCGCATGCTGCGGCGCGGCCAGCAGGGTGGCCAGTTCCGCGCGATCGGCGTCGTAACTGAACAGCTCGTTGTGCGGCACGAAATAGTCCGACGCGAACGCCTGCAACGGGTGGTCGACGATAAACGCATGACGCGCTGTCTCGACTTCCGCCGGACTCGCGTCCTCGCCCGCCGACACCTGCGCGAGATGGTCGAGCAATTCGTCGACCAGCGCGGCCGGCGGCAACGGCGCGTTGTCGCGAATGCTGCGGCCGGTATACGCGATGAACAACTGGTCGCGCGCGGCCAGCAGCAGATCGAGGAACAGATTGCGTTCGTCGTCGCGGCGCTGGCGGTCGCCCGCCTTGCCGAACGCGGCCATCAGGTCGAATTCGTCGGCACGCGCGAGACTGGGCAGCACGCCGTCGTCCATGCCGAGCAGGCAGACGATCCGGTACGGCAAACCGCGCAAGCTGGTCAGCGACGAAAACGTCACGCTGCCCCAGGGCACGCCACCGCGCGCCGGGTCGTCGAGCGCTTCGGTGAGCGCGCCGCGCACCACCGCGGCGGGTAGCGGCACGTGTTGCGCGCCGGCTTGCATCGCGTCGCCCATCTTGTCGATCGCGTCGCGCACGGCCGCCAGCGAATCGGCGAACTCGACGCCGCCGTCGAAACTCTGCGCGAGCGTTTCGAGCAGCAACTGCGTCCATTCGACAGGCGTTCGTTCGATCGCGCATTGCGCCGCGAACGACTCGACGTCGTCGACGAAACGCGACAGGCGGCCTAGCAGTTCGGCACTCGAACCGCCCGCGCCTTCCACCGGCAGCCACGCGTCCACAGGTTCGCCGCCTTCGGGCATGGCGTAGCCGAGGTAGAGACGCGTGAGCGCGTCGGCGAACGTATGTCGGGCGATCGGCACGTGCTCGCCGGTCGGCGGGACCGGCGTGAGCCCACGACGCGCACCGGCCGCCGCCAGCCATTCCTGCGCGGCTTCGAGCGATGTGGCGTCGATCTCGTAGCGCGCGGCGATGGCGTCGACGCGCAGCCATTCGATCAGATCCGGCGCGCCGACGCTGCGCTCGGGCAAGGCCAGCCAGTCGAGCAGCAAACGCGCGACCGGATTGGCCTGCGACGGCGGCAAACCGGTGATCCGATACGGAATGCGGCGCGCGTCGCCGGCGGGCGTGGTGCCGAACACCGCGTCGATCAACGGGCCGGCCGCCGCGAGGTCGGAGACGGCGACCAGCACATCGGACGGCTGCAGATCGTCGAACTCGTCGAACCAGCCGAGCAGACGGTCGTGCAGCACTTCCAGTTGGCGCGACAAGCTATGACAGACATGGACCTCGATGCCGCGCTCGATCGGCAGCTCGTCGGCATCCGTTTCCGGGCGCAGATCGAGAATGCCGTTTTGCACAGCGGCGAGCCAGCTCGGTTCGGGGTTCTCGGTGAAGTCGCCGGTCTCGCCCGATGCAGCGCTTTCGGTCAGTTCGTGCAGCATGTGCAACTGCGCCTGAGTCTGACGCCCCCATTCAGCGAGCAGCGGATGGCCGACTTGCTGATAGTCGAGTTGCCCGGCCGCGTCGAGCGCTTCGACACGGCCCGCGCTGACCACGTCGAACCAGAACTCGCGGCACGGGTTCATCACGTACAAACGCACGTCGACCCAACGCGACAGCGCCCGCAACAACGCGACGTGCAGCGGCGGCATGGTCGGCAGCGCGAACACGCTCACCGCTTCCGGCCAGCGCGCGTTTGAAATGGCTTCGAGGTCGAGCGTGCCGATGTCTTCCAGAAAACGATACGCGGGCGGTAAGGCGGCGGCGGGCGTCTGCGCGTCGCCGGCCAATTCCGCGAGCACCGCGCGCCACAACGCGGCCTGCCAGCGCTCGTCCTCGCGCGCCGCATCGCTTGCGCCGACGAGGCGCGGGCCGGTGTCGTCCAACGCGCCGCTGGCGAAGATCGAACCGCCCTTCTGCCACTGCAGCAACCATTCGGGGCGATAGGTCAGATAGTGCTCGAGTACCGTGGCGACGCGGCGCGCCAGTTCGTAGCGCATCGACGCATCCGCCGCGTCGAGATAGGTGCGCAGTCGCGGCGACGCGTTCCATGGCAACGCTTCGTCCGCGTCACCCAGCAACCGGTAGCAGCGCCACACGAGGCGGTCCGGCGCGAACGGCGATTGCTTCGGCACTTCGATCACGCCGCCGATCTGCGCCCACAGCCACTGCGCGAGGTAACCAAAATTGACATTCGCGCAGATGCCCTGCCGCGCGGCGATGTCGAGTTCGAGCCGGCGCCTGACCGCCGCGCTGGGGACGATCACCGGCTGCGCGGTCCAGGGGTCGGACGGCGCTTGTGCCAGGTCGTCGAGCAGCGCGCCGACAAGGGTTTCATAGCGGTTCGAATAGAAGAGCTGGAGCATGGATCCTGGGGAAAACGTGCGGCACGAGCTATGCGCGAAAAGCGCACCGGCCATTGAAGCGACAGCATAACAAACGCGCTCCCAGGGCAGAACCTGGCCGAACGGACGAGGTCGAAACCCGGCCAAAATCAGTTAGACTCGACGGCAGTTTGAGTCTGTCCCTCAACCGCGTTTTTCCAGTGAGTGGAACCCAGGCAGTCGATGCGCTATTCGGTTGAAATAAAAAAATTCCTCTACAGCCAGTACTTTTATGGCGGCTTGCGCATCGCGGTCGGCGTGTCGTTACCGGCGGTACTGTGTCTGATCGTGTTCCACGATCGCGACCTCGGCTTCACGATCGCGACCGGCGCGCTCGGCGCGTGCGTGGTCGACATGCCGGGTCCGCTGAAGTACAAGCACAACGAAATGCTGGCGTGCACGGTGATCGGCTTTCTGTCGGCGCTCGCCACCGGGCTGGCCACGGTGAATCCTGTGGCGCTCTGGTGTACGGTCGTGCCGCTCACGTTCGTGCTGTCGCTGATCGTGGTGTACGGCAACCGCTGGCCGCAGATCAGCTTCGCCACGCTGTTCATGATGATCATGACGCTGGAGGAGCACTTCACGCCGATGCAGGCGCTCGTCAACGCGTCGTGGATTCTGGTGGGCGGGCTCTGGTACACCTACTGGTCGACCTTCGTGAGCCGCTGGATGATGCATCGCATCGAACAGCAGGCGCTGGCCGAGAGCGTGTTTGCGTGCGCCGACTATCTGCTCGCGCGCGCCGCGTTCTACGACCTCGACAACGATCTCGACGAGTGTTATCGCAATCTGGTCGACAAGCAGATCGCCGCGGTGGACCGTCAGGAGGCCGCGCGCGACATCGTGCTGCGCAACCTGCCCAAGTTGAAGAGCGGCAAGCTCGAACCGCGTCGCGCGATGCTGTTCAATCTGTTCATCAATACCGTCGACCTGCACGAGCTGTTTGTCGGCGCGCATACCGATTACTCGCTGGTGCGCAATACCTTCGGCGGTTCCGATCTGCTGGTGTTTTACCGCGACCTGATTCGCAAGGCGGCCGCCGATCTCGAGGAGATCGGGCTCGCGGTGCTGCAAAACCATCCGCCGCGCCAGCGCTCGAACGTCAAGGCGGAATTGCGCGCGATCGAGTTCGAGATCGAGTTGATGCGCAAGCATGATTTGCCGCGCAAGAATCCCGAGGCGTATTCCGCGGTGTCGGCAAATTTCCGGCGCATCTGGAGCGCTACGCGGCTGATCGACAAGATGCGCAAGAGCCTGTCGAGCGATCCCAGCACCGGCGAAACCGAATTGCGCCTCGACCAGGCGCTCAATCGCTTCGTATCGAGCCGGCGTGTGCCGTTCGGGCAGATCTTCTCGAACCTGACCATGGCCTCGCCGAGTTTCCGGCACGCGTTGCGCGTGACGATCGCCGTCGCCGTGGGGTTCTGGCTCGGCCGTTTGCTGCCGCTCACCAACGCGTACTGGATCGTGATGACTACCGTCATCATTCTGAAGCCCGGTTATTCGCTGACCAAGCAGCGTAATGGACAGCGGATCGTCGGCACGTTGATCGGCTGCGCGGTGAGTATCGCGCTGATGATCTTCGTGAAAGATCCGCACATTCTGCTGGTGGTGATGTTCGCGTCGATGGTGATGAGCTACAGCCTGCTGCTGTTCAATTACACGGCTAGCGTGGTGTTCACGTCGTCGTATGTGCTGCTGATGTTCCATCTGCTTGCGCCGGGCAGCATGCGTATTATCGGCGAACGCGCGATCGACACGGTGGTCGGCTGCGCGATCGCGATTGCGGCGAGCCATCTGTTCCCGTACTGGGAATACCGTTTGATGGGCAAGCTCGTCAATACGATGATCGGCGCGACGCGGCAGTATCTGGAAGCGAGCTGGTGGTGGAGCGGTAAGCCGGCGGCGGCCGTGGTAGCGACCGTGACCGAAGCCGGCGCGCGTGCGCCGGCGGCGGCGATGGCGGATCCGGCGATCGAGTCGGGTCAGCCGGTGGTAGCGGCCAAGGCGGCGGCGACCGCGCTCGACCGCGACTATCGCTATCGGCTGGCGCGCAAGAACGTCCACGTGGCGTTTGCCAATCTCGGGCAGGCATTCCAACGCATGATGCTTGAGCCGAAGTCCGCGCAGAAGTTCGTGCCGGAATTGAATGGCCTGCTGGTACGCAGCCATGTGCTCGCGTCGCAGATTACGGCGGCGGCGCCGTTGCTGCGCACGTCCGCGCAGCAGCATGTGGAAGGTGTTTCGCTCCAGCCATTGCAGCGCGCGCTGAGCGTGGTCCGCGACAATTTGACCGAGGCTGAAGCCGGAACAGCGCCGCCCGCCGATCAGAGCGAGCAGATCAAACTGCTGAACCGCGAACTGGATGCAATGGTGGTCGATACCGAGAAGTCGACGGATGTTTCAGCCGACGCGGTGCATGACATGAAGCTGCTTGCGCATCAGTGCAAGCAGATGCTGGCGGCAGCGGCGCTGATTCGCAAGGATGCGAGCGTGATCCGGCTGCCGGAAGAGTGAGCGCGGGGTTTGCCTCGCTGAGCGACGGATTGCCGCGGTGAGCGCAGGCTTACTGCGCGGCGCCGCTGGCTGGCTTCGCGACTGTCGCTGCTGCTGCCGCGTCCGATGAAATCGTCGATGCGGGCGCATTCTCGCTGTCGAACTCGCGCTTCTCGGTGATCGCGTTGTAGAACAGCGTGGCGATCACCAGCAACACCGCGACCACGATGAAGATCGCAATGCCGATGGTCGGGTTCTTCTTGCGCGGGGGTTTGTTCATGAGGCGGACTCGGTTCGCGAACAGTCGCGGTTGGTGTCGGGGAAGGCGGCATTCTACGCCGAGTGAGCTTGCGTGGGGCTTGCAGTGGGTGGGCTTGGAGGGCGTGAGCCGAGCGATTGGACGACGGCTGCCTCACGTGTTCGCCCGCATGTCCTTGTATCGACCAATCAGGCGACGTGCAAACCACACCAGAATCAGCGACAGCGCGAAGCTGACAAGCAGAATGACGTCAATGACGATGTTCTCGTCATCCTCAATGCCGACCGCTCCACACAGGCGCAGTAACGGGGCAAACGCGTCCCACCCCGCGCCGCTCGCAAGCCACTGGCTGAACCAGGGGCTTCGACCAATGGCGATGGATATCGGCAGTGTCAATATCAAAGCCAGCGCGACGGAAACGAATGTTCTTTTCATCTAACGATGACCTTGCCGTAGTAGTTCGTTTGCGTGCCGGGAATCTTGCCGGTCTTTTGCTGTTTGAGCCATACGCGAAGCCGATTAAAAATTTCGGGATTCGGCAGCGTTATACAACCATCGCTCTTCCCCCAGTACCCCACCGGATGAAGACGAAAATTTCCGCGACGCACGCCATTGATAACAGTGTAGTCGTCAATCGGGCCATCGCTACGGTAAAGAGCGAACCATTCATTTCGATGCGTCCCAGCGATGACGTCGCGCAGCCCTTCCTCCAGACTGCCAAGACGTCCACCGCTTGGGCGATCAACGATATAGTAAGTTCCCATAGGAAGCGGACCTTTTTCGGCCACAGCAGTCGCGTTGGGATCGTTGATATACCTATCAGTACCGGAGAAGGCTGGCACTCCGCCGAAACCTGGGCAAAACAAACTCGACATGTGCTGCGAGTTAAGCGTGAAGAAGCAAACGGCGGGCATTTTGTTTTTCCGATCGATAAGCTGTTGACGTTTTTTACGCGCGACTACTGGCAGGGCAAAACGCTATCACGGAGAACACATGCCACCTGTAAATTCAGGTCAACGGAACCCACGTTTGGGAAGCACACTGGCCTGCTATGCTTCCCCGAAGCTGAGGGAGAAACAATGACCAGGCTATTTTCCGTTTTACTGCCCATTTTTTGGGCGGGTGCGCAATCGAGGGCATAGGCTGGCAGGGACATGTCGACGCCTATGACAACGCGGCCGCGGCTGGCAGCGAATACGCCGCGCTGAATCGTGGAAACCGTGATTCAGTGTGGTACTCGGGATGGTGTGCAGCGATCGAACCACACTTTGCGCGAATGAGCGACGTGCATGAGCGTGTTGACCACTATTGTCAGGCTATGCAGCGCCAACCCGATAACGCCGCCTCAATTCAGACTGATCTGGTATCGACACTGATTGCGGGTGGAACTTCGGCGCATGACTCTCGCAATTCCGCCTACGCGGCTTTCGGCGCATCAATGCAGGCTCAACAGATGAAGCAGGTCCACTGCACGTCGACCCAATACGGCACAACCACTAATACTGATTGCCGGTGATCGGTTAGACCATACGTTCCGGGGACGGTCGCCGCATTGAAATTCCGTAGTCGGCCCATCTCTGCCATTGGCCTATTTGAAAAGCAGACGCCCTCGGCAACTCCCACCTTAAGTCCGCAACAAGTGCGCGTCAACAATCGGCGCAAGTTGTTGTGCATGAACATTCGCCAGATCATGATTGCCACCAGAGACCACATGCAACCGCGCATCCGGCAACAATTCAAAAAGTCGCTGGCCGACTGCGACCGGACTGAACGGATCCGCATCTCCCCAGAGCAAAAGAACCGGTTGAGACATGCCTCGCAGTTCAGGCGTTAAATCCGACTTGAAAGACACAAACCAATCCGGCAGCGATGAGTTGGCCCCAACGAATCCGTGGCGCCAATCCTGTGCGCCTAATCCATTCATGTCGATCCCGCCGGATGTGACTGTCAGAACCAGATGAGTGACCCTCTCCGGCTTTTCCAATGCTGCCAGAACAGCGATGACCCCGCCCATCGATTGAGCGATTAAAGCAGTCGGCTGGTCAATGTGGGACACCACCGTTCGGACGAGGTCGTCAAAATTATTGACGTCTGGAACGGAAGGCTCCTGGCCAAATCCCGGATAGCCCAGGATGACCTTGGAGCCGCTAATAGTTAGCTGATTCGCCAACGGCCGCCAGAACTCGGTATTGCCCGAAGCGCCTGGCAGGAAGAGCAGTTTCGATGGTGTTGGCACGCGTTGTTTCTCCAATGTCCGGATTGGTGTGTAGCGCCGAGAATACGCCGATGGTCGCAAAAAACTTTCGGCAACAGTCCAACGGCCACAAATGGCGAGCCGGACCCCGTCCGCCGAATGTGCCCGAGCAAACCGTGGCCGACCACGAACAGCCAGCGGCTCTCCCGAAGCGGACCCACAGCGTGCCCTTTTGTGCAAAGGTGATTTCGATATCCGGCACTTCTGAGGCCGGCGCTCCACACCTATAGTCAGCTCAGCTTTCGGACGCCAGCCCCAACTTCAGAGGCCCGCACGAAGCATCCCCATTCAACAGGAGCTGACTATGTTGACAAGAACGTCCCCGACGCCTCCCGCCGAACTCGCTGCCGCCACTGCGGACGCGCAATACTTCGAATACACGTCGTCCGCCAATCCGATCGGCGCGAAGCTCATTTCGCGCGTGCCTTTCCGCAGCTTCCAGCCTTCGCTCTACGCGGACGGCGCGACCCGCATCGTCCCACTCGATCTTTCCGCTGATTTGGGCTGCCTCGGTCCCGCGACGGGTCCTGGGTTGAGCGCCAGTTTCCTGCGCATCAACGCGGCAGAGGCATTGACGCTCGCGCCGAATGCGACCTCGCAGGTCTGCTACGTCATCAGCGGAACCGGCAGCGTGGCCCAGGGCGAGAGCCGCTTTCCGTTCGCGCAGGGCGATTTCTTCACGCTGCCTGGCGGCGACACTGCAGTGTTCACCGCCGACGCGACCGCCACGCTCTATTACGTGAACGACGCTCCGCTGCTCACCTATCTCGGTACAACGGGCGTCCAGCCGCGCTTTGCCCCAACGCTCTACCCCGCCGCCCAGACCCAGGCGGAATTGCGCAAGGTCTCGGAAGAAGCCAACGCGGGGCTCCGCAACCGCATCAGCGTGCTGATGGGCAACGTCAATTTCCCGCAGACGCGTACGGTCACGCATGTATTGTGGGCGATGTTCGGTATCGTGCCGCCCCACTCCGTGCAGAAGCCGCACCGCCACCAGTCCATCGCGCTCGACTTCATCGCCGGTGGCAATCCAGGCGTCTACACGCTGGTCGGCACGGAACTGGATGAGAACGGCAACATTGCCAATCCGACACGCGTCGATTGGGAAGCCGGGATGGCATTCGTTACGCCGCCGGGCTACTGGCACGCGCACTTCAATGAAACAGATGAAAGCGCCTATGTGATTCCGATCCAGGATGCCGGCTTGCAGACATGGCTACGCACGCTCGACATCCGCTTCGCGCGTTAAGTCTGAAGCTCCAGTGCGAGTCCGTCGTCCCAGTACGGCGGCTCGCCAATCACCTCGGCGTAGTAAGCCACGAAGGCACGTACCTTCGACGAGACGATTTTCTTCGGTGGATAGACTGCCCAGATCGCGGGTTCGGCGCGTCCCGTGCGCGCTTCCCATTCAGGCAGTACGTGTAGCAGACGCCCTTCGCGCAGAGCCGTGGACGCGAGCCACGTCGGTAGAAGCGCAAGGCCGCAGCCGGCCACGGCGAGTTCCAGCACAGCTTCGGAGTCGTCTGCGCGCAAGCGCCCCTGCAATTGCACCGGCACTTGCGTCTGCTCTGACGACCTCTTTGCATTGGCCCTGCGCGTGAACGACCATGTGTCGTCCGGCAACAGCGACAGACGAAGCGTATCGTGCGCGGACAGATCTTCAGGGACATTCGGCGTGCTGCTACGCTGCAAATACGCCGGGCTGCCGCACACGATACGACGATGCGGAGCAATGCGTTTCGCCATCAACGACGAATCGGACAGCGCACCGATACGGATCGCCAGATCAATGCCGACTTCGATCATATTGAGCGTTTCGTCGGTCGATACCATATCGAGGTCGATGTCGGGATAGCGCGTCATGAACGCCGGCAGGTGCGGCACGATATGCCGGCGCCCGAATGCCGAGGGCATCGTGACGCGCAGCACGCCTTGCGGTGTGAGATTCAGTGACGACGTGACCTGCCGCGCGTCATCGAGCGCCTGTAGGGCAACCATGGCGTGCTCACGAAACAGCCTACCGCCCTCCGTCAGGACGAGCCCGCGCGTCGACCGGTTAAACAGGGCAATGCCCAGATCGTTTTCTAGCGCACTCACGTAGCGTGAAATGGTCGACGTCTTGACTGCCATTTCAACGGCCGTCTTGCTGAAGCTCTGCAGTTCCGCTGCGCAAACGAAGGCCCGTACTGCGGCAAAATAATCCATGGCATTTCTGACGCGAATCGAGCGTTCCGCAAGGGACTTCACGAAGTGAGGACCGGAACCCGCGCAACGCGCTGCCCGCGAAAATTCGGTGCATGCGCGCGAACTGGATAATCCGGATTTGCTTAGGCCGGTAGTGTACTTGTACCGCGCTGCTAACGTGAAGAGGCGTTGATCACAGCGTCAAAGCCATAGGAGCAGTTCGGCCAGCGCTCGTCAGGCGGTTGCCAGAGCTTGCGACGAACTTCCCTTGTCGACCCGCAGCGGCCCGTCAACTTTGTCGGCAGCGGACACTCATTGGATGGTTGACCACACACGTTCCGCGGCACCGAGGGTTTGGGCGATAAGCGTTGAAATCGTCATCGGCCCCACCCCTCCCGGAACCGGCGTCACCGCCGCGCATCGACCCATCAGACCATCGGGATGGATGTCACCTATGCCTCCGGTATGGTAACCAGCATCGATAACAATTGCTCCGTCGCTAATCCAGTCGCTACGAATGAAGTTCGGCTTACCTACCGCGCCGACGATGAGTTGGGCACGTCGAATTTCCGCCTCAAGATTTGACGTCTTCGAATGGCATAGCGTGACCGTCGCGTTCGCATTCGATAGCATAAGCGCCATCGGTTTCCCGAGAATGGGACTGCGCCCTACGACCACGGCCCGCTTGCCAGATACATCGATCTTGTAATGAGCCAGCAAGCGCATGATTCCGGCGGGCGTTGCCGACCCGAATGCGGGTTCGCCTAACGCCATCAAGCCAAAGCCGTGGCTGGTGACGCCATCAACATCCTTGGAGATGGATATTCTGTCGAAGCAGAGGCGTTCGTCCACATGTGCAGGCACCGGGTGCTGAAGCAGAATGCCATGCACCGCCTGGTTGGCATTGAGCCTGTTTATCGCGGAAAGCACGTCGTCCGTCGTTGCGCTCGCAGACAACTTAATCACGATCGAGTCCATACCGACTCTCCGGCATGCACTGCCCTTCATGCTGACGTAGGTCGCGGACGAAGGATCGTCTCCTACAAGGATCGTGGCCAGTATGGGTGTCTGCCCGCCATTTCTTGCCTTGAGGGCCGCAACGTGTTCGGACAATTCCCGCTCGTGCAACGCCGCTACTGCTTTACCGTCGAGAAGTATGCTCATGCGTTTTCCCCTTGCGTGGCCAATTTGGAACCGGCAAGGCTCAAATACTGAACAGGGCAAAGCGCGTGTAATTGGGAGCGCGATTGATTAAGCGCGAGCCGCGTGGGCAGAGAATGGATTTGGGCAATCATCATGGGCAGTCTCAAAGAGATTAATCAAAATGCCCAGGCGAACGGCGTTCTACCGTCTACGCTTCCCGATGGTGACCCATCTATTGCTCGCCAGTCACGTAGAAGCGCTATCTTAGTCGGTTTTTTTGTGGCTACGCAAACCGGCGCGCTACATACGTCTCTATGCCAGGAGCGGCTGCTTCCGGCGAGTCCGCCCAGACTTCGCCGACATCGGAAACGACTCATCGGCCCTGCTCGAGGCAGCGCTTGCACATCGCGGACAGGCTCTCCGGCATTTCCTCCATCGGTCATTCCTCACGAATGGTTCCTGACGGGAAAGTGTGCTGTCAGCGCGGCGTGCCCGACACCATGGGAAAAAGCGGCCGATGCCGGGGGTCGGCATCCGAAGAATCCCTACCCCGAGGCAGGAACAGTTTCCCCCTCTCTGATAGGTCCAACTTTCGACTTGCATCCCGGTCAAATACTGTATAAATTTACAGCTGTATGCCCATACAGGATCAGGCCATGACCTACCTTATACGCATCTTGAACGACGGTGATCGCGAAACGCTTGCCTGGTTGTGCAAGCATGTCGGGGACGTCCGCGTAGCGGCTGCTGCGCGAGATCTAGGCGGCAGCGGCAAGCCGTATGTGTCCGCGGTGTGCCGCTATCTCGGCGTGCGTCCACCGGCGCTGCGGCAGCACAGCCAACCCGTTGGAGATTGCACGGTCGGGGACAGTCATCTCGCCCAGATCCGCCTGTTGCTGGCGCAGCGAACTCAGGCGCCTTTGAAGCAGCGCCTTTGAAGCTGCCCGTTGACCCGAGCCCCAAGGAAGATACCTGCATGATCAACGCCACTGACCTCGATTCGGATGCCGGTCAAATCAACTCTGTCGCCCTCGAACGTGCGCTTCGAAGCGCTTCGCTAGACCTCCAGCAGATCATGGCAACGACCGCCGGTCGTCACATCGACAGCGGCCGGCGCCGTTACTCAAGTAGCGCGCAATCGCCGACCTGGCGCACGCTGCAGACGATCGATGAACTGGTCTTCGAAAATCGCGGCTTCGTGGCCAGGCACAATGAGACAGTCCGTTCGATGTTTCTACGATTCGGCGACAGTCGCCTGTCGGGCGCGGATCTCGACGAGCCCGTCGACTGGCGGCTTGATGATGACGACCTGCCCACGGTTTATCTGATCGTGCGAGCCATGGTGCAGGCCGAGACGGCGGATGCGACGACTGCGGAGTAAGACGTCGACGGCGGGTACGGGGGTGCTCGGCTGAATCGGCTGTTGAGGTCGAGGGTTCAGCCGGCGCACCGCCGGCTAAGCATTCCCCGCCACGCGGCGCTCACGCCGTATACCTCACCGGCAGCGCCGTCGAATACTTGATCTGCTCCATCGCAAAACTGGAACTCACGTCATAAAGCGGCACGGCGGCAATAAGAAGCTTATAAACCCGGTCATAGTCATCGATATCCGACACCACGACCCGCAGCAGATAATCGGTCTCCCCGCTCATCCGATAAACCTCCACCACCTCCGGTATCTGCTGCACCGCGCGCGTGAAGGTCTGCGCCCACTCCTCCGTATGCTGGTTCGTGCGCACCGCGACGAACACCGTCGTGCCCACCCCGAGCTTGCGCGCATCGCATAGCGCCACCTGCGCGCGAATCACGCCGGCCTCCTTCAGGCGCTGCAGCCGCTTCCAGCAAGGCGTTTGCGACAGATTCACGCGCTGCGCCAGCTCGGCGATCGGCATCGTCGCATCCTCCTGCAGCAGCTCCAACAGCTTCCGGTCGATGATATCCATTCCCATCATGACACCCCCATAGGAAATTATTCTACTTTTGAGACTCCGAGGGGAATTATATGGAAACTCTTTCTCCGAGCAAACGGGTATAAATGTCGCTATCCGAAAATAACTCCCAGACAGCCACCCGGCTGCGCAACGATCATGAGCCAAGCCCTTCGTACCGCCCCCCTCGCCCATCTGTGCGATGCGCTCGACGCGATCTTCGAGGCCTGCGCGGCATTCCCCGAGCCGTCGGATTCCACGTTCTTCGCGCGCAGCATGCGCATTGCGCTTGCTGACGCCGCCGCCCACCCCGACTTGCTGACGTCGGCGCAACGCGAAGGCGCGGCGGAAAACTACCGCCGCCATCTGCTGGCCGCCGATCCGCACGGCCGCTATGCGATCGCCGCGCTGGTGTGGCTGCCGCAACAGGCGAGTCCCGTCCACGCGCATCACACATGGTGCGGCTATGCGGTGCTGGACGGCACGCTGAGCGAAACGGTATTCGAATGGAACGGCGCACAGCATTGCGCCAGCGCGACGCGTACGCAAGCGCGCAAGCACGGCGCGGTGTCGTTCGTGCGCGGCGGCCGTGGCGGGATTCATCAGTTGGGCAATCGCAGCGATGCGCCGGCCGTCTCGCTGCATGTGTACGGCGTCGCGGGCGCGCAGATTTCGACGCACGTCAACGACATCGTCCGCACGGCCGATGCACCGGCGCTGGTCTAATAGATCGCGCTAAACGTACGTCCTGATCTGGCCGCAGCGAGACACTTTCACTGCGGCAAAAGACGTCAACGCGTCAGCCGGTCAGACACGGTTAGACACGTCACTCACCGCAACAACTGCCGTCGACCCAATCCGCGGCAACGTCTCTCAACTCTTCCCGCCCGCTTCGCCAGCCGTAGGAATCTGCGGCGGAATCGGCGCGGTCTGTCCGGTCGGCGGCGGTGCCGGACGCGGCTCGTGCGACACGTCGCGCGCCACCGCCAACGGCGCATGCACACCCCGCGCCGCCGCACCTGAACCCGAGCCCGAACCCGTCTCCGCATGCCCATGCCCATGCGGCACGAACCCGGACATCTCATCGTCCTGCAAAGGCTGCCCTTCGCTATCCTTCGACGACGTATACACCCGCATCTGCGGCACCGGAATCTCAATGCCGGCTTCGTCCATCTTGCGTTTGAGCCTCAGATTGAACGCACGTGCGACGCTCCATTGCTGCAGCGGCCGCGTCTTGATCTGCCCTTTCACGACCATCCAGTTCGGATCGAAACGGTCGAGTCCCCACACCTCGATCGGCCCAAGCATCTCGCGCCGGTAACGGAAATCGGCCATCAGATCGGCGCCGACTTCGCGGATCAACTGCGTGATCTCATCGACGTCGGTAGAGAACGACATGCGCACCTCGAACACGGCGTATGCGAAATCACGCGACAGGTTCTTGACGATCTTGATCTGCGAGAACGGAATCGCGTGGATTGCGCCCTGCCCGTCGCGCAAACGCACGGTCCGGATCGACAGATGCTCGACCGTGCCCGCATGGCCACCGTCCACGTCGATCCAGTCGCCGACCGAAATCGTATCTTCGATAATGATGAACAGCCCCGTGATCAGGTCGGTCACGAGCGACTGCGCGCCGAACCCGATCGCGAGACCGATCACCCCGGCGCCCGCCAGCAGCGGCGTCACGTTGATCCCGAGGTTGGCCGCCGTGACGATGCCGGCGACCGTCATGATCGACACCAGCAGCACGTTGCGCACGAGCGGCAGCATCGTGCGGGCCCGCATGCTGGGACCGCGCCCCTTGTTGCGCGAGCCGCCGGGACTGAGCGCCTCGGTGATCGCCGTGTCCACCAGAATCCACAGCAGCCACGCGATAAACACCGTGGCGATGATCGCCGTCACCGCATGCGCAATACCGCGCGCGGCGACGTTTTCCTCGATCACTTCCGCGAGCGATACGCCCCACAGGCGCGCCGCGAGTTCAAAGAAAAATAGCCAGATGAAGAGGGTCAGCAGCGTGCCGCAGAACCGCAGCAGACGCGTCAGATACGGTGAGCGGCGACGGGAGCGCGCGCTGCGCGGACGCGTCATGCGCAACACAACGGCCGACAGGAAAAACGCCAGCACCAGCAGCAGCGCGGTCACCACCGAAATCTGCAGCACGTTCTCGCTGGAACCCGAGCCGCCGAGCGTGGCGACTATCGACGCCGTGGACAACACCAGCACCGGCACGTGCCAGAGCGCGGCGAGTACATCGAACGCATCGGTAGCGGCCTTGTGGTCGTTGCGTTGCTCGTAAGGCCGGTTGCGGATCAGGTGCGCGATCGGCCGGCGGAACGCCAGCGCGAAGTAGCCGGTGAGAATCGCGGCTGTCATGTTGGCCGCCGTCGAAATCAACGCGGCGAGATTCGAGCCGAGCTGATGCGCGACGTCGTAGTTGACCGCCGCATCGCCGAGCGCCCCGCACACGCCGACCAGGAACAGCACGCGCCGCGCGTGATCGATCAGCAGGCGCACCGCCACCCGCCGATGCCCCGAGCCGAACAGCGAAAACATGATCAGGCAGATCGCCGAAAACACCGCGCCCGCGACGATCGCATACGCGACCACCATACCGAGGGTTCGGCCGAGCGCATCGGGCATCGCGCGGACAAACAGCAGCGCGGCGACAAACGCGACGATCCACGGCCCGACGCGGCGCAGCGCGAAGATCAGCAACTCGCCCGTGGTGGGGTTCGGGTTGAGCTCCATGAGAATGCCGAAGCGCCGGTACAGCCGATGCTGCACATAGACCAGCGCGCCGGCACAGGCGCCCCAACCGGCCAGCATCGCGATCATCGAGAACAGAATACGGCCGAAGCTTTCCTGGCCCTGGCCCGAGACGATCGTGTACAACTCGTTGCCGGCGGCGTTGAAGCGGCCGCCCCAATAGCGCACCGGCGTGCGGCCCTGATGCACGTCGGATTCGAACGATGCGATACCCGACGCGATCGCGCCGAGCAAGCCGGGACTCGGTTGAACCGGCGCGGGCGGCGCGACGTTCTGCGAGACGGCGCGCAGCTTCTTGAGCTGGGTGACGAGCGCAGTGCGCTGGCGGTCGTTGTCGAGCGTGGCGATCACGCTGTCGAGCGAACGCGTCAACTCCGCCTGGCTTGCGGCGGTCGGCGCGGACGCGGCGTCCGCCGCTGAAGCGCCGGACGCCGTGGCGGGAGGGTTCGCCGTCGCGCTGTTGATCAGGCTCTGCAACGCGGGAATGACCGGCGTGCTGGAGACGGCGCCGGCGGCCCAGGCGTTGGCGGGCAGCGATCCGGCGCACAGGATCAGCGCGGCGCAGAACGCGGCCGCATATGCGCCAAACCACGAGCCGAACCACGTTGCAAAGCACGCGCGAGCGCTACGGTCACGGCGGGTGCCGGGGCTGTCACGAAGCGCAGAAGATTGAAAGACGGCGTGAATCGCCGGCTGCCCGCCGTTGGACGGCGCAGCCTCGGATTCACGCCGCGATGGGCATGACTGCATGGCAATCCGTAAGAAAACGGGAGACGCCAGTGTAGCCGCAGTTTTATCGGGCGCGACCGAACATGCGTAACCGAATGTTAGGACGCTTGCGGGCTGACGCCTTCACAGGCGCGCCGCGCGTGGTCCCGTCCTACGCCGGAAAGCCAGTTCTGTCCGCCCTCAAACTCAATAAACTCAATACGCCACCGTCGCGATCTGATGAATGAAACGGCCCTGCTCCAATTCGTCGACGAAGGCGACTGCATAGTCTTCCGCCGAAATGCGGCTGTTGCCTTCCGCATCGGCCAGCAGCGTGTTCGTGCCGGTGCGGAACGTGCCCGTACGCTCGCCCGGGGCGATCAGCGCGGCCGGCGCGAAGAACGTCCAGTCGAGATCGGTGACGCTTCGGTAGTAAGTCAGCACGTCGCGATGCGCGAGCGCGACCGCTTTGTACGCGTCCGGGAAGCCTTCCGTGTCGACCAGTTGTTTGCCCGGCGCGACTTCGAGCGAACCCGCGCCGCCCACCACCACGAGGCGCTTCACGCCCGCTGCGCGCACGCCGTCCACCAGGGCCCGGGTCGCCGTGCCCACCATCGCGGCCTCCCCTTGCGGCGGCGAATACGCGCTCGCCACCACGTCATGCCCCCGCACCGCGGCGCCAACGCTCGCCGCGTCGAGCACATCGGCCTGCACCGCGGTCAGATTCGCCACGCCGGCCGGGACACGCGCCGGGTTGCGCACCAGCGCCGTCACCTGGTGCCCACGACGGGCCGCTTCCGCGGCGATTCGCGAACCGATCATGCCGGTGGCGCCAAACAACGCGATCTTCAATTGCTTGCTCATTTCGATGCTCCTGTTATTGGCTTATATGTAACCACATTGATTACATATAATGCGGAAAAAAGAGGGACCCAGGTCCCCGTTGGTTGTCAGGCGCGTGCGTCTTGTCGACAGCACATGCGCCCTCCCGTTCTGCTACTTCTTCGCGACGTCCCCGCTAGCGTGATGCGCGCGCCGCTTGCGTTCCCGCTGCCGCTCGGCCCGCACTACGTCGGCCGTGGCATCGGCCAGCGTCCGTGCGCCGAGCGATGCCTCCATGGCCAGTTGCGCGTCATCGATGATGCCGCGCAGCACACCCTGGATATGGCGCCCAACCATGCACGCCGGATTCGGCTCCTCGCGATGCAATGCAAATAATTGTCCGTCGTCCACCGCGCGATACACCTCGAGCAAGCTGATCTGCTCCGGCGGCCGCGCGAGTAGCGCGCCGCCGCCCGCGCCGAGCTGCGAGGTGGTGAGGCCCGCCTCGGCCAGCATGGACAACAGCCGCCGGATCAACGCGGGATTGGTGTTGACGCTGCCCGCGATCATCTCGGACGACAGCGGCACGCCCTCCTGCAACGACAGCAGCGCGAGCACGTGCACCGCAAATGCAAACCGGCTACTCGTATTCACAGCAAACCTGCCCGGCGACGACAATGTGTAACCATAGTAATTACATTTAAACCGGCTGTCAAACGGGCGACCCTGCCAGGCGGGTTCATCACTTGTCCATCTGCTTCTGCGCGTCGCTCGAATCGCCCGAGGACGATCCCGACGTCGACGCATTCGCCGCCGACGCCGAGCTTTGCGCCGACCAGTCTTGCAGCTTGCGCCCGGCGGTTTCGAGGCCTTGGCCGGTCAGCGAAGCGGCTTTGCCGAGTTGCGCGTTGGCCGAACTCGCCGCGATCTGCAGATTCGCTTGCGCGGTCGACGCCAACGCGCTGGGGTCGATCTTGATGGACGGCGCCGAGGCGGCCGAGTCGAGGTTCTGCTGGGCGGCGTCTTTAGTCGCGTCGACCTGCTGGCCGACGTAGCTGGCCGCCTGATCGAGCTTCTGACTGGCGACCTGCGCGGCGTTATTCAGCGTACCGGCGACCTGCCCTGCCGACGCGTCATTCTTCTGACAAGCAGCCAGCCCGCCGAATACGACGAGGACCACCGCGACACGGCGCAGCAAAGGTGAATGGAGCAATGAAATCATGGTTCTGTGTGAGCCGCGTCGGGCGGCTTCCGCTTGCGAAAACGCGCCAATGATACGCCGTCGCGTTGCACATCGGCCGTAGCCCGCATTCGAACGGCCAGGCACGCGACGTCAAGGCCCACGTTCAACGGCTTGCGCGACGATGCGCATTGAGTCATACCGCATGACACCCGCACTACGCCGCACCTCGTAGGCCCACCTCGAGCCATGTTCGTCGCTCGCATTGATTGCACGCTCCGTCGCGGTTCTGTCAAACGGGTTGGAGTAGACTGCCGAAGCGTATTTCCGCGTTCGATGTGTAGCGTTGATCAATTGGAGGCATGCAATGGCAGCAAAGAAGATCCTGTTCCTGACCGGCGACTTCGCCGAGGATTACGAAACGATGGTGCCGTTCCAGGCACTGCAGGCAGTCGGCCATATCGTCGACGCCGTGTGCCCGAACAAGAAGGCGGGCGATCGCATCAAGACGGCGATCCACGATTTTGAAGGCGACCAGACCTACACCGAGAAACCGGGTCATCTGTTCGCGCTCAACGCCACGTTCGACGACGCCGACCCGCGTCAGTACGATGCGCTGGCCATCGCCGGCGGCCGCGCGCCGGAGTATCTGCGGCTCAATCCGAAGGTAATCGAACTGGTGCGGCAATTCGCCGAAGCAGGCAAGCCGATCGCAGCAATCTGCCACGCCGCGCAACTGCTGGCCGCCGCCGACGTGATTCGCGGCAAGCGCATCTCGGCCTACCCGGCCTGCGCGCCTGAAGTGAAAATGGCCGGCGGCGATTACGCCGACATTCCGGTCGACGCCGCGATCACCGACGCCAACTTCGTCACCGCGCCTGCATGGCCGGCGCATCCGGAATGGCTGCGTCAATTCCTCGTGCTGCTCGGCACCCGGATCGAACTCTGATCCGTCCTGATCGCAGCGCTGAGCTTTAGCTTCAACACTTCAACACTGCAGCGCCGATCCAGCGGCGAGCGCGTTGCCCGATGCGGCAAACCGCGCTCGCCGCCATCCATCCCAAATTTGAGACTCGTCCGATAGTGTTCAACGGAGGGCCTTCCTATAGTCGCCGATCGACTTGGGAGGGTCTTGCGATGGAACTGACCGATTGGATCGTCATCCTCGCCGTCACGTTGATGGCGATTGTTTTCTTCTGCGCACGCACGCCGGCCGACTGGTCGTGCGAGAACCGCGCGCGACGTCTGGCCGGCACACGTCTGCTGGCGCAAGCTGCCTGCTCGCTGTGGGGGGCGCTGCTGATTATCGAGCGCAGTCTGGTCACACTGGAAGGCCTGGGCGGCCGGCATCTCGCACCATTCGAAGCGCTGGCGGGCGTCGTCATTCTGCTGGCGTTCGGTTGCTACTGGTCGATCCGCGGCCGCCGCCTGCTTAGACCCCGGCGACTGTTCACCGCGTGCTGACGCTCACGCTCAATTTAGTTCTATTCGCCGTTGGCCTGCCTCATCCCGCCTAGGTGAGCGCTTGCCGCATCAACCCGCGCTGACACCCGGTTTCGCCTCCACGACATGGTTTGCCGCACTACCGTTCACGATCAGGTTCGGACGGTCGCGCCCCTCGAAGTCCAGCGACCGATCGCGCGGTCCGCGAATCGGTTGAACGCCAGGCGCGGCCGCTGCCGGTGCAGCGCGCGACTCGGCAGCCAGTTGCGCCGACCTCGCCTCGGCTTCGGGCAGCGACAGATAAAACGTCGTGCCCACGCCTTCTTTCGATTCCGCCCAGACGCGTCCACCGTGACGCTCCACCACGCGGCGCACGAGCGCCAGACCAATCCCCTCGCCGGCCACCGTATTGCCGTGCAGTCGCTGAAACGCATTGAATAAACGCGGCAACGCGACCGTCGGAATTCCCAACCCGTTGTCCCGCACGTAGAAGATTCGCAGCGAGTGGACGCCCGGCGGTGCTGCCGTCGTACCGATCTCGATCCGGCCTTCGCGCGCCGGGTCGAGATAGTTCACCGCATTGCCGATCAGGTTCGCGAACACCTGCTCGAGCGCGGTCGGATCGCCCCACACCGCGGGCAAGTCATGCACGCTGACATGCGCATGCCGCGCCCGGATCGAGCCTTGCATGGCGTCGATCACGCGCGGCACGATATCGCGCACCTCGACCTTCTGCTGCCGGTACTCGACCCGGCCGACGCGCGACAGCCGCAACAGCGCGTCGATAATGTGCGACGCGCGCAGCACGGCCGTCTGCAGATAGTGCAACGCTTCGCCGATGTCCTCGTCGACCACCCGTTCGATACGCTGCCGCGCCTCCGTGCCGAGCGACGACTCGCGCACCGCCGCGCGCAGTTCGTCGCACGCGCGGATCAGCTCTTTCGAAAAGCCCTGCAGATTCACCAGCGGCGCGCGCAGATCGTGCGACACGCTGTAGATGAACATTTCGTTTTCCTGAGTCTGTTGCCGCAAGGTTTCGTTGATTCGCGCGAGTTCGCCGGCGCGGCGCGCGAGGTCAGCCTGAAAGCGCGCCTGGATCCGCTCGGCTTCGAGCAGGCGCCGGCTGGTCTCGTGCAAGGTCAGATCGAGCCGGGCGATTTCGTCGCGGCCCGGGCCGATCGGCGCCAGCGGCTCATTGCCGGCCAAGCGTCCGGCGTTGTCGGACAGCAAGGCGAGCCGGCCGCGCACGCCGCGCGTAAATAGCCAGACGGCCAGCGCGACGAACAGCAACGAGCCGAGCACCGCCGCGACCACGAGAATCTGCTGACGTTCGCGCGCGGATTCCGCGGCGTTCGAGCGAAGGGCGTCGAGGCGTCGTTCTTCAGACTGGAATGCCGCCACCTGCTGCCGGAAACGATCGAGCACGTCGGCCGGCGCGAGGTCGCGAAAACGATCGAGCACATCGCGCCGTCGCCCGGAATGCAGCATGTCCTGCACGCGGTCCGACCATTGGCGATAAGCCTGCGCCGCCTGGCGCACCTGCACGACCCGCTCGACCTGCGCCGGGTTGTCGGCGACCAGGTCGGCCAGTTGATCGATACGCCGGTCGACGTCCATCCACACCATGACCGGCGTGACGAAGTGAGCGTCGTTGGCAAGCACCGCGCCGCGCAGCGCCACGGATTCGCCGAGCACCGGATCGAGAATCGCGGTAGTCTGGCGCAGCACTTCTTCGCTATGGATCGCCCAGCGCTCCGCTTGCGCCGCGTCCGACTGCGCCTTGACCAGGCCGGACAGAAGCGCCAGTTCGAAGAGGGCCGGAATTGCGATCAGCAACAGGCCTTTGGTGGTCAGTCTCATGCGTGCGCGGTAGAAGTCGGTAGCCGGCAGATCGTGCTCGGGACGGCACATTATGTCGGCGTTTGCACAGGAAACAAAGCGGCCACGCCATCAACCAGGCTTGAGCCGCCAGCCGGCGTTAGCACAGGCAGCGAATGCGCATAAGTCGTTAGGTGATTGAAGGCAAAGTAAGAAAGTCAGAAGGTCATGCACGACTTTGAACCATGACGCCCTGCCGTGAACGGCAACGCACTTAAACAGTGCCTGATGGGCGTTCGAGGTGCATCTCGTCCGATCGCATGATTTGCCGGATTGCGGCATTTCGCCCATTCAGGTGCGACATTGCACCGTCAATGCGTTTGTCACGCACCCATTTGGCCCACTTCTTGCATCCACTGCCCGCTTTTTGCCTTTAAGCGGGACACATCGATGGAAAGTCTGAAAACCGGCACCGATACCCTGTTTCTTTTGCTCGGCGCCGCCATGGTGCTGGCCATGCACGCGGGGTTCGCGTTTCTCGAACTCGGTACGGTCCGCAAAAAGAATCAGGTCAATGCGCTCGTCAAAATTCTGGTGGATTTTTCGGTCTCGACCATCGCGTATTTCTTCATCGGCTACACCATCGCTTATGGCGTGCAGTTCTTCGGCAGCGCCGAAACATTGGCCGCGCATAACGGCTACGCGCTGGTGCGCTTCTTCTTCCTGCTGACCTTCGCCGCCGCGATTCCGGCGATCGTGTCGGGCGGCATCGCCGAGCGCTCGAAATTCAATCCGCAACTGTTCGCGACCTTCGTGCTGGTCGGCTTCGTTTATCCGTTTTTCGAAGGGATCGCCTGGAACGGACGCTTCGGTATTCAGGACTGGCTGACTCACGTGTTCGGCGTGCCGTTCCACGACTTCGCCGGTTCCGTGGTGGTGCACGCGTTCGGCGGCTGGGTCGCGCTGCCGGCCGTGCTGCTACTGGGCCCGCGGCACGGTCGCTACCATCGCGACGGCGGCATCGCCGCGCATCCGCCGTCGAATATTCCGTTTCTCGCGCTGGGCGCGTGGGTGCTGGCGGTCGGCTGGTTCGGCTTCAACGTGATGAGCGCGCAAACCGTCGACAAAATCAGCGGTCTCGTCGCCGTCAATTCGTTGATGGCGATGGTCGGCGGCACGCTGACCGCGTGGCTCGCGGGCCGCAACGACCCAGGCTTTACGTACAACGGGCCGCTGGCCGGTCTGGTAGCGGTGTGCGCCGGCTCCGATCTGATGCACCCGCTGGGTGCGCTGGTGACGGGCGGTATCGCCGGCGTGCTGTTTGTTTATATGTTCACCTGCGTGCAGAACCGCTGGCGGATCGACGACGTACTCGGCGTGTGGCCGCTGCATGGACTGTGCGGCGCGTGGGGCGGGCTTGCGGCGGGCATCTTCGGTCTGCGCGCGCTGGGCGGCATGGGCGGCGTGTCGTTCGGCGCGCAACTGGTCGGCACGCTGGGCGGCATCGCGGTCGCGACGCTCGGCGGCACGCTGGTGTATGGCGCGATTCGCCTGACGGTGGGCTTGCGGCTCGATCAGGAGGAGGAATACAACGGCGCGGATCTGTCGATTCACCGGATCTCGGCGACGTCGGAGTAAGTCGAAACCGGGCGGTGGCCGTTTTCCGCACCGCGAAGGCCCTGCTGGCGGCATGCCGCCCGCGGCGGCGCTAGCGGCGCGCCGACTCCGGGCGGCACGCCAGATCAGCGCTGCCGAGCATGCCGAATTCGATCGGGCAGAGCGTATAGAACACCGGCACGCCGCCCTGCCGAACGACGGCGAGCAGCGTTTCCGCCTCGCCCTCGGTGACCGCGAAAATCACCTGCTGCGGTTGATCCGCCAGTTCGAAGAACCGCGCGGCATGACGCGCGCCCGCGTGACCGACACCTTCGGCCGCGGCCACGACGGTCGCACCGAGAATGCCCGCGTGCCGCGCGACGGACAGCAACCACTCGACCACCGGTTGATGGCCGTGGCGCCGGTTCTGCTCCGTGTAGAACGTGAGTTGGTACCCTTTCGTCATATCGGCCTCCCTCGAAGCCGCAGTCAAACTGCCGCGTGCCTTGACTTCATTTTAGGTCACGCCTCACGCCACGCTGACCGGATAAACGCTATCGCTCGCCACCCTGTCCCCCCATGCACTCGCCGATGTTAAACTTGCGCGCTGGAGATGGCATTCTCCCTTAACCGCCCTCGGGCTGATGATGCCTGCTACGCCCGGATGATTGCGGACGCGGCATCGCGCGTCGTCCGCCCAGCCCGGTTTGTCGACACTCCAGTCTTGCCAGGCCTCCTCCCATGTATTGGTCCATTCTCGCCGTCGCCATTGGCGGCGCACTCGGTTCGCTATTCCGCTGGTTTCTCGGCATCCGCCTGAACGGCCTATTCAGCGGCCTGCCGCTCGGCACGTTCGCCGCCAATGTGATCGCCGGCTATGTGATCGGCGTCGCGGTCGCCGGCTTCGCGCGCGCGCCGCAGATCGCGCCGGAATGGCGGCTGTTCGTCATCACGGGTCTGATGGGCGGCCTGTCTACCTTCTCCACCTTTTCCGCGGAAGTCGTGCAACGCCTGCAGGACGGCCGGCTCGGCTGGGCAGCGGGCGAGATCGCCCTTCACGTCGGCGCGTCGCTGCTGATGACGATGCTCGGTATCGCCACCGTCTCGCTGCTGTCGCGGTAACGGCAACAGCGCACTAGCGGCGCAATGAAACGCGAACGCAGCGCGCGGCGAGCGACGTCTTTCGAGCAACCGCGCCGCAAGAGCTGGCCAAACGCCTTGCTCCGGTCACAAGCCGACAGCTATAATCGGCCCCTCTTCGGGGAGTAGCCGCCCTGGACTTTATGTTCAGGGGCTCGCGTCAACATACTTGCCCGGTCGCCAGACCGGTCATGGCGCGCGCAGCGTTTCGCCTGGCAAGACCGATGACTCACACTCCCACCAGCCGGGTCGCGGGAGTGCGTGTCATCGTGTATTGACCGTGCGGCCCGGTTATAAAAAATCCCCATGCAATCATTCCTCGTCTCCACAAGCGTGGTCGGGCTCGCCGAAATCGGCGACAAGACCCAGTTGCTGTCGCTGGTTCTCGCCGCGCGGTATCGCAAACCCATCCCGATCGTGCTTGGCGTGTTTGTCGCGACCCTGATCAATCACGCCTGCTCCGGCGCGCTAGGCGCCTGGCTTGCCAGCGTCATCCGGCCGGAGATCATGAACTGGGCGGTGGTTGCGTCGTTCGCGGTCATGGCGGTGTGGATTCTTATCCCCGACAAGCTCGACGACGCCGACACCGTCCCCATGAAAGATTCGATGGGCGTATTCGGCACGACCGCGATCACGTTCTTCATCGCGGAAATGGGCGATAAGACGCAAATCGTGACGGTCGCGCTGGCGGCGCGATTCCACGAATTTTTCGGTGTGGTGGCCGGCACGACGCTGGGCATGATGCTGGCCAACGTGCCGGTGATCTATCTGGGACACAAGTTCGCCGACCGCCTGCCGACGAAGGCCGTGCATATACTGGCGGCGATCATCTTCGTGGTACTCGGCGGCCTGGCGTTGCGCACGGCGCTTTACCCCGACGCTCACCCGATGTTCTGATCCCCTGTCCCCCATCCTGGTAGAGAGGCCGACACGATGTCCGAACGCATGTCCGACGAAGCACTTCGACGCATGGCCTCCGTGATCGCGCTCGCGGTCGCGCTGGGGCTGGTCGTCGTCAAGGTGTGGGCGTGGCTGGCAACGGACTCCATTTCCCTGCTGACCTCCGCGGCCGATGGGCTGGTGGACGTCGTGGCGTCCTCGGTGACCTTTGCGGGCGTCCGCTATGCCGCGCGGCCCGCCGATCGCGGGCATCGCTACGGTCACGGCAAAGCGGAAGCGGTCGCCGCCTTCGTCCAGGCGCTACTGCTGGCAGGCGCCGCACTCGGACTCGGCGTGGAGTCGATTCATCGTCTGTTCGTGCCTCAGGCGTTGAACCAGACGGGATTCGGCATCTGGGTGATCGTGGGCAGTTCCGTGATCGCGGCCGGACTCGTCGGTATGCAAACGCTCGTGGTCCGGCGCACCGGTTCCACCGCGATCGCCGCCGACCGGGCTCACTATGTGACCGACGTGGCCGTCAATCTCGCGGTGCTGGTCGCGCTTCTGCTCGAACGCTTTCTCGGCTGGACGCGTGCCGATGCCATCGGCGCACTGGCCATCTCCGTGTACATGCTGTGGAACGCGCGGGGCATGGCAGCGCATGCGCTACTGCAACTGCTCGACCGCGAACTCGATGAAGCGGAGCGCGCGCGAATCGAAGCCGCGGTGCTCGGTTGCGACGGCGTGAAAGGCCTGCACGACATGCGGACTCGCAATGGCGGAGATCGGTTCTTCGTCGAGTTTCATGTGGAAGTCGACGGATCGCTGACGGTTGAAGAAGGCCATACGATCGGCGACAACGCCGAAAAAGCGGTGCAGCGTTTATTCCAGGCCGCCGACGTTGTCGCCCATCTCGAGCCTGCGGGGATCAAGGACGAACGGCTGGACGACCTCGTCGCCTAGCGCGTTGTTGCTGCTGATGGATCGCGAGATCGACGTCATGCGAACACACTTACATAAGCCTTTCATGCGTGCTATGCTCGCCGCTGTCTTTGGGGAGTAGCCGGCTTCTATCTGCATAGAAGCGCCTGCGTCAACATTCTCGGTCGCTCAGACCGTGGTGCAGGTAGCCCTTGGGTTGGCAAGACCATCGACACATCACGCGACCGGTCGGGCGCAGTGGTGTGTCGCGGTTTCCGCCCGACCTTGAGCGCCTCCTTTCATGAATCCCGTCGCCACGCTGTTCCTTGCTTTCGCCATGTCCACCGACGCCTTCGCAGCCGCTATCGGCAAAGGCGCCACGCTGCATCGCCCGCACTGGCGCGAAGCGCTACGCACAGGTCTTATCTTCGGCGTGATCGAAGCGTTGACGCCGCTGGTCGGGTGGTTCATCGGCAGAGCGGCGGCGCAATACGTTTCCGCGTGGGATCACTGGATCGCGTTCACGCTGCTGGCCATCCTCGGCACCCGCATGATCCGCAACGGCTTCAAGGCCAGCGAAGCCGATGAGAAGAAACCGGCCGCGCACTCGTTCTGGTTGCTGGCACTCACCGGCTTCGCCACGAGTATCGACGCCATGGCGGTCGGCGCGGGTCTCGCTTTCGTCGACGTCAACATTTACTCCACTGCGGCGGCAATCGGTCTGGCTACGGCGACGATGGTCACGATCGGCGTGCTGCTCGGCCGCGTGATCGGCGATGTGGTCGGCAAGCGCGCGGAAATGGCGGGCGGTGTGGTGTTGATCGGGATTGGCTGCGTCATTCTCGTTGAGCATTTGCAGTTGCTCTGAGCGCCTTCGAGCCAGCGTATGCCGACGACACGTCGCGCCTCGGCGTCCGGGCACGAGGCGCTAGCGGAAATCGTAGCTCGGGTTGTGCGGGTCGAAGGCTTCGTCCGTCCATGTATGAGGCACGATTTGCTCGAAGTCGATCTCTTCGAGCGGCACGCCGGCCGCATCCGCCGCGATCACGCTGTGCAGTTGCGGGCGGTGCAGATCGAAGGTCAGCGTCACGCGTGGCGCGAAATGCGCGGGCGGCCCATCTGACGCGTCCCAGGTGAGCGCGAGCAGCCGCTTGCCGTTCACAGTCTCAACTTCGACACGAGACGGTTTTGCGCTCAGGCCTTCCGCTTCGAAACTGCCCTCTTCGTGTTCGAGCGTGTGGACGACGAACTGCAAGCCGAGATCGCGCACGCTATGGCGTGACTGGGTTCTTGCAAACGTGCCGTCCACCTGAAATCTGCCGGACAGGAAGTGCCACGCGCCGCCAAAATGTCCCAGGAAACGTGTCGGGTCGCGGGTCTCGTCGTAGATGATCTCCTGCCCCGCATGCGCGCCATCCGGCAGCCATTTGACGTACACGCGTTGCGGACTGTCCTGACAGTAGACCTCCATATGATCGGCTTGCGTCGGCCATTTCCCGTTCACACGTTCGCGACGCCGCATCCAGTATTCGTACGAGCTGCCGGCGCCAATCGTGACGCGGGTATAGGCCACGATCGCTTCCGGCTTCATTGCGTCGATCAGTGCGATCACGCGTGAGTCCGGCATGGCGCCGAGCGTGCCGTCGTCAATGCGTTCACGGATGACGTTTGCCTGCTCTCCCGCCGACAAACAGGCGAAGCCGGCCAGATCGCCACCGTTCGCGCCCGACGCCGCTTCGTCATTGCAGCGTACCGGCGCTGCGCGTAGAACCTCGTCGGCGGGCGCGGCGCGCGCCGTCAGCGAAACCAGCAGCGCAACGCACATGGCCACCACGGCAATGAAACCGCGATCCGATTTAATGCGACTGCCGGAATGTCTATTACCACGCATAAGCTTCTCCGCCAGGCGCGAGCAATCAGCACGCCCTATCGACTAAACATCAGCCGCGCGCGATTATTCCCCGGCGTTAAAAATAACTCTCTTACCGGAAATATCACGCCTACCCGACAGGCGAAAAAAAAGGCGTCACGTTGCCGTGACGCCTTAAAAAGTTCTAGCCATTCCGAGGGCCGTGCTAGAACCTGAGAGACGGTATTCGAAAGATTTGACCCAACGATGCGGCGCCCAGAAGGACGCGCGGCACAGACTGTTACGGTGGACTGTTTGAAGACACTCGACCAGACACTGCGCGGGCCACGGCGGGGTTCCTGAACTTCAAAATGCAGAACCTCAAACCGTCTTTCGAAATGAGATTCCATTTTTTATGGTTATGCTGACTAAGTCAAGCAAAATCTAAAGAGCCGTTCCTCGTCGCGGCAAAATATTCCGATACAATGAATCTTCTGAGGAAAAAACCAGTCCATGCCCCATTTTGGGGCCCATCGGCGACGCTTTTCGGGACGGTCGCCAAAGCGGCTGTGTTCAAAAAACTGAAATAAAGTTCCACAAAAAACACATGAACAGACCTAAGCCCTCCCGGCCCGACGCGGATCCGCTGAAAGACAAAGACGGTTCGAGCGAAGAAGTCACCGCGCTGGCCCGCGGTCTGACCGTATTGCGCGCAGTCGCCGCAGCCGACGCGCCGCTCAGCAATCGCGAGCTGACCGAGTTGACCGGCATTCCCAAGCCGACCGTTTCGCGCATCACCGCCACGCTGGTCGGCGCGGGTTTTCTGTTCCGGCTGCCGGACAGCGAGCGCTTCGTGCTGACCTCGTCGGTGCTGGAGTTGAGCAACGGCTTTCTGCGCAACTTCGACATCCGGGCGCGCGCACGGCCGTTCCTGATCGCGCTCGCCGAACGCACCGCGCTGTCCGTGCATCTGGCCGTGCGCGACCGTCTCGACATGGTCGTGATCGACGCGATCCGGCCGCGTTCGGCGGTGCTCGTGTCGCGCCTCGAAATCGGCTCGCGGATGAATCTGAGCCGCACCGCAATCGGTCGCGCGTATCTGGCGGCGCTTGCGCCGGCGGATCGGGACAAACTGCTGATCGGCCTGCAGGCCGCCGAAGGCGACGACTGGGGCCACGTCGGAAGCCGGCTTGATGCGGCGCTGGAGGACACCATCGAACGCGGTTACGCGATCGCCACCGGCGAATGGCACAACGGCCTGAACGCGATTGCACTGGGCTTCACCGGCCCCTCGGGTGAGCGCTATGCGGTCAACTGCGGTGGCTCCGCCGACCAGTGTCCGCGCGACTGGCTGATTTCGCGCGCGGCGCCTGCCCTGCTCGAATGCGTCGAGCAAATCATGCTCGAAATCGGCGGCACGCCGGGGCGGCGGCTCGACACCTGATACACCGCGACGCTCGCCAGTCGGTGGCCATGACAACTTCAAGACATCCTGTAACCTTCGTAATCAAACGAAAAAAAACGCGGGTGGACTGTTACAGAGCCCACGACGTAGGATCATGCATTCCCGTCGCGGGCCGCGGCTCCGGCTGGGCGTTATCCCTTTCGATAACATCCGGCTACCGTTTATTGACGCCGCATTGCGTTAACATCTTTGTCCCGCGCCTCGGGTAGCATCGCGCAGAACAAGCACGGCGCTCCCGCTGTCGAAACCGCCTGTCACGCCCGCGTGCCGGTCCGCCTGAAGTCGAAGCGGCTCGACGCGCGAGCGGCTCACCTCAAAGCCAGCCACCAGACCGAACCGATGGACGAACAACAAAAGCATTCGGAAACCACTCGCCCTGCCACACCGGCCTCCCAACCGTCCACTACCGGCGGCCCAGCGCATGTGCCCGGCTCCGCGCCCGGCGCGGTCAAGCGGCATCGCGGCCGGAACATCGCGCTGATCGTGGCGGCACTGGTGATCCTCGGCGTCGTGCTGTGGCGCTGGCATCCGTGGGGCGGCGGCGGCGCAAGCGGAGCCGCCGGCGCCAGTGGCGCGAGCGGCGGCGGTCATGGCGGCCGTGGCGCGGCCATGGCCAACCTGGCGCAACCGGTTCACGTGGCCACCGCGACGCAAGGCGAAATGCCGGTGGTACTAACCGCGCTCGGCACCGTCACCCCGCTGGCCAACGTCACCGTGCTGCCGCAGTTGAGCGGCGTGCTGCAAGACGTGTTCTTCAAGGAAGGCCAGATGGTCAAGAAGGGCGACGTGCTCGCCCAGATCGACCCGCGCCCGTATCAGATCTCGCTTGAAAACGCGCAAGGCACGCTCGCCCGCGACCAGGCGCTGCTGCAAACCGCCCGCCTCGACCTGAAGCGCTATCAGACGCTGCTCTCGCAAGACTCGATCGCGGGCCAGCAGGTCGATACGCAGGCCTCGCTGGTGCGGCAATACGAAGGCACGGTCAAGTCCGACCAGGCGAACATCGATACGTATAAGCTCGACCTGATCTACGCGCGTATCACCGCGCCGGTGTCGGGGCGCGTCGGTTTGCGCCAGGTCGATCCGGGCAACTACGTGACGCCGAGCCTGACCAACGGTCTCGTCGTGATTACGCAGTTGCAGCCGATCAGCGTGATCTTCACGACCTCCGAAGACAACCTGCAGCAGATCCTCCAGCAGACCCAGACGGGCGCGAAGCTGTCGGTCACGGCCTACGACCGCAGCAATACCACGTCGCTCGAAGGCGGTTCGCTCGAAACGCTGGACAACCAGATCGACACCACCACCGGCACCGTCAAGCTACGGGCGAACTTCCAGAACCCGAACAACCTGCTGTTCCCGAATCAGTTCGTCAACACGCGCCTGCTGGTCGATACGATCAAAGATGCGGTGATCGTGCCGACTACCGCCGTGCTGAACGGCTCGATGGGCCAGTTCGTCTACGTCGTGAAGCCGGACAACACGGTCACCGTGCGCCCGGTCAAGGTCGGCCCGGTGGATGGCGAGCGCACCAGCATCAAGTCCGGCGTGCAGGTCGGCGAGCGCGTGGTGATCGACGGTTCGGACCGCCTGAAGGAAGGCGCCAAGATCACGATTCCGGCCGACAAGCCGCGCGGCGCGTCGGGCGCACACGGCGCACACGCTGCAAGCGGCGCCAGCGGCGCAGCCGCGGCCTCGGGCGCATCCGGCACCCGCGGACATCATCGCAAACACGCGACGCAAGACTCGCAATAAAGGCACGGCACTTACCGCATGAATCCATCCCGCGCCTTTATTCTGCGTCCCGTCGGCACTGCGCTGCTGATGGCGGCGATCATGCTGGTCGGTCTCGTCGCGCTGCGCTTCCTGCCGCTCTCCGCGTTGCCCGAGGTCGACTATCCGACCATCCAGGTGCAGACCTTCTATCCGGGCGCGAGCCCGGACGTGATGACCTCGTCCGTGACCGCGCCGCTGGAGCGGCAGTTCGGGCAGATGCCGTCGCTGAATCAGATGTCGTCGCAAAGCTCGGCCGGTTCGTCGATCATCACGCTGCAGTTCAGCCTCGATTTGCCTTTGGATATCGCCGAGCAGGAAGTCCAGGCCGCGATCAACGCGGCGGGCAATCTGCTGCCGTCGGACCTGCCCGCGCCGCCGATCTACGCGAAGGTGAATCCGGCCGACGCGCCGATCATCACGCTGGCAATCACCTCGAAGACGATGCCGCTGACCGACGTGCAGGATCTGGCCGACACGCGTCTCGCGCAGAAAATTTCGCAGGTCGCGGGTGTGGGTCTGGTGAGCCTGTCGGGCGGCCAGCGCCCTGCCGTACGCATTCAGGCGAACCCGCGCGCGCTCGCCGCGTACGGTTTGAATCTGGACGATCTGCGCACCACGATCTCGAACCTGAACGTCAACACGCCGAAGGGTAACTTCGACGGCCCGACGCGCAACTACACGATCAACGCGAACGACCAGCTCACCGACGCCGAGGCGTACAAGAGCGCCGTGATCGCCTACAAGAACGGCCGCGCGGTCATGCTGACCGACGTCGCGACCATCGTGCAGGGCGCGGAGAACACCAAGCTCGGCGCGTGGGTCAATGGCACGCCCGCGATCATTCTGAACGTACAGCGCCAGCCGGGCGCGAACGTGATTCAGGTGGTGGACAGCATCAAGACGCTGCTGCCGCAGTTGCAGGAAGCGCTGCCCGCCGCGCTCGACGTGCAGATCGTTACCGACCGCACCACCACGATCCGCGCGTCCGTGCGCGACGTGCAGTTCGAGCTGGCCATGTCGGTCGTGCTGGTGGTGATGGTCATGTACCTGTTTCTCGCCAACGTCTACGCGACGATCATTCCGAGTCTGTCGGTGCCGCTGTCGCTGATCGGCACGCTCGCCGTGATGTACCTGTGCGGCTTCTCGCTAGACAATCTGTCGCTGATGGCGCTGACCATCGCGACCGGCTTCGTGGTCGACGACGCGATCGTGATGATCGAGAACATCGCGCGTTACGTCGAAGAAGGCGAGGATCCGCTCGAAGCCGCGTTGAAGGGCTCGAAACAGATCGGCTTCACGATCATTTCGCTGACCGTGTCGCTGATTGCAGTGCTGATCCCGCTGCTCTTCATGGGCGACGTGGTGGGCCGTCTGTTCCACGAGTTCGCGATTACGCTCGCCGTGACGATCGTGATCTCTGCCGTGGTGTCGCTCACGCTCGTGCCGATGATGTGCGCAAAGCTGCTGCGTCACACGCCGCCGCACGAAAGCCACCGCTTCGAAGCGAAGGCGCACCGCTCGATCGACTGGGTGATCGCCCGTTACGCGGTCGCGCTCACGTGGGTGCTGAACCGGCAACGCTCCACGCTGTTCGTCGCCTTGCTCACGCTGGTGCTGACCGGCGTGCTGTACGTGTTCATTCCGAAGGGCTTCTTCCCGGTGCAGGACACCGGCGTGATCCAGGCGATCACGCAGGCGCCGCAGTCGGTGTCGTATGCGTCGATGGCCGAGCGTCAGCAGGAACTCGCCGCGCAGATTCTGAAGAACCCGGACGTGGAAAGCCTGACCTCGTTTATCGGCGTGGACGGCAGCAATATCACGTTGAACAGCGGCCGCATGCTGATCAACCTTAAGCCGCGCGACGACCGCAGCAACACCGCGAGCGACGTGATCCGGCAATTGCAGAAAGACGTGCAACATATCGCCGGCGCGTCGTTGTACATGCAGCCGGTGCAGGATCTGACGATCGATGCAACCGTCAGCCCGACGCAATATCAGTTCATATTGACCGATCCGAACATCAGCGAATTCACGACGTGGGTGCCGAAGCTGGTCGACCGGTTGAAGCAGTCGCCTGAACTCGCGGACGTCGCGACCGATCTGCAGGACAACGGCCAGTCGGTGTACATCGAGATCGACCGCGCCACGGCGTCGCGCTACGGCATCACGCCGGCCACCGTGGATAGCGCGCTATACGACGCGTTCGGTCAGCGCATCATCTCGACCATCTTCACGCAGTCGAACCAGTACCGCGTGATCCTGGAAGCGCAGCCGTCGATGCAGCACTACACCGACTCGCTGAATTCGATCTATCTGCCCTCTTCGACCTCGTCGGGCGGACAGGTGCCGCTGTCGTCGATCGCGCGCTTTATCGAGAAACCCGCGCCGCTGCTGGTCACGCACCTGAGCCAGTTCCCGGCCACGACCATCTCGTTCAACCTCGCGCCGGGCTCGTCGCTTGGCGCCGCGGTCAAGGCGATCGACCAGGCGGAGAAGGACATCAGCTTGCCCACGTCGTTCCAGACGCGCTATCAGGGCGCGGCGCTGGCGTTCCAGGCGTCGCTGTCGAACGAACTGTTCCTGATTCTCGCGGCCATCGTCACGATGTATATCGTGCTCGGCGTGCTGTACGAGAGCTTCATCCACCCGATCACCATTCTGTCGACGCTGCCCTCCGCCGGCGTCGGCGCGTTGCTGGCGCTGCTGATTACCGGGCACGATCTCGACATCATCGGGATTATCGGCATCGTGCTGCTGATCGGTATCGTGAAGAAGAACGCGATCATGATGATCGACTTCGCGCTCTACGCCGAGCGCGAGGAAGGCAAGCCGCCGCGTGAGGCGATCTACCAGGCGTGTCTGCTGCGTTTCCGGCCAATTCTGATGACCACGCTCGCCGCGCTGCTCGGCGCGCTGCCGCTGATGCTCGGCACGGGCGCGGGTTCGGAACTGCGTCGGCCGCTGGGTATTGCGATTGCGGGCGGTTTGATCGTCAGCCAGTTGCTGACGCTGTTCACCACGCCGGTGATCTACCTCGCGTTCGACTCGCTCGGCCGTCGCGCGCGTGAACGTTTTAACCGTGGCGGGTCGTCCAATAATTCGACCCCGCCCGCCACCGACGCAGGGAACTGAGCGATGAACCTGTCGCGTCCGTTTATCTCCCGCCCGGTCGCCACCACGCTGCTGGCGGTCGGCATTGCGCTGGCCGGCGTGTTCGCGTTCACCAAGCTGCCGGTCGCGCCGCTGCCGCAGGTCGATTTCCCGACCATCTCGGTGCAGGCCAGCTTGCCGGGCGCGAGCCCGGATACGGTGGCCACGAGTGTGGCCAGCCCGCTGGAACGGCATCTCGGCTCGATTGCCGACGTCACCGAAATGACGTCGTCGAGCTCGGTCGGCTCGACACGTATCACGCTGCAATTCGGCTTGAATCGCGACATCGACGGCGCCGCGCGCGACGTGCAGGCGGCCATCAATGCCGCGCGCGCCGATTTGCCGGCGAGCTTGCGCAGCAACCCGACGTATCACAAGGTCAATCCGGCCGATGCGCCGATTCTGATTCTGGCGCTCACGTCGAAGACGCTGACCGCCGGGCAGTTGTACGACTCGGCGGCGACGGTGCTGCAGCAGTCGCTGTCGCAGGTGGATGGCGTCGGTGAAGTGGACGTGAGCGGGTCGGCGAATCCGGCTGTGCGCGTCGAACTCGAGCCGAATATGCTGTCCCACTACGGCATCGGTCTGGAGGACGTGCGCGCGGCGCTGGCCGCGGCGAATGCGAACAGCCCGAAGGGTTCGATCGAGTTCGGCGCGAACCGCGTGCAGATCTATACCAACGATCAGGCGAGCAAGGCGTCGCAGTACAAGGATCTGATCATCGCGTATCGCAACGGCTCGGCGGTGAAACTGTCCGACGTCGCGGAAGTGGTCGATTCGGTCGAGGATTTGCGCAACCTCGGCCTGTTCAACGGCAAGCGTTCGGTGCTGGTGATCCTGTACCGCCAGCCGGGCGCGAACATTATCGACACCATCGACCGGGTGATGGGGATGCTGCCGCAACTGCACGCATCGCTGCCGGCGGACGTCGACATCGCGCCGGCGGCCGATCGCTCGACGACGATCCGCGCGTCGCTGAAAGACACCGAGCGCACGCTGCTGATCGCCGTCGCGCTGGTGACGATGGTCGTGTTCCTGTTCCTGCGCAACTGGCGCGCGACGCTGATTCCGAGTATCGCGGTGCCGATTTCGATCATCGGCACGTTCGGCGCGATGTATATGCTGGGTTTTTCGATCGACAACTTATCGTTAATGGCCTTAACGATCGCGACCGGTTTCGTGGTCGACGATGCGATCGTTGTGCTGGAGAACATCTCACGGCATATCGAAAACGGCGTGCCACGCATGAAAGCCGCATTTCTCGGCGCGCGCGAGGTGGGCTTTACGGTGCTGTCGATCAGTATCTCGCTGGTCGCCGTGTTCCTGCCGATCCTGCTGATGGGCGGGATCGTCGGGCGGCTGTTCCGTGAGTTCGCGCTGACGCTGTCGCTGGCGATTGGTGTGTCGCTGATCGTCTCCCTCACCCTCACGCCGATGATGTGTTCGCGGCTGCTGCGCGAGCCGCACGAGCAGAAGGAAGAAGGCCGTTTCGGTCAATGGCTGGAACGCGGCTTCTCAAAGATGCAGCGCGGCTATGAGCGCACGCTGGGATGGGCGCTGCTGCATCCGCGCCTGATCGTGACGATTTTGATTGCGACGATCGGGCTGAATGTTTGGCTGTACATCATCGTGCCGAAGGGTTTCTTTCCGCAGCAGGACACGGGGCGGCTGATCGGTGGGATTCAGGCCGACCAGAGCACGTCGTTCCAGGCGATGAAAGGCAAGTTCTCGCAGATGATGGAGATCGTCGGCAAGAATCCGGCCGTGGATAGCGTGGCGGGTTTTACCGGCGGACGGCAGACCAATTCCGGGTTCATGTTCGTGACGCTGAAGCCGAAGAGCGAGCGCAAGTTGTCCGCGGATCAGGTGATCCAGCAGCTACGCGCCCCGCTCGGCGATGTGGCCGGCGCGCGGACGTTCTTGCAGGCGGTGCAGGATATTCGCGTCGGCGGACGGCAATCGAACGCGCAGTATCAGTTCACGTTGCTCGCCGATTCGACGCCCGATCTGTACAAGTGGGGGCCGTTGCTGACCGAAGCGCTGCAGGCGCGCCCTGAACTCGCCGATGTGAATTCGGACCAGCAGCAAGGCGGGCTTGAAGCGATGGTGACGATTGATCGCGCGACGGCTTCGCGGTTGGGGATCAAGCCGGCGCAAATCGATAACACCTTGTATGACGCGTTTGGGCAGCGGCAAGTGTCGACGATTTATAACCCGTTGAACCAGTATCACGTTGTGATGGAAGTCGCGCCGAAGTATTGGCAGAGCCCGGATATGCTGAAGCAGATTTACGTCAGTACGTCGGGCGGGAGTGCTAGCGGTGCGCAGACCACTAACGCGCCGGCTGGGACGGTGACGGCTGCGGCGGCGGCGATTACTTCCACTAGTGCGTCTACGGGCGGTGCGGCGGGGACTACGGCTTCCAGCGTGGCAAGCATTGCTGCTGACTCGGCGCGGAATCAGGCGATCAACTCGATTGCGGCGAGTGGGAAGTCGAGTGCTTCTTCTGGGTCGGCCGTGTCGACTTCGAAGGAGACGATGGTGCCGTTGTCGGCGATCGCCAGCTTTGGGCCTGGGAATACGCCGCTGTCCGTGAACCATCAGAGCCAGTTCGTGGCTTCGACGATTTCGTTTAATTTGCCGCCGGGAGTGTCGTTGTCGACGGCGACTCAGGCGATTTACGACACGATGGCTCAGATCGGCATGCCCGGCACCATTCATGGCAGTTTCCAAGGCACTGCGCAGGCGTTTCAACAGTCGATGTCGGATCAGCCGATCTTGATTTTGGCTGCGCTGGCGGCGGTTTATATCGTGCTGGGGATGCTTTATGAGAGCTATATTCATCCGCTCACGATTCTGTCGACTTTGCCTTCGGCGGGGGTTGGGGCGCTGCTGGCGTTGCTGCTGTTTCGGACTGAGTTCAGCATCATTGCTCTGATTGGCGTGATTCTTCTCATTGGTATCGTTAAGAAGAATGCCATCATGATGATCGACTTCGCTATCGAAGCTTCTCGTCAAGGGCTCTCCTCTCGCGATGCGATTCATCAAGCGTGTTTGTTGCGGTTTCGGCCGATTATGATGACGACTTGTGCTGCTTTGCTTGGAGCCTTGCCGCTGGCTTTTGGGCGCGGTGAGGGGGCTGAGTTGAGGGCGCCTCTGGGCATTGCTATCGTCGGCGGGTTGATCGTCAGTCAGATGCTCACGCTTTACACCACGCCGGTGGTTTATCTTTATATGGATCGGATTCGGGTCAGGTGGGAATCCAGGAAGGCTCGGCGGCAGGGGCCTGCGGCGGTTTGATTTTTTTGCCTGCGCGGCGCTTTTGGTTGTGTGCGTGCGGTGTTGGCCTTTCCTTGCTTTGTTAGTGGTCTATTAGCGTTGCCCCTGTGCGGGGCGGCACCTACTTCTCTTTGCCGCGGCAAAGAGAAGTAGGCAAGAGAAAGCCGCTCACACCGCTAATTCTTAAGCGGGTCCCCCGCGCAGTCACGGTAGTGGCTCATCTGGAATCTGGGTTCTCGCGCATTCCGCGTTCGTGGCACAGCAGTCATTCTTCCGGCGGCGCTGCGCGCGCCGTCGCGGTCGTTCATGCACGGCCCCTGCTAAGCGGGGCCCTCGCGCAGCAGCGGTAGTGGCGCATCTGGAATCTGTGCTCTCGCACACTCCGCGTTCGTGACACAGCAGTCATTCTTCCGGCGGCGCTGCGCGCGCCGCAGCGGTTGTTCACACACCGCCAGTTCTTATGCGGGTCCCTCGCTCAGCCGTGGTTGTGGCATATCTGGATCTGGGTTCTCGCGCACTCCGCGTTAGTGGCACAGCAGTCATCTTTTTGTCCGCGTGAGAGGTACTCCGCGTCAAATCGCGCTGCGGTATTCCCTAATCGGCGAGCGCGCACTCTGCGAATCGGACACCCAAAATCGAGTGCCCGGTCAAGCTTCCGAGGGCAATTCATGATCGCGTCCCTTTCATCGGCCGTGAGCCAATCTTAGTGCGCTACCACCCCGCGCCGCGATGAAGTCTTGGTGCGAACTCGCTTGCGCGGCATCGGACCCGTTGCACAAGTATTCTCTCCGTTGTCTGATGCCCCCTGCCCCGCCGTCGTCAGAAGCTCCGTTGCGTGACGCGCCGTCAGATGCATTTGAGGAACACCCTTCGCATCCAACGCGATGATGCCGTACAACTCCCGGTCAACCTCGACCTCTTGACGATAGTCTTCGCCGGTTTCGATCCAGAGCCCCAGTAACGTGCGCTGGCGATGTCTCTCGTCGAGCGTGATAGCCGGATTCTGATAAATCGAAGTTGCCAGCGTCAAGAGCTTTTCCAGTTGAGCTATTTGCCGCTCAATAAGACGGAAAGCCGATAGCGCAAGTTTCTCGTATTGAATGGCATCAACCGACGGGCGCGAAACGGTTCGAGAACTCTTGAGGGATTTACTCATGTGCGATCTCCAGTTGCTGACTTGGATCGCCCGACACTAGCCTGAAAAATTGGGTGAGCGGGCACATTGGCAGGGTTCACAGACCGGTACGCAACGCCAAAAACCGGCGAGCCGTGAGGCTCCCCCGCCAAGGCCCGCCCAATGAAAGAGACGTGCAAAGGCAGCCGCACGCCTGCGTTAGCAGGCCTGTGGGACGTTGCGTTTAACAGGCTGTGAAACCCGTTTGTCGTGACTACACGACAAAACGAGTCTAAAACGTATGACGTCGGGAGTGATCGCCCGCCCAGGCTAAATGGAGCACGGCGGCCTCATTTCCGAAATTTCCGAACGTGCTTGTCAGAGTGCCAAGAACCCCTTGATGCCGAACGGATCAGCGTCACTCATCAACCGCTACGGGTACATGGAGTACCGTGACGACACGCGCGGTGCTGCGAGAAGAATGACTGCTGTGTCACAAACGCGGAGTGTGCGAGAACCAGATTCGAGACGCGCCGCTACTGCGACTGTTCGAGGGATCTGCTTACGAGCTATCGATCGTGGACGACCGCGACGGCGCGCGAAGCGCCGCCGGAAGAATGACTGCTGTGTCACGAACGCGGAGTGTGCGAGAACTCCGATTCCAGATGCACCACTACCGAAACTGCGCGAGGGACCCGCTTAGCAGGGGCTATGCATGAACGACCGCGACGGCGCGCGCAGCGCCGCCGGAAGAATGACTGCTGTGTCACGAGCGTGGAGTGTGCGAGAGCACTGATTCCAGATGCACCACTACCGTGGCTGTGCGGGGGACCCGCTTAAGAATTAGCGGTGTGAGCGGCTTTCTCTTGCCTACTTCTCTTTGCCGCGGCAAAGAGAAGTAGGTGCCGCCCCGCACAGGGGCGACGCTAATAGACCACTAACAATGCAAGGAGAGGCCAACACCCGAAGAACCCAACCAAAGCACCGCACCGGAACCAAAACCCTCAAAGCTTCTGCTCCACAGCGAGCACCAAAATCCGGGTCCACTGTTTGGCTTGCCGCTCCCCGCTCATGGGCAAGAGCCAGACTTGATGCTTGGCATCTTTAACCTTAAGAGCGACTTGAGACTGCCCACCTTGAGCCTGCACCTCAGCCCCGAGCAAATCGGCAAAGATATAAGCCCCGACCTGATCGCCGAGCCGAACCTCGCAGAGCCTTTTGCCGGCGGCGAGCCGAACAGAGCCCCAATCACCTTGAAGCAGATGAGTCCAATCGCCGTCGCGAACATTAGCCGCCACATCTCGACGCCGCCGCCACCAAACAGCCACAGCCGCGACCACGATCAACCCCACCAGCACAGCAACCCCGACAGCAACACCCAACCCAAAAGCCGCCCGCAAGGCATCAAACGCCCGCACGGCCCCATAAACCACCGCGCCGAGCGCAAAGAGAACGACAAGAATCGGCATCACAAGCTCACAAGACAAAGACCTTCAGCCTAGCACGAGCAACGCCTCTCCCTCACCGCAAAAAACCATTGCAGAAACTGCGCCAGCGGCGCCCACAACCCTATTGCTGCGGATGCGCCGCCGCCCATTCCTTCACAGCCTTGAGCGTATTCTCCACATGCTTCTCGGGCGACAGACTCGTGTACTCATAGATGACCTTGCCATCCGGCGCGATCACATACGAAACGCGATTCGCCATCGACGCATGCATCGGAAACCCCGCGTCATACGCGCCGATCACCTTCGAATCCGCATCCGCTGCGACCGGAAACTTACTCCGGCATTCGCTCACGGAAAACTTCGTCAACGTATCGATGTTGTCATGCGACACGCCAATCACGGTCGCACCGTACTTCTTGTACTCATCGACCGCCTCAGCGAACTCATGAGCCTCGATCGTGCAACCCTTGGTAAAAGCCGCCGGATAGAAGTACAGCACCACCGGCCCTTTCTTCAACTCATCGGCGAGCGAATAGGTGTACGTCTTGCCACCCAGCGAAGCTTCAGCAGTGAACGCCGGCGCGGCATCGCCCGGCTTGAGCGTCGCGGAGGCCGTCAGCGAATAGATCGCGAAGCCGGCCGACATGACGGCGGCGAGCGCCATCGGTATGAATCTCTTCTTCATTTGCGGTTCCTCCGAGCGTTGATGCACGCGATTCGTCCAATGAGTCCATGACCGCATTGCCGAACAGCACAACAGATCGACAGCACGGCTACGGTCGCAGCACGCTATTGGACCACGTACCTGCAAGGTACGCACGATCGCATCGAAGGGATGCAAAAGAAAGGGAATATAAGCTCGCCGGTTCGAACCACGGCCCGCGACAATGCGGCGATGCAGTAACAGTAATCCGGCAGCGCGTGAATGCGGGGATGCAGCAAAACCCGCCCCATCACCTGGCAGCACCACGCGTGCCCCTTACGCCCCCCGCTCAAGCCGCCTCTTCGATATGCGCCCCGAACCAGGCCGCCGCCGACAGATTCAACTCCGCCAGCACCTCAGGCGTCAACGCAGCAAACCCCGCGGGCGCATCGACCGCCGCGGCGATCTGCGCCCCATCGGCGCCCTCGCCCGCCGCCTCTGCCAGCCGCAGCAAGATCCCGAGCGGCCCACTGCGCAACACGATCGCATCGCGAATCTGCGGCGCGAGCCCCAGCTTCTCCAGCACCACAGCCGGCGTGCTCCCCACCACCACATGCACCAGCGAAAAAATCCCGGTCATGAAAGCCGCATCGGCAAAATCGTCGTCCGACGGTCGCAGCCACCCCGCCGCCAGCTCCATAAACCGCGATCGCGTACCCGCCAGTTGCACCAGCGGATCGGCGCGCCACGGCAGATCGCCGCTATCCGCATACAGCAGCAGTTGCGCCCAGCGCGCGATCTGCCGCGTCCCGGTTGCAATAATGGCCTCGCGCAACGACGAGATATTCCGCCCCAACCCGAACGCGCTCGAATTGACCAGCCGCATCAACTGCACGACCACACTGGGATTGAGCTTCAGCTCCGCTTCGAGCTCGAAGATCCCCGCATCGCGCGACAGCAACGCCAGCAACCGCAGCAAGCCCGGCCGTGGCGACCGGTTACGCGGCGCGGCCAGCACCTGCGGCCGCGCGAAGAAATACCCCTGAAACAGATCGAAGCCCAGATCGCGGGCCAGCTCGAAGTCTTCCCGTGTCTCCACCTTCTCGGCAATCAACGTCTTGCCCTGCGCCCGCAGCATCGACGCCAGCTTCGGCAGCGCGGCCCGTTCGGTCAGCAAAAAGTCGATCTTGACGATATCCGCATAGGGCAGCGCAGCGAGCACGTCGTCCGTGAGTTCGACCACGTCGTCGAGCGCCACCTGAAACCCGGCCCGGCGCAACTCCCCCAGCCGGCGCGCAAGGAGCGCGTCGAATTTCACGGTTTCGAGGATTTCGAGCACGAAGCGCTCGGGCGGCATCAGATGGACGATGTCGTTGAACAGCAGCGCGCGGTCGATATTGACGAAGCCGCGATGCAGCCCCAGCGCCGCCTGCACGCCGATCCCGCCGATCGCGCGGGCCACCACCTGGGCGGTCGCCTGGGCGTCGTCGGTGACTTCGGCATAGTTATGCGCGCCGGCGCGGAACAAAAGCTCGTAGGCGCTCAGCGCGCCGTGGCGATCGAGGATTGGCTGGCGGCCGAGGTAGACAAACTGCGCGGCGGACGCCTGTTCGGCGTGGTCGGCGGTTGAGTCAAGCACCTCGAGTCGGGGGATGGCCCTGACAGATTGGCGTTCAGACATGGATCACAGGAGCAAGTATTCAAAAAACGACGCGGCAACAACCTCACAGTCGTACCGCACAACGGGTATGAATCATTAACGGACAACCGGCCATCCCACTTTAATGGAATCGACGCCGCGCGACGCCGCCGTTCCCTTACCGCGTGTTTTTTTTAGTAGCGGCTAAAGATTTCCCGCCGACGGTCGTTATCTCGTTCTGATGGGGCGGCCTGATAACCTCTCGGCCGTCCGATCCCGGCGGCGAGCAAAGCGCCCCGCCTGCAGACGAATACAGGTTGCCAGCGACAAACATGGAAGCGAACAGGATCACCGCGCCCCGCCGGGGCTCCTTGCGCACGGTCATGGACCGGCTTCGTGCGTTCGGCCGGCGTGCGGACGTCAAACCGCAGACGGCCTCGAGCCGCGCTGCGCAACTGGAACAGGTGGTCGGCGCCGTCGACCTGCTGGCGCACATCGACGACGAGTTGCGCTTCATCTACGTCTCCGATGCCAGCCTGCGCTTTATCGGCTATCACCGCGAGTACCTCGAGACCATCACGCTGCACGATCTGGTGGCGGCGGCCGACGTGCCGCGCCTCGACGCGCTGCTGACGCTCGCGGCGACCACCGGCAACGTCGAGAAAGCCACGCTGGGCCTGATCAAGTCGCTGACCTACCCGATCACCGTCGAACTGCGCGTGGTGCGCAGCAGCCACGACGGCACCGACGGCTATGCGATCGCCGGCTTCGACGTGTCCGCCTGGCGCGCAACCGAAGAACGTCTGACCCAGGCGCTGCATCTGGACCGCCTGACCAATCTGGCCAACCAGTCGGCGCTGATCCCGGCGCTGCTCGACGCGCAACTGCAAGCGGACGCGCACGGCACGCCGACCGCGCTGCTGCTGCTCGACCTCGACGACTACCAGCGCGTCAACCGCGCGCTCGGCTACGATGCCGGCGACGAAATGCTGCGCGACACGTCGCGACGTCTGCTGAACATGACGAGCCCCAACGAAACGGTGGCGCGCGTGGCCAGCGACGAGTTTGCGATTCTCGTCAAACCCGCCGCCAACCGCACCGACGCGGCCGCCGCCGCCGAGGCGCTGGCGCGGCGTCTGCTGACCGCGATCCAGCAGCCGTATGTGTATAACGGCCAGCAGGTTCACCTGTCGGCGAGCATCGGCATCGCACTCTATCCGGACGTGCGCCACGCCAACGACAACGCCAGCCACGACACGCATCTGCTGCGCTGGGCCGACCATGCGTTGCTGCAGGCCAAGGCGGCCGGCGGCAACACACTCGCCTTCTACGTCCCGGACGACAACCCGGCCGACGCCGAACGTCTGAAGCTCGAAGCCGATCTGTACGACGGCGTGCGCAACGGCGAATTCTCACTGCACTTCCAGCCGATCACGAGCAGCCGCACGCACGGCGTGGTCGGCGTCGAGGCGCTGATCCGCTGGTTGCATCCGGTACACGGTCTGGTGCCGCCGTCGATGTTCATTCCGCTCGCGGAGTCGATCGGCCTGATCAACTTCCTCGGCAACTGGGTGCTGAAGGTGGCCTGCATGCAACTGATCCAGTGGGACGCGAAGGGGATCTCGCTGCAATACGTGGCCGTCAACGTGTCGCCGCAGCAATTCCGCGATCCGCGTTTCAAGGACTCGGTGCGCGAAGCGATCGAGCTGACCGGCATCGACCCGCGCCGCCTCGTGTTCGAGATCACCGAAAGCCTGCTGATGCACGACCCGGCGCACGCCAAGGGTCTGCTCGAAGAATTGACGGCAATGGGCATCCGTTTTGCGGTCGACGATTTCGGCACTGGCTATTCGAGTCTGGCTTACCTGCAACGATTCCCGTTGGCCAAACTCAAGATCGACAGGAGTTTTGTCGAGAATCTGCTAACCTCCCGGAACGATCAGGCAATCGTTAGCGCGGTCGTCGGACTGGCGCAGACGCTCGATCTCGAACTGGTCGCCGAGGGCGTCGAAACAGAAGAGCAGCGCGCGCTGCTCACCGAGATGGGCTGCGACCATATTCAGGGGTGGCTCGTCTGCAAGGCGTTGCCCTCCGACGAACTCGCGCAGCGTTTCGAAGCGCGCACGCTTCACTTGCATACCGCGTAGCAATGCAGGTCGAGCGCTCAGGTAGCGGATCATGCAGCGGAACAAGCCGGTCTACCAGGACCGGCGTGGCACTCATTGGAACATGTATGGCTTTGGCGGGACTCACATGGTAAAGGCGGCGGTGCTCGACCGGCTCTGGACGCGAATGAGCGAGCGCGGCGATTTCCCCATGCTGTCGCAATCGCTGCGCACCACCATGGCGGCGATGAACAATGACGACCTCGACTTCACCGGCCTCGTGCAGGTGGTCCTGTCGGATTTCGCCCTGACGCAAAAGGTGCTGCGACTCGCCAACTCGGCGATGTACATGGCGTTCGGCGGCAACATCACCACGGTGTCGCGCGCGCTGATGGTGCTCGGCATGGACGCGGTCGGCCACCTCGTGGTTGGCCTGAAGATCGTCGATCACTTCCATCACAGCGCGCCGCGCCGCATCGACGCGAAACTCGAACTGAACCGCACACTGCTGTCGGGCTGCGTCGCGCGCAAGCTGACCGAGCGCGGCGATCTGCGCGCCGGCGAAGAAGCGGTCGTCTGCACGCTCATGCGGCAGATCGGCAAGCTGCTCGTGGTGTTCTATCTCGACGCGGAGTGGGACCAGATTCGCCGCCACATCGACGCCGGCACGCTCGAAGCCGATGCCTGCGTGCTGGTGCTCGGCGTGACCTTCGACGAAATCGGCGAGGAAGCCGCGGTGCGCTGGCGCCTGCCCGACATGATCCGCTCCGGCATGGGCGAGTTCGATCCGCAAGATACCGAACAGCCGCGCCAGGTGCAGTGGCTGCGCGCCATCACCAATTACTCGACAGCGGTTGCCGGCGTGCTCACCCAGCAGAACATGCCGGATTGGGACCGCGAGCAACGCATCGCTGAACTGGCGCAGGAATATAGCCGCGTCCTGAACACTGACCCCGACGTGCTGCTCGAAATGAGCCTCGCGCTCGCCCGCGAAGAAGGCGGCGACGGCGTGATGGCCGAGATCGTCGAGTTGCGCGCGAACGCAGACGCGATTGCACGCGAAGCACTCAGCCCGGAAGATCGCATCGCGGTCGGCGTCGAGGATCTGCGCGGTCTGCCCGTTGGCAGCCCGCTCGCCCCGGCACTCGCTCTCGCGGCCGAAACCGTGCTGGCTGGCTTAGGCTTTGCACGCACGGTGGTGTTCGTCAAGCACAGCAACGGCACGTTCAAGGCGCGCCTTGGTCTGGGTCCGAAGATCGACGCGGCGCTCCCTAAACTCAGCTTCAACACCGCGTTCGAACCCGACGTGTTCCATCTCGCGATCGCGAACTCGGTGGGCATCTTCATCGAGAACGCGCGCGATCCGAAAATGGTTGCGAGGCTGCCCGAATGGTTCCGCCGCTCGTTCGACGACGCCCGCGCCTTCGTGCTGCTACCGGTCGTCGACGAAAGCGATCAGACCGTCGCGCTACTCTACGGCGACTGGTCTCATACGCAGGAGCCACGACGAATTTCTCAAAAGGAAATGAGCGTACTAAATGAATTGGCCAAGGAGTTAGGCCGTTTTTTCGGCCTGGGGCAGATGCGGGAAATGGAGACGATGTGAAAACCTGGCGAGATCGTTGATCGCCACGCTTCACTCTCCTGATTCTGGATTTGCCCGACGCCGGGTTTCAATCGATGTGCCAAGGCCGGCATGCTACGCATGCCGGCCTTGCTGTTTCTGCTTCTTATGATCGAGCGCCGACGCTCAATCTTCGATGCGTTCCAGCCCTTCCGCGCTGCGATCCGCGACACCGGCCCATGCGCCCGCCGCCAGTCCCATCTGCGCGACCTCTTCCACCGTCAACGGCTTCAGACGCTCGCACAGCATGGCGATCTCGTCCCATGCGCCGCGCTCGAGCGCTTCGACCGCGCTCAGCAACAGACCCAACACCCCCTCGCGTTGCAGAATCGCGGATTGAATCGGACGCGACAGCGTCAGCACGTTCAGCGTGCTTTCGAGCGAACCGCCGAACACCGCGTCGACGAATGAAAACACGCCGGTCAGGAATGCCGCGTCGGCTTCGTCGCGGCCGGCTTCGGGCAGGCGTTCGATCGCCAGTTCCATGAAGCGCGCGCGGGTCGCCGCGAGTTGCAGCAACGGGTCGTCTTCAAGCGCGACCTTGCGGCCGTCGGCGTAGAGCAGCAACTGCGTCCAACGCGCGATGCGGTCAGTGCCGGTCGCGTTGATCGCGTCGCGCAGCGTGGTCACTTTGTGGCCGACCGCCAGGCCGCTCGAATTCGCCAGCTTCATCAGATGCATCACGAGCACCGGATTCAGCTTCAACTCGGCTTCGAGTTGCGCGACGGTCGGCTCGCCCGCCAGCAATTGCAGCAGGTTCAGCAACGCATGACGCGGCGCGCTGACACGACGCGTCATCGAGGTCTGCGGACGCGCGAAGAAGTACCCCTGGAAACGATCGAAGCCGAGACCATGCGCGGTCTCGAAGTCGGCCTGCGCGTCGAGACCCGATGCGATCAACAGCTTGCCCGCCGACTTCAGCACGCTCGCCAGTTTCGGCAACAACGCGGCCGGCGCACGCGCAATGTCGATCTTGACGACTTCGACGTATGGCAGCAGTTTGGCGAACGTCTCGTTGGGCTGCGTCACGTCGTCGAGCACGAAGCGATAGCGGCGGCCATGCATTTGCACGATACGCAGAATCAGCGCGTCGTCGACGACGATCGACGGCGACAGTTCGAGCATGAAGCGCTCGGCCGGCAAGCGCAGGATCGCATCGTCGAGCAGCATCTCACGGCTTACATCGACGTAAGCCGGATGACCGGTGAGCGCGCCGCGCAGATTGCCGTGAATCAAGCCGCGAATCACGGCTCGCCTCACTAACTGCGCGGGATCGGGTGCGCGGTTCGCTTGCGCGTCGGCGTCAGTGTCGGGAGCCGCTTCGGTTCCGGGTTCGATTTGTGCAGACGCCGTTGCAGCAGCCGCGGCGCTCGTAGCGTCCGCCGGCGTATGCGCCGCGTCCGCACTCCCCGGCATGGCCGGCTCAAGCACCTTGATTTCGTAGCCGCACAGCATGCCATCACGATTCAGGATCGGCTGACGCGCGAAGCTGGCATTGAGTTGCGCATCGTCCGCAGCGCTGGTGTGGCTCGGATTCTCGATTGCGACGTTGGTCATTCAGGTCATCCCCCGCTCAGCGCCGCCCGGCGCCGCCTGCTGTATTTTGGTTTTGCCGCATTCAACACACGCCGTTCAAGGTCCAAAGACCCGCGGCGCCCGCGATGCGCCCGGCGATTTTAGCGCAGCGCGCCATGCCCGGACATGTCAATGAAGCAATATCTCGAAATAATTGGAGAGGTGTCGGAAAGAGCTACGGCGCGGAATCGACGATACTGTGATGCGGTGCAACAGCGTTCCTCCTGCCTTTAACCACCAAGGAAAAATATGGACGTCAAAAGCGTGCTGTCGAATGCCTTCGCGATGCCGATCACGAGCCCGGCATTTCCCATGGGCCCATATCGTTTCATCAATCGCGAGTTCCTGATCATCACCTACCGCACCGACCCGGACAAACTGCGCGCGGTGGTGCCCGAGCCGCTCGAAATCGGTGAGCCGCTGGTGCACTACGAGTTCATCCGCATGCCGGACTCGACCGGCTTCGGCGACTACACGGAAAGCGGTCAGGTGATTCCGGTGTCGTATAACGGCGTCGCGGGCGGCTACACGCTCGCCATGTATCTGGACGATCATCCGCCGATCGCCGGCGGCCGCGAATTGTGGGGCTTTCCGAAGAAGCTCGCGAGTCCGGTGCTGTCGGTCCACACCGACACGCTCGTCGGCACGCTCGATTACGGCCCGGTGCGAATCGCCACGGGCACGATGGGCTACAAGCATCGGCAGCTCGACCTCGCGCAGCAGAAGAAGCGCCTGGAAACGCCGAACTTTCTGCTCAAGGTGATTCCGCACGTGGACGGCACGCCGCGCATTTGCGAACTGGTGCGTTACTACCTGCAGGACATCGATCTGAAAGGCGCATGGACCGGTCCGGCTGCGCTCGAACTGGCGCCGCATGCGCTCGCGCCGGTCGCGGAATTGCCCGTGCTGGAGATCGTGGAGGCGAGGCATCTGCTCGCCGACCTGACGCTCGGTCTCGGCGAAGTGGTGTTCGATTATCTCGACCAGCCGAAGGTGAATGCGCGTTGAGTTGCAGGAGAGTTGCTGTTGGGCGATGCGCTGACAGTGACGCGCATTGACGTCATGACGCAGTGTCGCCTCATAAGCAAAACGGCCGCTATTGCGGCCGTTTTGCTGTCCATCGGAAGCAGCGTGCTGCTTCGATCGGCGCGTTACTTCAACACCACCTTCACATCGAAGTACTTCGCGGCCAGACGGTCGATCGTGCCGTCCGCCTTCAGCGCCTTCAGCGCCTGGTTCAGCTCGTCCTTCAACGCCTTGTCACCCTTGCGAACGCCATAGCCGACGCCAGCGCCGAGCAGCTTCTCGTCGCTGACAGCCGGACCGGCGAAGTCGAAGCCCGCACCCTGCGGCTTCTTCAGGAAGCCCTTCGAAGCGGCTTCCGCGTCCTGGAACGACGCGTCCAGACGACCCGATGCCAGATCGGCGTAGATCTGGTCTTGCGTCTGATACGGCACGACGTCGACACCAGCCGGCGCCCAACGCGCCTTCGCGTAGGTTTCCTGGATCGTGCCTTGCAGCACGCCGACGTGCTTGCCCTTCAGCGAAGCCGGCGTCGGCAGCAGACCGCTGCCCTTCTTCGCGATCATCTGATTCGGGATCGTGTAGATCGGATCGGTGAAGTCGATCGCCTGACGGCGTTGCTCGGTGATCGTCATGTCCGAGTTGATCGCGTCGAACTTACGCGCCTGCAACGCGGGGATCAGACCGTCGAACGCGTTCTCGACCCACACGCATTTCACTTTCAGCTTCGCGCACACGGCGTTGCCGACGTCGATATCGAAACCTTGCAGCTCGCCCGACGGCGACTTCGATTCGAACGGCGCATACGACGCTTCGACGCCGAAGCGCACTTCCTTGAGATCCGCCGCGGATGCGGAGCCAGCCGCTGCCGTTGCCGTCGCGAACAGCGCGAGCGCAGCCATGTTTCGCCAATTCATCTTCATTACGGGTGTTCCTCTACGGTATTGAATAAGACGGAGCCGAATCCTGGCAAGCATCATTGCCGCGCCAAAAATGCGATTCAAACTCGTGCGGCCGATGTGGTGCAGCGCAACAGCCGCGAGGCCGGGATTGTACAGGCTTCGTCGGGCATGCCTGGCGGGCGGGGGCTGGCGTGAACTTCTGGCGTGTGCGAATCGATGCACCGCAAACGTGCAAATTCGTGTCGCGTTCAGGCAAGGTGGTGGGGGTGATTCAAGCGAGACGGAGTTGGCGGCGGTAGCGCCTTCCATTTTGCGTTTAAGGTGCCAGGCAGATAAAGCGCCTTAATCCATTCCACCAGAAAGTGGCCGTTGCCCTTGACGCCCCAAAATGATGTCACCGGTTGCTCGCGCACGCCGTGGCATGTATTGGGCAATCAGGCCGAGGCCGCTTGAAATCGGGAATCGTAATCCATTTGCCCAACCGAAAGAACATCGGGAAGATCGTTTGACAAAATCCGTGGATATGCCGAGCACATATTTAGTTTTCAGAAATTTATGCCACTTCACACTTACGGGCATCGAACGTCTGGTTCATCGGTCGGGAGTTTCGTAAAATCGCACCGAGCGCGTTCGCTCGTTTAGCTAACACGAAGAGGCTGTATGGGAGCGCAGGACATAATCGGGGCAATGACTGGCGGACTCGTCCAGAGTGATCGCCTGCTGAAGCTGGATACGTCACTGGGAAATAATGTCCTGGTGCCCCAGCGAGTCGTTGGTCATTCTCGAATTGGCCGTCACTACGAGTTCACAGTTGATGTCGTGTCTACCTCCGATACGATTGAACTCAAGAAACTGATCGCCCAGCCGGTAACGCTTTGGGTTCAACAGACCGACAGGTCCTATCTCCCTCATCACGGTTATGTGCATACCGCGCGGCGTCTCGGGTCGGACAGCGGCTTGACGAGTTATCAGATCGGCTTTGCATCGTGGATGCACTTTCTGCGCTTCCGTAAAGATGCACGAATCTGGCAAGACAAGCCAGCCGACGAAATCCTGACCGACGTCTTCAACATGCATCCGCAGGCCCAAGGTGCATTTCGCTTTGCCCTGAGCAAGCCCCTGCCCTCGCGTTCGTTCTGCATGCAATACGAGGACGACTGGAATTTCGTCCACCGGCTGATGGAAAACGAAGGGCTATTCGGATACTTTGAGCAGGCCAGCGACGGTAAGTCCCATACATTCATCCTCACGGACAGCCTGGACACGCTCCAGCCACTTTCGCCGCAGAGTGTCGAGTTCTATCGCGCGGGCACGAATAGCGAAGCCGATGCGCTAGTGCAGTGGTCAGGAACGCGAACACTCCAGAGCACGACGCTCACAACGCGCACCTTCGATTACAAGGCACCTGGGTCGTCCTTTAATCCGAAGGGCACCAATATCCCGACACTACCCACGCAGGGGAACTTACCCCAGCAGGCGGAGGTGTATGAATACACGGGCACCTATACCTACGGCAAACAGGATAGGGGCGATGCGCTGTCAAAAATCCGTATGGAAGAATGGGAATCGCGGGCAAAACGGTTCTATGGCTCAGGCGGTGTGCGTGGTGCCGATGCAGGTCGCTGGTTCGAACTGGATGATCATCCCGACCATGCGACAGATAGTCAGCAAAACCGCCAGTTTGCGATTATCGAAGCCACCTGGTTCATCGAGAACAATCTGCCGGTGTCCAGTCAGGCTACCGATTTCCCGCACAGCCTGAAGAGCAAACTCGCCGCCGCAGAAGCTAACCATGCCGGTCTGAAAATCACGCACGCGGATGGCAGCGAAGGTTTCTTTTTCGTCGAGATCGAAGCACAACGCAAGGTGATTGCGTATCGCAGCCCCTTCGAACATCACAAGCCAGCAATGCACTTGCAATCGGCGACCGTTGTCGGCCCTGCGAATGCCGAGGTCTATACCGATCCGCTGAATCGGATCAAGGTTCGCTTCCATTGGGATCGGCTCAATAGCGGCGACGAGAAAGCATCGTGTTGGGTGCGCGTCGCGATGTCCGATACCGGCGGCGGGTACGGTGGTGTGCATGTGCCGAGAGTCGGCGAAGAGGTCCTGATTAGCTGGATAGACGGCGATTGCGATAGACCCCTCGTAACAGGCCGTGTTTACAACGGCGCGACGAAACCGCATTGGCATTCCAACGGTCTGCTATCGGGCTACAAGTCGAAGGAATATCAAGGCAGCGGCTACAACCAGATGGTGATGGACGACTCCAGTGGTCAGAACCGTGTTCAGCTTTATTCAACGAGTACGAACGCACATTTGCATCTGGGTTACCTGATCGCACAGACCGGCAACACTCGCGGGGCCTATCTCGGCAGTGGCTTCGACCTGAAGTCGGATGCTTACGGCGCGGTGCGTGCGGGCCAAGGCCTGTATGTCACAACCTACCCGGCGTCCTACCAGCCACTGGATGCACGGCAAACAACCTCGCAGTTAGTGAATTCGGAAAGCGTGCTGGAAGCGATGTCGAATGCCAGCACGACACATCAGGCAGAAAGTCTCAAGGATGGCTACGACTCGCTGAAGTCATACACGGACGCGACGCGGAACAGCGTGTCGGGTTCGTCGTCAGGCGGTAACACCGCTGGCGGTGGAACCGGAAACGCAAATGCGTTCAAGGAGCCGGTCATGCTGTTCGGTAGTCCGTCAGGCATTGCGTTGTCTACGCAGAAATCCGCCCATGTCTCCGCCGATCAACAGGTCAATCTGATTAGCGGGCAAAGCACGTACATCGCAACCGGTAAATCGCTCATCGCAAGTGTCGCGGAAAAACTGAGCCTGTTTGTGCAGAATGCCGGGATGAAGCTCTTCGCAGCCAAGGGTAAGGTCGAACTTCAGGCCCACGCGGATAACATCGAACTAACCGCGCAGAAGACAGTGAAGCTGCTGTCCGCGACGGAAAAGATTGAAGCGGCGGCGAAGCAAGAAATCCTTCTGACATCCGGTGGCGCCTACATTCGCATCAAGGACGGCAACATTGAAATTCATGCACCAGGCAAGATTGATATCAAGGGTAGCCAGCATAGTTTTGCTGGTCCCGCTGAGACCGCTTATCCACTTCCGGCGTTGCCTTTCGATCACTTGTATGACCGGCCGGTATGGCTTGTAGACAACAGCGGATATGCAATCGTTGATCGACCTATTCGTGTCCATCTAAAAAACGGACAGGTCGTTACTGGGAAGACTGATCACGACGGAGTCGCACAGTTGGCTATTAGCAACCAGGCGGACGTTCTCCGTGTGGAGATCCTGAAGAAAATCCGGGGAAAAACGGTATGATCAACGATGACTTGCAACAACCCGATTTGTTGGCCGGTAGCGACGCCATTTTTCCGGTCTTTTTGCGAACCAACGTGAGCCCTGACTCCGGTGAACCGCAAACGCAATTGTCTGGTGGGCCGTTCGCCTACGAGACCGGATATATATGTAATGTCGCGATTGCAGACGAGATCGTTGAGATGATACGGAACTCGGGCGAAAGCACGGAAGTCCAACAACATCATGACGTGCCCTTGACACCAAAGGCACCTGCGCCTTCATCTACACAACCGGCTGTAAATACTCCACCGGTGCCGAAAAAGAAAAACAAGAATGACACTGCGGATCATCAGCAACTGATCGACAGGCTGAACAAACCGCCTCATGTCATTGAATTCCAAGGCGTTATTCTTGACAGAAACGAGCGACTGCAAATCATTGCTGCAATCGCTTTATGCGAGAGCGGACACGATCCTTTTACCGCCGAAAATCGCGATACGGAGTTCCATGCGCAACCAAGTCCTAGCTTGAGCTATGGCCGTCTGGTACATATAGGATTGTCATACGGAATCATTCAGTTCACTCAAGACAGCGGAAGTTTAGGAAAGCTCCTGCAAAGAATGGTTCAGAAAGACAGCGCAAAGTTCGCCGAGGTGTTCGGTGACAATTACGCAGAGTTAATAGCGCTCACGACCACCGGCATCGACGTTTCGAATGTTGATTATGCGTCCGGCCAGGCCCATTGGAATTCGATACGTCACACAAGCGAGGGGACGCATTTGGCTTACCTCGCGGCCCACCACACTCTACCGGTCAGTAGCGAAATTCGCGGAAAACGGGTTCAACCTATTGCTGTGAATGTTGGAGGTCTGAAGCAAGACCTGTGGGAAGGCAAATGGGCAACCCGCTTTGTGGAAGCAGGCAAAGTGGACGCCTTCCAAGAGGCTGAATTGGATTTTGCGGTGGAAGGGTATATGAATCCCGCACTCAAATTCTGCAAGGACAAGAATATCCGGTCTGCGCTTGGCATAGCGTTTGTGACAGCGTGTGCGATTCGCGGCGCTAAAAAAATGCTCATTACGGCTGCAGCGAAGTGCTGTGGTGTTGCAGTTCCCTTCGTCAGTGGAGACGATGAGAAACGGGCGGTGGAATATATCGCGCACCTCGATCCGACCCATGCCAACACGCTTGCAGGTATCCCTGTCCAACGCGATGAGATTGTTCGTGCCAAAACACTCTTAAAGGACGAAACAGGATTTCTTGCTGAAGATCTGTACTACCCCGCCACGTATACGTCCGAATACGATCACTAATGTTTAAGATGCCCACCATGAAATTTAATCGCTACCTCGTTCTCGCTTTGTCCTGTGTTTCTTTGAACGCCTTTGCCTTGGACTGCAATAACCCTCCTGGAGGGACTGACCTGGCGAGCGCGCAAGGCAATTTCCAGTGCGCGGAGAAAGCACGTGTTGCAGCCGACAAAGTGCTCAACGATACCTACAAGAAGCTGCTTGGCAGCCTTAAGGATGATTCGGAAAAAGAGAACTTTTCCCGGACTCAAATCGTATCGGCACAGCGCGCGTGGGTCGCATTCAGAGATGCAGAGTGTGAATTTCGAACAAGTTTGAGCGGTGGCGCGCATCAGTGGCTAGTCGTGAACCGATCCCAATGTATCGCTGAATTAACTGCCGATAGGACTAAGGCGCTGCAGAGTTATTTAGAGCAAGCTCAGTCTCAGTGAGTACAATGCGGATGCGTGATAAAAACGATATTATTTTGCATTTTTCCGAAATAAACTGAGCAACAACTCACCTCCGAACAACGGATGAAGAAGCATGTGAAGCGGACGCAGCGACTGGTTCAGGCTTGGTGCGATCAAGGACCAGCAGATCAGCCGTGTTTCCAGCGTGAGGCGGGGATGACCGAAAAGTCCTACGCACATCGGGCGGCTTAAACCCTTGTCATATAAGGGCACGTCCGACGTGCCTAAGGTCATCGAGCTTTCTTGGGGAACGGAAGGCTGAGTCCGATCGTAGTCCACTCGAACATCACAAGCCCGTGATGCATTTTCAGTCACCGATTGTCGTTGGCCCTGCGAACGCGGACGTCTATACCAATCCGCTGAATCCTATGAATCGCATCAAGGTTCGTTTCCATAGGCATCGACTCAACAACGACAACGAGAAAGCATCGTGCCGGGCGCGGGCCGCGATGTCCGATGCCAGCGGTGGGTACGTTGGTGTGCATGTCTCAACAGTCGGTGAAGAAGTGCTGATCAACTGGGTGAACGGCGATTGCGATAGACCCTTCGTAACAGGCTGCGTTTACAACGGCGCCGCGAATCCTCACTGGCATTCCAAGGGCCTGTAACATGATACACGGTATAAAACTTACAGATTCAACAGCGGGCATCGGCGGCACAATTTTTTGGAAATACAATCAGCAATGCCTGGATGTTACGGGTGGGAATGAATATCGATGAAGAGCGCGTTCGCCGCAATGATCATGGTTGTCTCCAGTATCGGATGGGCTGCTCCCCCAAGCGAAAATCTGGTTAAAAGTTGCCTTCAGGCACGGGCAGTTGCGCCCTCCGTCACCATCCGGAACATTAATGTGGACGAGGTTTTTCAAGAGGATGACTACGCGAACGGATTCAATGCAGGCTATATCTTAAAATATGAAGGTACCGATATGGGTTACGCTGAAAGAAAACCAGATCAGGCGTTAATCTATTCTGGAAAACTCTATCGACTGTCCAAGTCCATACCCATTGGCAACAACGGGAAGGCCAAGCCCGCCGCATTCAATCCGATGCTGGCACAATGGAGTCTTGCCAAAGAGGGAAAACATCAGTATTTTTGTGTTGGCTTCAATTTTGACGGACTTGGACAAAGCGGTTCATTTCAAAATGTGCACGGAGGGTATCTCTTGAATTTAAAAAATAGAGATTTATATTTTGCTGTGCGTGACATCAGGCAATGATTCCGGACAGGATAGGTACGATCCGTGCAAATCGCACCGCTCGCATGCTCTTACCTTAAGCCTCATTGCATCACGCGAGTTTGTACGCGAGATGCAATGGGGCTTCCTGCCGCGGTCGGTTTTGAAGGAGTTGGATTTAGACGAGCTTAGACAACGTATCGTCAGTGGTGTCGACTACCAGCAAACCAGCACGCAAACCCGGCTTCACCGTCGCATTCGGAAACACGAGACGTTCTTCCTCATGACGCACGGTATAGCGATAATCACCATCGCGCGCGAGCAGCGTGTCTTTCGCGAACGGCGTGAAGTTCGCGACATCCGCCGCCACCAGCAATTCGAACGCATCGCTTTGCTTGGTGAGCTGATCGATCACGGTGAACACGCGTGGCAACTGCGCTGACGCGTTGCCATGCGTGCCTGCCAGCAGATAACGCACCGCTTCATCCGCACCTGAGAAACGCGCGAGATCGTTCTGTCCAAATGGCCGCACCTTGCCGAGTTCGAGCGTGCACGCTTCAGCGCCGCACGCTTGCGCGGTGAAATGCGAATACGTGTTTCCCTTCGTGGTGTGCAACAGCACCGCACTGATACGTGCTTCGCCGAGCCATTCGAACATTGCGCGCGAGAACGGCTTGCCGGTATGCGGCAGCAACGCAAATTGCTCGAAAGCCGATGCGCGAATCGCCGTATGCATGTCGATATGCCAGCGCTCGCCGGGCGCGTTCGAGTCAGAAGCCGAACCCGAACCCACGAAAAACCGCACCGCAGCCTGCTCCAGCGCAGCGGCACGCGGCGCTTCATAACTCTGCGGCACTTGCAAATGCCGCCCGCTAAACAACCGGTTCAAATCGTCGTCGCGATAACGACACGCGTCCCGCATAGCATCGACATTGCCGAGAATCACCAGCAAGCGGCAAGTCAACGCGGCGGCGCCATGCGCGATATCGCGCACCAGAAACGACAGCAATTCGATCGGCGCCGTTTCATCGCCATGCACACCCGCCGACACCAGCACGCTGCGCATCGCGCCCTGCCCTTGCGCGGCGGGTTCGATCAACAACACGCCGTCATCCAGCCACGACCAACGCGCGCCACTCGCACACACGCCCTGCGTTTCATTCGCGGCAGGCCGCGCGCCCGCTAGCGTGTAAGCGAGAAAATCGTCGAGCATGGCGACCGGCATACCGTGCTCAGCGCTGGAAGTCATACAGCGAACCCAGACCGAGAATCTGCGTCAGCTCGTCGAGCGCGGTGCGCGACTCGTGAAGCAGATGCGGATCGGTCAGATCGGACGGCGCGAGACGGTCGCGATAGTGCTTCTCGATCCACGCATCCAGACGGCCGAACAGCGTGTCGTTGATCCACACACCCGGCGTCACGGCCGCGCGCTCCTCGTCGTTCAGCACCACCCGCAGACGCAAACACGCCGGGCCGCCGCCGTTCTTCATGCTCTCGCGCAGATCGAATATGAGCACGTCGTCGATCGGGCCGGTGTGCGACGTCAGATCGTCGAGGTACGCGGCCACGCGCGCATTCTCTCGGCATTCCTGCGGCACCACCAGCACCTGCTTGCCGTCGGGACGCGTCAGCAACTGGCTGTTGAACAGATACGACGTGACGGCATCGGACACGTTCACTTGCGCGTCGGGCACTTCGATCACGTTGAAGTCAGCCTTGAAACCCAGCAGCTTCGAGCGCAACTCGTCGTACACCGCGCTCTGGTCGACGAACGCCAGTTGATGACAGAACAGCGTATTGCGATTGCCCACCGCGATCACGTCGTTATGGAACACGCCCGCATCGATCACGTCCGGGTTCTGCTGCGCATACACCGTGGCCGCCTCCTCGAGACCATGACGATGCGCGACCGCACGGCTCGCCTCGAACGTCTGGCGCGCCGGGAAACGCTTCGGCTCCGGCCCGCGACGATACTCGCTGCGGCCATACACGAAGAATTCGACGCCACGTGTGCCGTATTCCGAGCAGAAGCGCGTGTGATTCGCCGCGCCTTCGTCGCCGAGCGCGGGCGTGCCGGGCAGCGCCTCGTGCACCGCGAAACGGTCGGCGTCACTGAACATCGCGCGCAACGTACGGCGCGTCGATTCGTGCTCGATCGCGCGATGCAGCTTGCTGCACAGATTGGCCGGCGTGAAATGCACGCGGCCGTCCTGCGTATCGGCGGACGGGCTCACGGTCGCCGCATTCGCGGTCCACATGGCCGACGCCGAACTTGCCGCCGCCAGCAACTCGGGCGCGTCTTTCGCGACGCGCGCGATCACCGTGGCGTCGTCGCCGGAGAAGCCGAGTTCACGCAGCAGACGCATCGACGGACGCTCCTGCGGCGGCAACACGCCCTGATGGAAACCGAGGTCGGCGAGTTGCTTCATCTTGCGCAGACCCTGCTTCGCGGCCGCCTTCGGATTCGCTACCGACTTCTCGTTGTTCTGCGACGCGACGTTGCCGAACGACAGTCCCGCGTAGTTGTGGGTCGGGCCGACCAGGCCGTCGAAATTGGCTTCAGTGGCTTGCATCGTCGATCCTTAGAATTGGAGGCCCGGCGAGACGCTCGCGGGCATTTGCAGTTGCGCGCTTTCGACGGAAGCCATCGGGAACGCGCAGTAGTCGGCGGCGTAATACGCGCTCGGCCGATGGTTGCCGGAGCGGCCCGGACCGCCGAACGGCGCACCGGAAGACGCCCCATTGGTCGGCCGGTTCCAGTTGACGATACCGGCGCGGATGGTGCGCTGGAAATGCGTCCACAGAGCTTCGTCGTCGGCGAGCAGGCCCGCGGAGAGACCGAACTCGGTGTCGTTGGCTTTGTCGAGCGCTTCATCGAAGCTGCCGTAGCGGATGATTTGCGCGAGCGGGCCGAAGTGCTCTTCGTCGGGCAGGTTCTTGACATTGGTCACGTCGAGAATCGCGGGCGTGACGAAGCCGAGGTTAGGATCGCGCTGCTCCATTTTAAGCAGGGCGGTCGCGCCGTCCGCGAGCAAACGTTCCTGCGCGGCGACGAGACGCGAAGCCGCACGCGCCGAAATCACCGCGCCCATGAACGGCTGCGGATCGGCGTTGTATTCGCCCACGGTAATGCGCGCGGTGACTTCGGTGAGACGCGCGAGGAAGCGATCGCCGAACGCGTCGTTCGGCACGAAAATCCGCCGTGCGCAGGTGCAGCGCTGCCCTGCCGACAGAAACGCCGACTGGATCGTGTGGTGCACAGCGGCGTCGACATCGGCCACCGGTCCGATCACGAGCGGATTGTTGCCGCCCATCTCCAGCGCCAGCACGATCTCCGGGCGGCCGCCGAACTGCTTGTGCAGCAACGTGCCGGTATCCGAGCTGCCGGTAAAGAACAGGCCGTCGATCTGCCGATGATTCGCCAGCGCAATACCGGTATCTTTCTCGCCTTGCACGAGGTTCAGCACACCCGACGGTAAGCCCGCATCGCGCCAGATCTGCACGGTCAGCGCGGCGACAGCGGGCGCCAACTCGGACGGTTTGAACACGACCGCATTACCCGCGATCAACGCCGGCACGATATGTCCGTTCGGCAAATGGCCCGGAAAGTTATACGGCCCAAACACCGCCACCACGCCATGCGGACGATGCCGCAACACGGCGGTGCCGTCGGCCATGGCGGAGCGCTTCTCGCCGGTGCGTTCGTTATAGGCCTGAATCGAAATCTCGACCTTGGCGGCCATCGACGCCGCTTCGGTACGCGCTTCCCACAACGGCTTGCCCGTCTCGCGACCAATCGCTTCGGCCAGCGCTTCCTTGCGTTCGGTCACGAGTGCAGCGAAGCGACGCACCACGCCGCAACGCTCGTCGAGGCTCAATGCCGACCACGCGGCGAACGCGCGGCGCGCGCTACGCACGGCGCGATCGACGTCGTCCGCCGACGCGCTATGACCTTCCCTCACCGTCGCGCCCGTACCGGGGTTACGCGACGCGAAAACGGGTCCTGTGCCGGCGGCCCATTCGCCGTCGATGAAAAGCTCGCTCATGATCATCCTTGTTTGTGTTTCTGCGGCAGCACGCGCACGAGGTCGCCTGCCTTGACGTCGAGCGCGGCGGCTTCGGCGGCGCTCAGGCGGAACACGCCGTCCTGCGGCACGCCCGCCACCACGCCGACGCGAAAATCGCCGAGCGACGTGTTCGATACCATCGACTTCGGCCCATCCTTCAACGCGTCCGAAGTCGTGGCGGCGATTTCAACCGGCACCAGCACGCTCTCGCGCACCGTGCGCAAGTCGGCGATATGGCATTCGAGCACCGGACCGGCGTCGAAAATATCGACGTGATTCTCGTAACGCAGCCCTTCCGTTTCGAGCATGCGGCGTGCCGGAATCGTGTCGTTGTGCGTGAGACCGACGCAGTCCTGCGCCTCTTGCGGCAGCAACTCGACATACACCGGATAGCGCGGCATCAGCTCGGCGAGAAACGCCTTGCGGCCGTGCGAACTCAGATAATCCGCCGCGTTGAAATCGATCTGATAGAAATGCGAGCCGACCGCACGCCAGAACGGCGACGTGCCTTCGGCATCGAAATGACCGCGCAATTCCGCGCACAGACGCTGCGGAAACCGCTCGCGAAACTGCGCGAGAAACATGAAGCGCGAGCGCGACAGCAAACCGCCCACTCCGCTCGTGCGATAACGCGGGCTCAGGAACAGCGAGCAGACTTCGGCGTAACCCGTCAGGTCGTGCGAGATGTTCAGCGCGCGCATCCGCGTCCAGATGCCGAGGTCCTGGCTCGCGTGCACCACCGTGCTCACGCGATAGTTGTAGAACGGCTGTTGCAGACCGACCGCCGTTTCGATGCCGCACACGCCGGCCACGTCGCCGGTATCGGTGTCTTCCATCACGAAGAAGTAGCCGGCTTCATGCGGCTCGGCCTTGTCTTCCATCGTGCGGCGCGCGCGTTCCACCCGCGCCGCCAGCGCGTCGCGATCCGGCTTGAAGGTGGTGAGACCCGGGCCGGTTTCCTGCGCGAGCCGCATTAGCGCGTCCACATCGCCTCGTTGCACAACGCGAACGACGATCATTGTGCGTCTCCCCTATGTTCATCCTGATTCGGCGCGTGCAGCGGCACGCAGCGCACCGCGTCGCCCTCGGTCACGCCGAGCGCGACGCGCGCCGCGTGCGGCAATGCCGCGCTGCGGGTCTTTTCAACTGCGTGGCCCGCTGCGTTATCCACCGCATTGCCCGCCGCCAGCTCGCCGAGCACGCAACGGAATTCGCCGTCGGCGCCGTTATGGGCGATCAGATACGTCGACCCGCTCGCCGCAGCGGCCGCGTCGTGCACCACGCGCGTTTCGTTGCGCGTGACACAGGCGCTGCGATCCACCTGCGCGGTCAGCACTGGGCCCGCATCGAAAATATCGATGTAGCGGTCGGTCTCGAAGCCTTCTTCCTGATGAATCTCATACGCGAGCAAGGCCTTCGAATCCGGCTCGCCGAGCACGCGTTGCGCCGCTTCCGGCAGCAACGGAACATACACGGGATACGTAGGCATCACTTCGGCGATAAACGTGCGGCTACGGCCGCCCGATTCAATTTCGATGTCCGCGAAATCGCGGCCGAAGAACTTACGCCCCACTGCTTCCCAGAACGGCGACACGCCGTGCTCGTCGGTAACGCCAAGCAGCAGCGAAAACACCTCGGACGTGAAGCGCTTGCGATTCGCCGCGATGTACATCATCCGCGCGCGCGACATCAGATGCGCGGCGGCGTCGCCGCGCAACGAAGGATCGATGTAGTAGCCGGCGAGCCGGCTTTTACCGGTCAGTTCATGCGACATGGTCAGCGCGTGAATCTTGCGATTCACGTGCAGCTCGCGCGACGCATGAATCAGCGCGTCGTTGCGAAACGCGTAGAACGGGTCCGAATAACCGGCCGCGGCGACGATGCTCGCCGTGCCCATCAGCTTGCCGGTTTGGCCGTCTTCGAGCACGAACAGATAGAACTCCTCGCCCGGAAAATCGACGTCCGCGCGAAACGAGTCTTCCGACAACGCGATGCGCGCTTCGAGCGCGCCCCGGTCGTGCGGTAGCGAATGCAGCACCGGTTGCGCGGTGCGCGCCATCTGTTCGAGCGCGTCGAGATCGGCGAGGCGGCTGGGGCGTACGAAGAGCATCATCGTTCCTGTTGAATGTGACGCAGGATGCCGTGCTTGTAGCTCGTCATCGGTCTTGCGCAAAAAATCACTTCGACGCTGCCTCGGCCTCGGTGCCGGCAATCGCTTCGATCGCCTTCGCCAGACGCGCGAAGCCTTCGTTCATATCGTCGAGCGGCATGACCAGCGACGGCACGAAACGCAGCACGTCCGGCCCCGCCATCAGCATGATCACGCCATGCTGACCGGCAGCAGTGACGAAATCTTTCGCGCGGCCCTTGAAGGCGTCGGTCAATTCAGCGCCGATCAGTAGGCCTTTACCGCGCACTTCCTTGAACAGACCAAAGCGCTCGTTGAGCTTCGCGAGGTGGCCCTTCAGCGCGTCGCTGCGCGTACGCACGCCTTCCAGCAGCTTCGGGTCGCTGATCAACTCGACGACCTTCTCCGCGATAGCCGCGCCCAGCGGATTGCCGCCGTACGTCGTGCCGTGCACGCCGACCTTGAAATGCGCGGCCAGTTCGTTCGTGGTCAGCATCGCGCCGATCGGGAAACCGTTGCCGAGCGCCTTCGCGGTGGTCAGGATGTCCGGCGTCACGCCGCTTTCCTCGTACGCGTAGAAGTAGCCGCTGCGGCCCACCCCCGTTTGTACCTCGTCAAAAATCAGCAGGGCGCCGTGCGCGTCGCACGCTTCGCGCAGTGCTTTCAGGAACGCCGGATCCGCCGGGATCACGCCGCCTTCGCCCTGAATCGGCTCGACGATCACTGCGCAGGTTTGCGCGCCGATCGCTTTCTTCGCCGCTTCGATATCGTTGTACGGCAAATGGACGATGCCCTGCGGCACCGGGCCGAAGCCTTCCGAGTACTTCGGCTGACCGCCCACGCTCACGGTGAAGAACGTGCGGCCATGGAACGACTGCGTGAACGAGATGATCTCGATCTTGTCGGCGCCATGACGCTCGAACGCGACGCGGCGTGCCAGCTTCAGCGCGGCTTCGTTCGCTTCCGCGCCCGAGTTGGCGAAGAACGCGCGGTCGGCGAAGGTCAGGTCTTCGAGACGTTTGGCGAGGCGCAGCACCGGTTCGTTGGTGTAGCCGTTGCCGATGTGCCACAGCTTGCCGCCCTGCTCGTGCAGCACCTTCAGCAGTTCGGGATGGGCATGACCGAGCGCGGTGACGGCAATGCCGCCGGCGAAGTCGATATAGTCGCGGCCTTGCGTATCCCAGACGCGTGAGCCGAGACCGCGATCCGGCACGAAGGCAGCGGGCGAAAACACCGGCACCATCACTTCGTCAAAGGTCTGGCGTGTCACTGTCAGGTCGTTCATGGCAAATCCTCGTTACAGGTGAGAGGTAATACAGGTAGTGTAGGAAACCGTAAGCGAACCGTCTTGCGCATACGCGACGCTTTCTATGAGCTTCCGTACGCGGCGGTTTGCTTTCAATCCGCCTGATCCGGCCGTTCGATCAGCGCGCCCGGCCGCGGTTCGCTGGCCGCCGCGCCGCTCGCGCCGGTCTGCTTGTCGATCCAGTTACGACGATCCTCGCGGGGCGTGACATCAAAACGTTCGCGGTACGCATTCGAAAAGTGCGCCGCCGACGAAAACCCGCACGCGAGGCTGATCTGCACCACCGATTTACTGGTGCGCTGCAACTGCGTGCGCGCTTTGGACAGCCGCAAGCCCAGATAGTATTTGGACGGCATCGAGCCGAGATACTGGCGAAACAGCCGCTCCAACTGTCGCCGCGACACGCCCACCAGATTCGCGATGTCGTCGGTGGTCAGTGGGTCTTCGATATTCGCTTCCATCAGCATCAGCGCGTCGTTCAAACGCGGATGCCGTTCGCCCGGCGCGGTCACGAACGGAATGCGCTGCCGCTCCTCGCCCGCGCGCAACACGCCGACGCCGAGCGTATCGGCAATCCGCTCGGCCAGTTCGGGACCGTGCTCGCGGCCGATCATCGCCAGCATGAAGTCAACGGTCGCCTGGCCGCCCGCGCAAGTGGCGCGATCGCGGTCGATTTCAAAAATCTGCTGGGTGACGATGGAGCGCTCGAACTGCTCGGAGAACTGCTGATAGGTTTCCCAGTTGACGCTCACGCGATAGCCGGATAACTGCCCCGCCATGGCGAGCCACCACACGCCGTGATGAATTCCCGTGACGAGCGGCGTGCGCTGTCCGACGCGCGACAGACTGGCGAGAAACAGGCGGTAGTCGGCGAACTGCTGAAACCGTTCGCTGACGATAATCAACCAGTCGCACGACACCGCGTCGCCGAACGCGGCGTCGGCGGGCCACTGCGCGCCGCCTGCCAGCGGCACCGCGCGGCCGTCCCACGAACAGACCTGCACGCGGTACAGCGCGCGGCCGTCGATCTCGTTGGCGAGATTGAGCGCGTCGACGATCGGCCCGACGCCCGACATCGACACGGGCGGCAAGGCGACGATGGCGACCTGGGTGGTGCGGGCCGGGCTGGACGTGCGAGCCATCAAGTGAAGCGGCGCGAGCCGCGCGTTACTTCAGACTGCCGGACAGGAACTGCTTGAGCCGTTCGCTGCGCGGCGTGGTGAGCACGTCGGCGGGCAAGCCTTCTTCTTCGGTGCGGCCTTGATGCAGGAACATCACATGGTTCGACACGTTGCGCGCGAAACCCATTTCGTGCGTGACGACGATCATCGTGCGGCCTTCTTCGGCGAGCTTCTGCATGACCTTCAGCACTTCGCCGACCAGTTCGGGATCGAGCGCCGAGGTGGGCTCGTCGAACAGCATCACGTCCGGATTCATGGCGAGCGCCCGGGCAATCGCCACGCGCTGCTGCTGACCGCCCGACAGATGCGACGGATACTGTTTTTCCAGACGCGGCGCGAGACCGACCTTTTCGAGGTACTCTCGCGCGCGCTCTTCGGCTTCGCGACGCGACATGCCGAGCACGTGAATCGGCGCTTCGACGATGTTCTCGATCACGTTCATGTGCGCCCACAAGTTGAAGTGCTGGAACACCATCGCGAGTTTCGTGCGGATGCGTTGCAGCTGCTTGTGATCGGCAACTTCCAGATTGCCGGCGCGGTCGGCTTTGGTCTTGACCGTTTCGCCGTCCACAACGATCTGCCCCGCGTTCGGCCGTTCGAGAAAGTTGATGCAGCGCAGGAAGGTACTCTTGCCCGACCCGCTCGCGCCGATGATGCTGATCACGTCGCCCTTGTTCGCGTTCAACGAAACGCCCTTGAGCACTTCGTTGTCGCCGTAGCGCTTGTGGATGTCCTGTACGGCGAGCTTGCAAGCTTCGGTTTGAGTCGTGTGGAGCAAGATGCTCTCCCTTTGAAAATACGGATCAGTCTTCGACGGCGCTCAACCACTGCGATGCACTGAGCGCCCGATGCCAATGTTGCACGATCAGATCAAGGCACGCCGCAGATCAGTGCGTGCGCACCGCCAGGTAACCCAGCCAATGACGCTCGGCACGGCGGAACAGGGCCACCAGCGCGAACGACACCACCAGGTAAATCAGCGCCGCGAGGCCGAACGAGTCGAACGAGCGATACGTGGCCGAATTCGCGTCGCGCGCCACCTTCAGAATGTCCGGCACCGTGGCCGTGAAGGCGACCGTGGTGGCGTGCAGCATCAGGATCACTTCGTTACTGTACAACGGCAGTGCCCGGCGCAGCGCGGACGGTATCACAATGCGCCGGTACATCGTGAACCAGCTCATGCCGTAGGCGCGCGCCGCTTCCACTTCGCCGTGCGAGGTCGAACGGATCGCGCCGGCGAAAATCTCGGTGGTGTACGCGCAGGTGTTCAACGCGAAGGCCAGAATCGCGCAGTGAAAACCGCTGCGGAAAAACGCGTCCAGCAACTCATGCGAGCGCACGAATTCAAGGCTGTACATGCCGGTATAGATCAACAACAGTTGCACGTACAACGGCGTGCCGCGAAACACGTAGGTGTAGAGACGCACCGGCGTCGACAGCCAGCGATTCTTCGACACGCGTGCCACCGCCAGCGGAATCGCCCCGAAAAAGCCGATCCCGACCGACGCCACCAGCAGCCACAACGTCACCGCGAGGCCCGACAGACGCTGGCCGTCCCAGTACAGAAACGCGCGCCAGAATTGATTGAGAATGTCGATCATGGTCTTAGAGCTCCGCGTGGCGCACGCCGGTCGAATAGCGCTTTTCCAGCCAGATCAGCACGAGGTTCGACACAGTGGTAATCGCCAGATAGATGGCCGCGGCGATCAGGATGAAGAAAAACATGTTGAAGGTGCTTTTGCCGGCGTCCTGCGCCGCCTTGACCACGTCGGCGAGACCGATGATCGACACCAGCGCCGTCGCCTTGACCAGCACCTGCCAGTTGTTGCCGATGCCCGGCAGCGCGAAACGCATCATCTGCGGAAACAGGATGCGGGTGAACACGCGCGCGCCGCTCATGCCGAACGCACTGCCCGCTTCGAGCTGGCCGCGCGGCACGGCGAGAAACGCGCCGCGAAAGGTCTCGGTGAAGTACGCGCCGTAGATGAAGCCGAGCGTCAGCACGCCGGCCACGAACGGATCGATGTCGAACTGCGGCAGATTCAACGCGTCGGTGAGGTTGTTGACCGCGATCTGGATGCTGTAGAACAACAGCAGCATCAGCACGAGATCGGGCACCGAGCGGATCAGCGTCGTATAGCCGGTCGCGATGGCCCGCAGCGGGCGATTGAAGGAGAGTTTCGCCGCCGCGCCCGCGAGGCCGAGCAGCACGGCGGCCACCAGCGACAGGACGGACAGCTCGATCGTCTGGATCGTGCCGGCCAGCAACACCGGACCAAAGCCGTATAGGAACACGCGTGTCTCCATCCAGGTTGATTGAGGATGTGCTGGACGGCGTCGGCAACTCGTTCCATCCGCTTGCCCGACGCACTCAGCATGGCGCGGAGTCTCCCAAGCGAAAATTAATTGCTCAATTGGTGCGGGGGTGGCGTGTTGCGACGCAACATTGCATCGTTTGCCGGGTGGGAGCGCTGGCAGCGCTTGGTTTTGCAGGGAATATGTTGTTGTAAGGCGCGGCGCGGGCGGTGGGCGCCGCCGCGATTTAGCAAGTTTCGGGTCGCTTTTTCGATAGACGCGGTGCGGCCGGTGCGGTCGGAATTGGGCGGCCCGGTGTCGCTGAACGTGCCGGAGCGAGTCGGAACGCACCTGAGCGCGCCCGAGCGCCCCTGGGCCCTTCAGTCCATTCCCAACCGCGACCGGATTGCCGGCAGCATGTGTTCGACCGCCGCCCGCCCTTCTTCTATTGCCGGCCCCGCGCGATGAAAGTCGAAGATCCCCATGCCGCCCAGCCGCGGCTGGATCAGAATGTCCGCAGGCTCACCGGCCAGCCGGCTGCGCGTAATACGCACCTGCATGATGTCGATGCTTTGCGCGATCGAACTCAGCATCGACGGCACGCGTGCGCTCGGCGCGGGCGGCACGCGCACGTCGCGAGTGACGGGCGTGTCGGGCGGTGCGAGCCAACGCGGCCACGGCTTGCCGTTACGACGCAGCGCGATCGGCGGCGGCGCGTCCGGATCGATGGCGGGTGTGTCGACCACCGCGCCGCCGAAGTCGCGGCCATTCAAAATGTCGTTGTTCAGATCCACCGCGATCACGCAGTCCGCGCGCATGCCGCGCGCGACCGACACCGGCACCGGATTGCTCAAACCGCCGTCCACCAGCCACACACCGTTGTGAAAGACCGGTGTGAAAATGCCCGGAATCGCAATCGACGCGCGCACCGCGTCGGACACGCTGCCGTCCTGCAACCAGGTCTCGCGGCCGCTATCGAGTTCGGTCGCGACCGCCGCGAACGGCATGTTCAGTTGCGCGATCGAGCAGCCGTTGAATTTGTCCGCGAAGAGCTTGACCACTTTGCGTCCGCCGAGCAGGCCGCCCGAAAAACGCAGATCGAGCAGGCGCACCACGGTCTGCCAGGTGAGCCGCGAGACCCATTCCTCCAGCCAGTCCAGGTCGCCGTTCGCGTAGACCGCGCCGACCAGCGCGCCGATCGACGTGCCGCACACCACGTCTGGCTTGATGCCCGCGTCGTGCAGCGCGCGAATCGCGCCGATATGCGCCCAGCCGCGCGCGGCGCCGCCCCCCAACACCAGCCCGATACGGGTGTATTGACGTCGACGTATCATTTTTTGCCCCGTCTGTTGTCGTCTAGCGCCCGCGAATCACGTCGGAGCGCGATGTCGTATAAACCTTGTGAAACTCGTCGAAGTGCACGTTGAAGATACCTTCTTCGGTCACGCCGCGCTCGCGCCACTTCCAGCTCCACACCGTCTCCGGCTTGAGCGGAAAGACCGCGACCTGGCCCGGCTTGCCGAGCAGGCGGCGCACTTCGTCTTCGCTCATGCCGATGTGAATCTTCGCGAAGTTGGCGGCGGTCAGCACTTGCGTGATGGCCTGCAATTTACCGTCACGATCGATATCGACCATATACGTGTTCAAGCCTTCCGGGCCGCGCGGATATTCAAAGCGTTTCGAACCGTCGGTGAAAGTGCGCTCGGTTTCCGGCTTGCCCATCTGGTCGCGGATTTGCGCTTCGGTCGTGACGCCCGGCGTCATGTCTTTCAGCAGCAACGCGTCGGGTTTGACGGCGTTGAAGAATGCCTTGAGTTTTTGCACGGCCTGGTCGCTCTGTTGTTGGTCGCAGCCGGTCAACGCGACGCACGCGGCCAGCATGACGGCAATTAGCGGTTTGAGACTCACAGCGGATTTCCTGTACCGATGCGGCGGCGTAACGGTCCGCATCGCGGTGGGTGTTGTGTAGGGTGTACTACAGGATAACCGCGTGCGGAGAAAACCGCGAGCGGGGTGGGTTGTGGGATGTTTGCGCGCGCCGCGCCGCAGCACGCAAAAAAGGCGACGCTGTGCAAAGCGTCGCCGACGGTCGATACGGTCAACCGGGAAAATCAATGCGGACAATGCAGCGACGGCCAGGCCGCCGGCATCAAAGCGCCGTTGCCGCGGCACGACGAACGACGAACGACGCGCCAGGGACGACACGCAGCGGTCCGCTCCGAACGTGACGGCGAGCGACCTTAGCCTCTCGCCTTGCGCCAGCGCCGGTGCGACGGACCGCTGCTTGTATGGCCGCCCTGGTCCCTCGATAAGCCTGCCAAGTGCGCTTAATCTAAATGGATTGGCCGGTTTAGACGAGAGCGCGTTTACACCGAATCGGCAGAGGATTCGCAAGCGGCGGCGGCACGACGCGGCCTCACCACGCCGCGCGTTTCAAGCCTGCAAAATCGCGGCGAACCCCGCCCGCCCCACGCCCTGCAGCACCGAATCGTTCTGCGGCGTATGAATCCGCGCGCACAGCACGTCGCGATAGTGACGCTCTAGCGGATTGTCGCGGCTGAGACCGGGGTTGCCGCTCGCCTCGATCGCCCGTTGCACCGCTTCGATCGACTGATTCGTCACCGTGTATTTGACGAGCGGCGCTTCGTCGAGTGCCACCTGCGCGGCTTGCGCGCTCGCGTCGAGCAGCACGCGATTGCTGAACAGCAGCGCGTCGATCTGGCCGAGCGTCTGTTGAAACGCCGGCAAACTCGCGAGCGGCGCACCGAGGCTGCCGGGGCGACGCGTCGAGGCCCACTGCGCGAACCAGTCGCGCGCGGCACGTGCCACGCCGTCGTAAACCGCCGACAACAGCACGCTCATCCACGCGAGTCCGGCCGCGTCGAGTCCGGCGCCCGGCTCGCCCGGCGGATGCACATCCACGGCGTAGGCAGCCGGCACGAACACGTTGTCGAACACCAGTTCGTGACTGCCGGTCGCGCGCATGCCGAGATGATTCCATTCGCTGCCCACGCGCACGCCGGGCGCGTCGCGCGGCACGAGCCACACGCCGACCCGCGGCGGAGTTTCGTCGCTGCGCGCCCATACCGCGAGCCACGTGAGTCCCGGGCTGCCGGTCGAATACAGTTTGCTACCGTCGATCAGCCAGCCATCGCCGCTGCGCTTCGCCACCGTCGACGGCAAGCCGCCGCGCGCCGGCGAACCGAGTTCGGGTTCGACGCGCAGCGAGTTGATCAGCGCGCCATCACGCACCGCTTCACGCGCCACGCGCTCACGCAGTTCGACGGGCCAGTGCGGACTGCACTGCAAGCGAAACTGAAACAGGTACTGCATCACCACGACCAGCGCGGTTGAAGGCTCGCCGCGCGCGACCGCGCGCACGACTTTCAGCGCTTGCGGCAGGCTCGCACCGGCGCCGCCGAGCGATGCCGGCACCGTCAGCGACAGCAGATCGAATTCGTGCAGGCGCGCGAGGTTCGCGTGGGGAAATTCGGCGCTGGCGTCGTAATGCGCGGCGCTCGCGGCGAACTCGCGGGTGAGCTCGGCGAGCAACGCGTCGAAGGCATCGCTATCGAGCGGAGGATGACGCCGCGTCACGGCGCTATCGGCAATCGGGGCATTCATACGGGTACTCCGGCGGGCCGCATCGGGCGGTCGAGGGCGGTCGAGGGCGGTCGAGAATTCAGGGTGAACGGTTGGCACGACGGTCGGGCAGGAAATCGAGCAATTCGTCGCGCAAGCCGTCGAGCAAGCGGCCCAACCTCAAGGCAAAGGAAAACTGCGATCGAAACTCGCGCGTACGTCGAGATGCGCGCGGATCACGTTGGCGGCTTCGTAGGTATCGGCGGTGCGCTGCTGCGCGGCGACGACGCTGTCGTCGATCGCGACCGGATGCACCTGGCCGCGTTGATAGACGGTCTTCAGCACATCGGTCGGCAAGCCGGTGACGCGCGACTGCATCGCCGCGACCTCGTCGGGATGCGAGAGCGCCCAGCGTTGACCGATCGCCACGCGACGCAGGAAGTCCGCGAGTTGTACGCGCTTGTCGGCGATCGCGCGTTCTGTCGCGACCTGATAGCTGAGTCCTTCGGACAGTCCCACGCCGTTCGCGATCAGGCGGTCGTGATCGCGCGCTTCGGCGAGCGCGGTGTACGGGTCCCACACCGACCAGGCATCGACGCTGCCCGACGCGAGCGCCGCTTTCGCATCGGCGGGCGCGAGGAAAACGAAGTTGACGTCGCCCGGTGCAATGCCCGCTTTCTTCAGCGCGGCGAGCGCGAGATAGTGGCCGATCGAGCCGCGCGTCGTCGCGATACGCTTGCCCTTCAAACTCGCGGTGTCGTGCAACGGCGAATGCTCGCTCACGACAATCGCCAGATCCTGTGGATTCGAGCGGGTCGCCGCGACGGCTCGCACTCGCGCGCCCGCTGCGAGCGCGAAAACTAGCGGTGCGTCGCCAAGACCGCCTACGTCGACGGCACCTGCATTCAACGCTTCACCGAGCGGTTGCGCCGCCGGAAAGTTGAACCACTCGATTTTGTACGGCAGGTCTTTCAACTGCCCGGACGCTTCGAGAATGCCGCGCGTTTGCAAAGCCTGATCGCCGACTTTGAGCACCGGCAGATCGGCCGCATACAAAGGCAGCGCGCACAGCATGGCCGACAGTGCGAACACGGCGCGGCCAAGCGGCCTGGACACTATGAGCGGAGCGAGAGAAAAACGGAGAGTCGTCATGGAGGCGTTTGCGTCGAGGTTTAAGCGTTATTGCCGTCGACGATAAGGCCCCTCTCCGTATAAGACAAACGCATTATTCTGCTAAGCAAATATGCGAATTTTCTTCGGCATCGAAGCGTGGATGTGGAACGCTGCGGGTATCATCGACGCCACCGATCCAGCGCGTTTTTACGCGCCATCCCCCTCGCTCAACTCATCATGAAGATCGACGAAATCGACGCCTACGTCACCGTGATTCGCTGTCAGTCGCTGCAACAGGCGGCACTCGCGCTCGGCCTCACGCAACCGGCCATCACACGTCGCCTGCAGAATTTCGAAGAAGCGCTCGGCGTCGAACTGCTCGACCGCAACACGCGGCCATTGAAGGCGACCGCCGCGGGTCGCGTGGTCTACGAACAATGCCGCGTGATCCAGCGCGAACTCGACGTGCTGCGCGAGATCGTCGCCAGCGACACGCCGCCGGTCGGCACGCTGCGGCTGGGCGTCGCGCAGACCATTGCCGATATCGCGCTCGGCGAAGCGATACGCGGTTTGAAAGCGGCTTATCCCGACTTGCAGCCGCGCGCATCGACCGGCTGGGGCAGCCAGTTGTTGCAACGACTCGAACAGGGCGAACTCGACGCCGCCGCGATCCTGTTGCCGGCCAACAAGACCTTCGACGACACGCTCACGGCGCGCTCGCTCGGCCGCGTCAAGCTGGCGGTGGTCGCGCAAAAAGGCCTGCTGAAAAAGCGCGCGCATACGCTGGCGGAATGCCAGTCGATCGGCTGGGTATTGAATCCGGACGGCTGCGGTTTCCGCGACGGCCTGCAACGCACGCTGACGGGTTTGGGGCTGGCGCTGAAGCTCAATCTGGAAACGCTCGGCACCGAGTTGCAATTGCAACTGGTCGCGGACGGCAATGGACTCGGTCTTGTTCCGTTGCCGCTACTTCAGGCCAGTGCTTACGCCGATAAGCTCGATGTCGTATCGATCAGCGACTTCAAGCCGCTGATCGATATCTGGCTCGTGCATCCGCGCGTGCTCGGCAAATTGCAGCAACCGGTGGAGCGCTTTGGCGCGGCAGTCGAACGGCAGTTCAAGGAAAACCGAGGGCAACGCGCGGCCTGAGTCGCGCGTGCGGCGCTCAGGCCTGATCGCGCCAACCCGGGCCGAACCAGACCGACGCGGCCAAACGCGGCCAACGTTCTACTGCTCAAATCACCCGGAACCCATGCGTCCCATCGCGCCCAAGCTGCGCGACGAGACCATACTCCCACTCCAGATACGCATTCATCGCTTCCCGCGCGTTATCGGTGCCTTCATACGGCCGCCGGTAACGATCGATACGCGGCGACGCCAGGCGCGCCTCCCCGTTTTCCAGCGGCAAGCCCGCTTCGATCCACGCCGCCGTGCCGCCGCTCAGCACCTGCACCGGTTTGCCCGTCAACGCCGCCAGCTCGGGCGCGGCAAAACGCGCAAGCGCACTGCTGCCGCACGTCACCACATACCGCTGCGCGGCCGGCAACTTGTGCAATGCGTCGGCGAGTTGCGAGCGGATCACGAACCACGCGCCCGGGATATGTCGCTTCACATAGTTCGCGCTGGTCGTGAAATCCAGCACGACCGTGCCCGGCGTTTGCAACAGCGTGACCAGACCAGCCGGCGTGATTTCATCGGCATCCGGCGGCGTCGGCGCATCGCGTGCGGCAGGCGCCGCGCCTTTCTCGCCGAGGTCCGCGGCCGTCAGGCCGTCCACCACGTACACCTCGACGTTCATCTGCGCGAGCCAGGACGCCGTCATATTGGCGCGCACGCCGTCGTTGTCCGCGAGAATCACGCGCGCGCCGCGCACCGGCGCGAACATGTCGGTCTCCTGCACCAGTTGCCCGCCCGGCGCGCTGCGAAAACCGGGCACGTGGCCCGCTTCGTATTCTTCCGGCGTGCGCACGTCGAAGCGATACACGGTGCGCACCGCTTCGCCGGCCCAGCGCCGCGCTTCGTCGCGCGACGTGCGGCCCACCTTGGCGCAATCCGCGACCGTGCGCGCGGCATCGGCGGCGGCGAGGCGCAGCTTGTCGTCGGCGATCGGTTCGAAACGTCGCGCGCTGCCGTGCGCGAGCGCCTGCCCCGCGAGCGTCCAGCCGATCGTGCCGTTGCGCAGCGCCGCGACCGGATTCGGCACGCCCGCATTGATCAGCGACTGCGCGCCGATAATGCTGCGCGTGCGCCCCGCGCAATTGACGATAATTCGCGTCGCCGGATCGGGCGCGAGCTGGCGCGCGCGCAACACGAGTTCCGCGCCCGGCACGCTGATGCTGCCGGGAATGTTCATGGTCTGATATTCGTCGAAGCGGCGCGCGTCGAGCACCACCACGTCGGTTTCGTGATCGAGCAGAGCCTGCACCTGCGGCGCCGCCAGCGACGGCGTATGCCGCTCGCTCTCCACCAGTTCGCCGAACGCCTTGCTCGGTGCGTTGACGTCCTGGAACAGTTCGCCGCCGGCTGCTTGCCAGCCTTGCAGGCCGCCTTCGAGTAACGCGACATCGGTATAGCCCAACTCGCGGAAACGCAGCGCGGCGCGTTCGGCGAGTCCTTCGCCCGAATCGAACACGACGATCGGCACCGCGCGACGCGGCAAGCGGACCGGCGCATCGAGTTCGAGTCGCGACAGCGGCAAATTAGCGGCAAACAGCGGATGACTACGCGCGTGCGGATCTTCCTCGCGCACGTCGACGAGCGCGATTTCCTCGCGATCGAGCAATGTGCGGCGCACGTCGTCGAATGATCGGGTACGAAAGTTTGTAACGACACTCATGAGATCGAAGACTCCTTCGAGACATTCCAGATATTCGGTAACACGTCGTTCGAGTAGCCGGAGATGAACGCTTTGCGGCCGCCGCCGGCCGGATAAACCGAACGGCTCACCGCGCCGATATTTGCACCGTACACGTGAATGCTGATCGACGTACGGTCACCAAAAGCATTGCTCACGCGATGGATGTCGCCAATGCCCGGCGAGACCGCATCCACGTCCCCGCGATCGAGGCGTTTGGCCGCGCCCTGCTCCTGCAGCGCGCCATCCGGCGCGATGCGATAAGTCTGTGCAATTTCCGCGCCACGCAGCACGCCGATCAGCCCCCACACGGTGTGATCGTGCACCGGCGTCGCCTGCCCCGGCCCCCATACAAAACTGACGATTGAAAAGCGTTGCCGCGAGTCCGCGTGCAACAGGAACTGCTGATAACGCTCGGGATCGGGCTGCGCGAATGCGTCGGGCAGCCAGTCGTCGTGGGCAATCAGTTCGCGCAATGCGGCGCCGCCGGCGTCGAGCAGGTGCGCTTCGGGCGCGGCTGCGTCGACCAGCGACGCGATCCGGCCGACGAACGCGCGCAGGCGGTCCGGCCTCAGGGCTTGGGTCATCGAATGATCGGAGGATAGGTGGGCGTAAGCCGCTCACGCACCGTGAGCGAGCGCGGCGTTGAAGGTGTCGGTCCACAGCGGTGCGACATCGACATGACGGTCGATCACCCCGGCGCGCGCGAACGTGTCCGCCACCTGCTGCTCGCTGGCGATATCCGCCGCCGTCGTGCCGGCAATGCGGCGCAGCTGGCTCTGGTTGCGATACAGCGACACGATCGCTTCTTCCGGCACCCGCAGTTCGGCGGACAGCACTTTGGCGTACGCGTCCTGATGCTGGCCGAACCACGTGCAGGCGCGTTGCAGCCGTACCAGCAAGTCCGCCGACGCGGCGCGCCGCAGTGGCTCGGTGAGTGTCGCGGGATGCCCGTAATACAGGTAATTGCCGGACAGGTAGCCGTTCGCGTTCTTCAGCACGCGCGCGCCCGAGCGCGAGATCGCGAGCGGCACGTTGTAGCCGTAGATCGCCCAGGCGTCGAGCGAGCCGGCGTTGAAGGCGGCGAAACCGTCGCGCGGCGCAAGCGAGGTTGCCTGAATGTCGTTGAACGACAGCCCGGCTTCTTCGAGCATCCGCAGCAGGTAGTAGTGGGTGGTGGTCGCGCGCAGATAGCCGACGCGCTTGCCCTTCAGATCGGCAATCGAACGGATCGTCGAGCCCTTCGGCACCAGCACGACCTGGTTGTTCACGTCGTCCTTGTAGACGGCGATCACGCGGACCTGGGCGTTCTGCAGACGCGCGAAGATCGGTGGGATTTCGCTGCCCGAGGCGATGTCGAGCGCGCCGCCGTTCATCGCTTCGACCATGGCGTTGCCCGACTGGAATTCGGCCCAGTCGATCGTGTAGGGCGTATCGGCGAGGCCGGCGGTTTTCAGCAAGGTGGCGTCGCCGCCTTTGTAGGTCGCGACACGCAGGCGCACTTTGCTCAGATCGAGGTGCTGCGCGGTGGGGTCGGCGGTGCTTTGATTTGTCGCGGGCGTCGCGCCCGAGGCGGCGGCCGACATCAGGCCGCCGCTTGCGCCAAGCCAGGTAACGGCGGGCAGCGCGGCCACCAGCCGGCGACGCCGGGGCGAAACCGGCGTATCGAAACGCTGAGTCATTTTGGGGTGTTCCGTGGGGGGTGCTTTTGGCGTTTGGCGTTTGGCGTTCAGGTCAGCACGTCGGGCTCAGCTTCCACCAGCCCGGCCAGCAGGCTCTCGAAAGCGAACAGCGCGCCGCCAGGACGGCCCACCTGTTCGTGCGTGAGCGTGGCAATGTCGTGCGGGATGGCTTGCGGCGTACCGGCGGCTTCGGCCAGCAGTTGCGCATGGCACGCGTTGTCCAGTCCGATATACCACCACGCCGCCGCTTCCACGCTCGGGCCCGCGGTCAGGATGCCGTGATTCTTCAGAATCACCGCCTTGCGCTCGCCGAGCGCCGCCGCGATGCGCGCGCCTTCGTCGGTATCGAGCACGACGCCGCGGAAATCGTCGAACAGCGCGTGATCCTGGTAGAACGCGCATGAGTCCTGGGTAAGCGGATCGAGCGTGCGGCCGAGCGTCGACCACGCTTTGCCATAGAGCGAATGCGTGTGGGCCGCCGCGATCACGTCGGGACGCGCTTCGTGAATCGCCGCGTGGATCGCGAACGCGGCCTGATTCAGCGGACCTTCGCCGACCACGATCTCACCGTCGGCATTCACCAGCAGCAGATCGGAAACGCGGATGCGGCTGAAATGCTTGCCGAACGGATTGACCCAGAAGTGATCGGGCCACTCCGGGTCGCGCGCGGTGATATGGCCGGCGAGACCCTGATCGAAGCCGTAGCGCGCAAACAGACGAAACGCGACGGCGAGGCGTTCTTGCCGATGGCGGCGTTCCGCCGCGATGCTGTCGCGCGGCGGAATGTCGTCGAACCAGAATTTGCGCAGCGGCGCGTGGCGTTCGAGCGTGCCGCCGGTGGTGATACCGGCGGCGGTAGAGAGAGAAAGGTCAGTCATCGCGTTTCCGTTCAGGCCGCCACGCGTTCAACACGCGCAATGCGCTCACGGGTCGCGGGAATCAGCTCACGGCCGTAAGCGATCGCGTCTTCGAGCGGATCGAAACCGCGCACGAGGAACGTCGTGACACCCAGCGCGTAGTACTCGGCAAGCGTGTCCGCGACCTGCTCCGGCGTGCCGACGAGCGCGGTCGAATTCGAGCGACCGCCGATTTCCTTCGCGACACCGGTCCACAAACGCTCGTCGACGCGGTCCGACTCCCCCGACGCCGCAAGCAGACGCCGCGCGCCTTCGCTCTGCGCCGGGCCGCCGACCCCAAGCCCCTGCGCCGCGCGCAGCCGCCGGGTTTCATCGAGGATGTGCTCAGCGCGCTCCCATGCCGCGCTTTCCGTGGCCGCGAGAATTGGCCGGAACGACACCGAGAAGCGCACCGTGCGGCCATGCTTCGCCGCTTCGGCGCGCACGCGCGTCACCTGTTCCCGCACCTGCGCCTTCGATTCGCCCCACAGCGCGTAGACATCCGCGTGACGGCCGGCGATTTCGAGCGCCGGCGCCGACGCGCCGCCGAAATACACCGGAATATGCGGCTGCTGCAGCGGCCTCACTTCGGAGAAGCCCTGTTCGAAGCGGTAGTACTTGCCGTGATGATCGAAAGGTTTCGCTTCGGTCCACACGCGACGCAGGATCTGCAGATATTCGTCGGTGCGCGCATAGCGTTCGTCGTGCGACAGAAAATCGCCGTCACGGCGCTGCTCGGTATCGTCGCCGCCGGAAATGATGTGCACCGCGAGGCGGCCGCGCGAATAGTGGTCGAGCGTCGCGAGTTGACGCGCGGCCAGCGTCGGCGCGACGAAACCCGGCCGGTGCGCGAGCATGAAGTGCACGTTGCGGGTCACGCTCGCCGCGTGCGAGATGGTCAGCAGCGCGTCGGGACTCGTCGACTGATGCGGCACGAGGATCCGGTCGAAACCCGCGTCTTCATGAGCGCGGGCAAATTGCTCGACGTACGCGACGTCGATCACGGGACCTTCCGCTGCGTGCGTTTCAGACACCTTGCGGGTCTGGATCATGCCGATGAATTCGATGGACACGTGGAGGGCTCCCGGAATGGTGTCTGCCCGGCTGGGCGGTGGCGCGAAGCGCCGGATGCATAGGTGGGGTCAAAGAGTTCAGGGGGTTTAAGGTAGCAGCGCGACATGCGCTTGTTAAATATTGATCGGCCATATCTATATCGGGTTTGCATGTAACGGGTGGTGAGGTTCGAGTCCCCTCCCCGGTCGTTGAGCGCAAACACCCCTCCACTAACGTGGGCATCCGCGCACCGTCAGCAGAAAACCGGAACCTTTGCGAGAATGCCCCATCGCGCGAAAGCGCCGGAAACCGCAAACCAACAGACAATGATCCCCTTCTCGGTCCTCGACCTCTCGCCGGTCATCGCAGGCGCCACGCCCGCGGATGCCTTCAGAAACACGCTCGACCTCGCGCAGCACGCGGAAAAATGGAACTACCGCCGCTTCTGGCTCGCGGAACATCACAACATGACCGGGATCGCCAGCGCGGCGACGTCGGTGGTGATCGGCTATGTCGCCGGCGGCACGAAGACGATCCGCGTCGGTTCCGGCGGCGTGATGCTGCCGAACCATGCGCCGCTCGTGATCGCCGAACAGTTCGGCACGCTGGCGTCGCTCTATCCTGACCGTATCGACCTCGGTCTCGGCCGCGCACCGGGCACCGATCAGAGCACCGCCCGCGCATTGCGCCGCGATATGCAGAACAGCGCCGATTCGTTCCCCGACGACGTGGTCGAGTTGCAGCGCTATTTTGCCGACGCGGTGCCCGGGCAGCGCATTCAGGCAGTGCCAGGCGCAGGGCTGCACGTGCCGCTGTGGCTGCTCGGCTCGTCGCTGTTCAGCGCGCAGTTGGCTGCGTCGCTCGGTTTGCCGTTCGCGTTCGCGTCGCATTTCGCGCCCGACTACATGCTCACCGCGCTGCAGATGTATCGCGCGCAATTCCGGCCGTCGGCCACGCTCGACAAACCGCATGCGATGGTCGGCGTGAATCTGTTCGCCGCCGATAGCAACGACGAAGCGCAGCGTCTGTTCACGTCGCTGCAGCAGCAGTTCATCAACTTGCGACGCGGCACGCCTGGGCAGTTGCAGCCGCCGGTCGACCGGCTCCAGGCGTCGGAGATGGAGCTGAATAACGTCGCGCACTCGCTCGCGTGTACGGTGATTGGCGATCGCGACGCGGTGCGCGAAGGGTTGAAGTCGGTAATCGCTCAGACCGGCGCGGACGAGTTGATGCTCACCGCACAGATTTACGATCACGCGGCGCGGTTGCGCTCGTTCGAGATCGGCGCGCAAATACGCGACGAGTTGGCAGCCGGCGAGTGATCGCGGCGGCGTGAGATGAAAAAAGGGAGGCCAGGTGGCCTCCCTTTTTTCATTGCGTTCGCGTTGCCGCTCGTGCTCATGTAGCTTGCGCGCGAAGTTCGCTGGCCTGCAATGACTGAATCCGTGCCAGTTGTTTCTCGAGTTGCTCAACAAACACCTTGAGTCCTTGCGTGCCCGCATGACTCATCGACGTCATCATGCACACGCCCACTGAAAGCGCCGGTTCGAGTTGCCGGACGGCAAACGTGTCCGCTGCCGACTGCGCCGTGTATTCGTCGATGATCGTAAAGCCGATGCCGCTCTCGACGAGCGCGCGCGCCAGATAGTAGGTCTTGACCTGGATCATCGGCACCCGACCGGCTTCGTCGAAACCGGCCAGCGTCGCGTTGACGATCGAGCCGAGGGGATCCATGGAGTCCAGGCTGATCCACTTCGACAAGTCGAGCTCGCGCAAGTGGACCGGCGCCTTCGCGGGCCAGTCGCTACCGGCGCCAAACAGGACGGCCCGCGCCCGGCCGAGTTCTTCGATAGCGATGCCGGCCATTGCCGCCGGTTCGAACGCGATACCGATGTCGATTTCCTGCGCCAACAGCAGCGCCGACAAGGTCTGCTGGTTTTCGGTGCGAATGTTGATCGATACCTCCGGGCAGAGTCGCGTGAAAGCAGCGACGGCGCGCGGCACGAGACTCAAGCCGAGACTCGGAATACAACCGATGCGAAGCATGCCGCCGGGATGCGAGGCCAGATTACGTGCGAGATGCCTGACACGATCCAGGCTCGCGTGCAGCGTCTTGGTCTCCTGAAACAGCAGCATCGCTTCAGGCGTCGGTTTCAGCCCGCTGGGCAGCCGTTTGAAAAGCGCCACGCCGAGACTGTGCTCGGCCTGCGCGAGCATCTTGCTCGCCGCCGGTTGCGAAATGTTCAGGAGGCTGGCCGCGCCTGACAGCGAGCCGGCCTGCATGACAGCGTGAAAGACTTCGATGTGGCGCAAACGCATGGTCGTGGACGAAACAGAGAGAGGCTTCGGCATGTCAGGCTTCGCGCGGCATCCGGAAGTCGCCGTCGCAAAGCCGCTTTGTTCTGCAACGGCTGCCCGAGCCAGTTTAGCTCAAGCGTCACGCACCACGTCACCGCGATTCGTGCCGGACGGATGTCACGGATGTGACGGATGCCGCACGTTGCCGGTCTCGCTCACGACGGCTGCACGCTCTCGCCCATGCGCGGTTCAAGCGGCTTCCACGTGGCCGCGACCAGCACACCGGCGACCGCGGAGCCGATCAGCAGCCAGAACGCAGAGATATACGCGCCGCCGGACGCATTGATCAGCGCGCCCATGGCGATCGGTGCGAGCGTGGCGCCCATCTGTCCGCCGAAATTCATCAAGCCGGTCGCGCTGCCGATCAGATGTTCCGGGAAGTAACGCAGCGGCATCGCGAAGACCGAGGCATAGACGAAGTTGAACGCAAGCAGACAGACGGTGAGATAAACCATCAACAGCGTCATGCTGGTGGTGTTGATCATCAACGCGATGGATAGCGCACTTACGAGCGCGCCGCCGATCATGAACGCACGCTCGTTTCCTTTGGCGCGCCGGTCGAGCAGATAACCCACCGCGTTGGTGCCGATGAACGCAAGCAGGTTCGGAATGGCCACGGCCATGCCGGTATGCGCGAGATCGATGTGGTACGTATGCATCAGGTACGACGGCATCCACGACGTCACCCCCACATAGAGCACGCTGGCAAAGAACCAGATCGCCGCGATCTTCCACGCCGCGGGCATGCGAAGCAACGGCCCCCACAGCGTGCGATGACGATTGGCGTTGCGCTCCCGCTGCCCTTGCATGCCGCCGCGCAACGAGGTCCAAAGAATTGCCGCGACGACGAGCCCCATCACCGCCAGCATCGTGAACGAACTCCGCCAGCCGAAGCGCGCCACGGTCAGGCCAATGAGCCCGGAGCCCACCGCGTTGCCCAGGAAGGTCGTCGAAATCAGCAGCGATTTGGCGCGCGCCCGTTCTTTGCGTGGAAACACTTCGGCGATCGTCACCGAACTCGCCGGCGAGAACGCGCCTTCTCCAATGCCGAACAGCAGACGGATCGCGACCAGCGAAGCAAACGACCAGACCACGCCGGTAGCGCCCGTAAAGAACGACCAGGAGGCCACGCAAGCCACCACGACGAGCCGCGAACCGATCTTGTCGGACAGCCAGCCGCCGATCAGTTGCGTGACCGCATAGCTGAAGTAAAAGGCGCTCAGCACGATGCCGGCTTGCCGCGCATCGAGGTTGAACTCGGCCCGGATCGGAATGATGGCGGTGCTGATCAGGATGCGATCCGCGTAACCTGCCGCCCACGCAATGAAGAGGCTCATCAGAGCGGCCGTCTTCTGCTTCCTTGAAAACGTCATGTCCATATCGCGTCCCGCCTCGCGTTTGTTGTTCGATTCACCGGCCTTCGACCCCACTGTCTCAATCGATCACGGCGACAAAAACATCGGGCTTCATTGATCGGGTTAGGACGAGGCGGATTGTTTCCCGCCCATATTGCCCCGTCTAATGCATTTTTTTTGCCGGGCATAACCTGCCGTTAACCCTTCGATGACGCCAACTTTCTTGAGCTCACGAGTTCTCGAACTCGGGCTGACGCGTGTTAACTCCAGGTTATACCGGGAATCGTTTTCTCAATTGCGACCGGAAGGCGGCTTTCCCATACTGACGAGGTGCCGTGCGCAACACGTGTCCGCCGTCCCCGGCGCCCTCTCTGCAATTAATTTTCTGGCCAACCTGTCATGCATGTCTGTGTTCTCGGTGGTGGTGTCGTCGGTGTGACCACCGCCTACTATCTGGCGCGTGAAGGGTGGCGCGTCACCGTCATCGAACAGCATCCGCAACTCGGTCTGGAAACGAGCTTCGCGAACGGCGGCCAGCTCAGCTATAGCTACGTCGCACCGCTTGCCGGGCCGTCGGTGCCGGGCAACCTGCCGCAATGGCTGCTGAGCCGGACCGCGCCGTTACGTTTCCAGCCAGGTCTGAGTCTCGCGCAATGGGGCTGGTGCGCGGCGTTTCTGTTCAATTGCACGACGGCACGCAGCCGACGCACGACCATCGAACTGCTGCAGCTCGGCGCGTACAGCCGCGACGTCATGCACGACCTGATGCAGGTGGAACAACTGGACTTCGCCTTCCGCCCGAGCGGCAAGCTGGTGGTCTACCGGAATCGCCATGACTTCGACGGCGCGCGTCGGCAGACGGAGTTTCAGGCGCGCTTCGGCGCGCAACACACCGCGCTCGATGCGGCGTCGTGCATCGATACCGAGCCCGCGCTGGATTCGCTGCGGCACAAGCTCGCCGGCGGCATTTACACGGCGTCCGAGGAAACCGGCGACTGCTACCTGTTCACCCGCGAACTGGCCCGCGTGGCCGCCGAGAAATACGGCGTGGAGTTCGTCTGCGGGACCTCCGTGCGCGGCCTGCGGCGCGAAGGCAACGAGATTGTCGCGGCGCACACCTCGCAAGGCGAGATTGCCGCCGACGCGTACGTGGTCGCGCTGGGTAACGACAGCGCCGCGCTCGTCAGGCCGCTTGGCATCCGCCTGCCCATCTATCCGCTCAAGGGCTACAGCCTGACGATGCCGGTCGGCGAGCATCATGTCGCGCCGCAGGTCAGCGTCACCGATCTTCATCACAAGGTGGTGTACGCGAGACTCGGCCAGCATTTGCGCGTCGCCGGCATGGTCGATATGACGCCGGCGGGTTCGCGTGAAGATGAGGCGCGCATTCGTCTGCTGACTTCGCAGGCACAGGCCACCATGCCGAACGGCGGCGATTTCTCGTCAGTGCGCGCATGGACGGGCTTCCGTCCGGCGACGCCCGACAGCAAGCCCCTACTCGGCGCCACGCCGCTCGCCAACCTCTGGCTCAACACCGGCCAGGGTTCGCTCGGCTTCACGCTGGCCGGCGCCAGCGCCGCGCTGGTCACCGACGCGATCCGCGGCCGTGCGGGCAAGCTCGATCTGCGTCCGTATCAGCTCGCGAACCGCAGCGCCGTGCGCGAGCTGGCGGCGGTAGCGCACTCGTCACCGTCATAATGGCCGAAGCTTCGCGCCTGTCCGCACCATCGTTAAGCCCATCGAGACACAAGGATGACCGAAAAAATGCTGGATCTGATCATTGAAAACGGCACGGTAATCGACGGTACGGGTGCGCCACGCAAGGCGTGCGATGTCGGTGTGGAAGGCGGACGCATTACCCTGCTCGGCGACCTGCGCGGGGTGCCCGCGGCGCAGCGTTTCGATGCCCGCGATCGCATCGTCGCGCCTGGCTTCATCGACGTGCATACGCACGACGATCAACTGTTGCTGGAGCCGGTCGACGGTCCGCATCCCAAGCTGTCGCAAGGCGTGACGACGGTCATCACCGGGAACTGCGGCATCAGTCTCGCGCCGCTCGTAATGCGCGATCCGCCCGCGCCGCTCAGTCTGCTCGGCGACGACGACGTCTGGCGTTTCTCACGCTTCGCCGACTACCTCGATGCGCTCGACGACGCACGGCCCGCGCTCAACGCGGCTTGCCTCGTCGGCCACACGACGCTGCGCGCACGGCACATGGCCAGCCTCGACCGGAGCGCGACGCGCGACGAGATCGCCCGCATGTCGCGCGACCTGGCCGAGGCGCTGGAGGCGGGCGCGATCGGCATGTTGACCGGACTCTACTATCCGCCCGCTCGCGCGGCCAGCGCACAGGAAGTGATCGACATCGGCCGGCCGCTGAGCGCCGCGCGCGGCGTGCTGACCATGCATCTGCGCGACGAAAGCGATGCTATCGACGACGCGCTGCGCGAAGCGCTGCAGATCGGCCGCGCCCTCGCTATCGATACGGTCGTGTCGCATCACAAGATCATCGGCCGCAATAATCATGGCCATTCCACCGAGACGCTCGCGATGCTCGACGCGGCGTCCGCGCACCAGTCCGTCTGCTTCGACTGCTACCCGTACAACGCGTCGTCGACGATGCTGTTGCCGGCACGCGTCAAACAGTCAGACGAAGTGCTGGTCACCTGGTCGAAAGCGGACCCCACGGCCGCGGGCCACTCGCTGTTCGCGCTCGCGAAGGCCCGCAACGTCGATCCGGAAGCGCTCGCGGCCTCGTTGACGCCGGCCGGCGCCATCTACTTCGCGATGAGCGAGGACGACGTGTCGCGCATCCTCGCGCACCCCATGAGCATGATCGGATCGGATGGCCTCGCGCACGACGCACAGCCGCATCCGCGCCTGTGGGGCACCTTCCCGCGCGTGCTCGGCCACTACACGCGTGAGCGCCGCCTGTTCACGCTCGAAACCGCGATCCACAAGATGACGGCGCTGAGCGCGCGACGCTTTGGTCTGGAAGGCCGCGGGACGATCGCGCTGGGCTACTGTGCCGACCTCGTCGTCTTCGACGAACAGCGTATCGCCGACCATGCGACCTTCGAGCACCCGACGCGGGTGAGCAGCGGCATCGACGCGGTGATCGTGAACGGCGAGTTTGCGTGCCGGGATGGGATGCCGGTGAATGTTCACGCGGGTCGGGTGATACGACGCGTTGGTCGCTAGATTAGCGATCTGCAACAGCAACTGGACGTGGTGACGGATAATAGCGGCATCATCATTCGAGCACCATTTCAGGATTCCCCTATGGAAATTAAAGTCAACTTCCTCGACAAGCTACGTCTTGAGGCCAAGTTCGATGACTTCACCGTCGTGGCCGACCAGCCTATCCGCTATAAAGGCGACGGCTCGGCACCAGGTCCGTTCGATTATTTTCTGGCTTCATCGGCTTTATGCGCAGCTTACTTCGTGAAGCTGTACTGCGTGAATCGCAATATTCCGACGGAAAATATCCGCCTTTCGCAGAATAATATTGTCGATCCGGAAAACCGTTATCGACAGATTTTCAAGATTCAGGTTGAATTGCCGCCGGACATGTCGGAAGCAGACCGCCGGGGCATTTTGCGCTTTATCGACCGTTGTACGGTGAAGAAAGTGGTGCAAGCCGGACCCGAGTTTGTCATTGAAGAGGTGGAAAACCTGGATGCCGATGCTCAGGCCTTGCTGACGCTGAACCCGGCTTCGGACGTCAGCACCTATATCGTGGGCAAGGATCTGCCGCTGGAGCAAACCATCGCCAATATGTCCGGCCTTCTGGCGGGCTTGGGCATGAAGATTGAAATTGCTTCGTGGCGCAATATCGTTCCGAATGTGTGGTCGCTGCATGTCCGCGATGCGCATTCGCCAATGTGCTTTACCAATGGCAAGGGATCGACCAAAGAAAGCGCGTTGGCGTCGGCGTTGGGCGAGTTTATCGAACGCCTGAACTGCAATCATTTCTATGGTGCTGCATTCTGGGGCGAAGATATCGCCAATGCGGCGTTTGTCCATTACCCGAACGAACGCTGGTTCAAGCCCGGCCGCAAGGATGCGCTACCGGCTGAGATTCTGGATGAGTATTGTCGGGAAATTTATAATCCCGATGGCGAATTGCGTGGCTCGCATCTGTACGACACCAACTCCGGCAATGTGGAGCGCGGTATCTGTTCGCTGCCGTTTGTACGGCAGTCGGACGGCGAAGTGGTGTACTTTCCGTCCAACCTGATCGAGAACCTGTACGTCAGCAATGGCATGAGTGCCGGTAATACGCTGGCCGAAGCACAGGTGCAATGTCTGTCCGAGATTTTCGAACGGGCGGTCAAGCGAGAAATTCTGGAAGGTGAAATCGCGCTGCCGGATGTACCGCAGGAAGTGCTGGCGAAATACCCTGGCATTCTGGCCGGGATCAAGGGGTTGGAAGAGCAAGGTTTCCCCGTGCTGGTGAAGGATGCGTCGCTAGGCGGCGTCTACCCGCTGATGTGCGTCACGTTGATGAACCCGCGCACAGGCGGTGTTTTTGCGTCGTTCGGCGCTCATCCGAGCTTCGAAGTGGCGCTGGAACGGAGTCTGACGGAGTTGCTACAGGGACGCAGTTTTGAAGGTCTGAACGATTTACCTCAGCCCACTTTTGTCAGTAACGCCGTGACTGAACCGAATAACTTTGTTGAGCACTTCATCGATTCGAGTGGTGTCGTGTCGTGGCGCTTTTTCAGCGCCAAAGCGAATTACGAGTTTGTCGAGTGGGATTTCTCTGGCCAGGGTGAAAACTCCAATGTCGAGGAAGCGGCGACCTTGTTCGGCATTCTCGAAGAGATGGGCAAAGAAGTATATTCGGCGGTGTATGACCAGTTGGGCGCCGTCGCCTGCCGGATTTTAGTTCCGGGTTATTCCGAAGTTTATCCGGTAGACGATTTGATCTGGGATAACACGAACAAGTCGCTGTTGTTCCGCGCCGATATCTTGAACCTGCATCGTCTGGACGACGCCGCCCTGGCCGCCATGCTTGAGCGGCTGGAGAATAGTGAACTGGATGAGTACTCCGATATCGCCACGTTGATCGGCATCGAATTTGACGAGAATACGGACTGGGGGCAGCTAACCGTTATCGAGTTGAAGCTGCTTATCAATCTCGCCTTGCAGCAATTCGAGGCGGCGCAAGAACTGGTGGGCGCTTTCCTGCAGTACAACGACAACACGGTCGAGCGCGGATTGTTTTACCAGGCCTTGAATGTGGTGCTGGAGGTGATGCTTGACGACGAACTTGAGCTGGATGACTACGAGGTTAATTTCCGTCGGATGTTTGGTGATGTTCGGATGGATGCGGTAATGGGGTCGGTGGACGGCAGCGTGCGGTTCTATGGTTTGACGCCGACTAGTATGAAACTGGAGGGGCTCGACAGGCACCATCGGTTGATCGACAGTTATAAGAAATTGCATACGGCGCGGGCTAATGCGGCGGGTGCGGGGAAGTAGGGTTGCGAGGCAGGACTGAACTTGAGCGGCCGTCTGTGGCGGCGTGCATCAATATTGATGCCGCCGAGATGGGCGCCGCCCACCTTGTCACGACCAGAGCGGACAGGTTCGCGGTCGCCAACACCACCGGCTGCGTTTGACAGTCAACACGTCTGGCTCGAAGGCAACCGCTCGAGTTGCAGAAAAATTGCGTTTCCACGAGCATTTCGCGACCGATTCAGGCTCATCAAGAGCATCGACCTATTTCCGGAGAAAGGCGGCGAGCGACTCGAAACGTTGCCGTGTTTCTTCCTCGAAGATCGCAGTCACCGCGTCCACGCAAAGCCAATGGAACCATCGCGGACGTAAGCCCAGTCTAAAAGTGTAAATGAGATCCGATGTGCCGTCGTCGCGATCGCGATGGCGGATCGACGCACTCCACTCATTGAAAATGCCTGCAGGTTGGTCGATTGTGGCTGCGGCGAGTTGTGGTGGATCGTAGGCAATAAAACGCGTACGCAAACAGAATACCCCCTTCCATCCACGTCCGACGTTGATCGAAACGGCCCCAACGTACGGATAACGATAGCCACCTTCCACCGTTTGTCCCAGCGCAGGCGCGTGTCGTGATTGTGGAATGCCTCAAATACCTCTGCCGACGTTGCATGCATGTGAAAAATCAACCGGCTTACCATGAGGCAATCTCGGGTAACGGATCGCTGGTCATTGGTGAACAGGAACGCCAGAGATAACGGTCTCATTCCAATGATCGAGAATCGTGGCGCCCTGAGCACGCGCCATCGTTTCCGCCTTTCTGCGGGTCGCCAGCATGTCCGGCAAAGCACCACGGTAGCGGGCACGCAAGGCGTCGGGCGTGACGTCGCCATCCTTACCGAACGCGTCGAGCCACGTTTCGTCGGTCCTGATCGTTGCGTTCAGCTGATCGCCAACCACCAGTGGCGCGTCTGCCGCACGGAAGTCTTTCGTATATTGAAGATCGATAAACATAGTGTCGACGTGCCAACTCCAGACGACCGTGCCTCCTGCCCTAAGACGTTTCCATTGCTCCAGCGTCAACGGGTAGGTCGGGTCCGCATAGTCGATGCCTGGCGGCGGTGAATATTTCTGCCCGCTCACGGGGGCGTCGAAAACATACGTGTCCAGTCCGCCGAGCCGTGGCGAATCCGCTGCGATGAAGCGCTTCCAGCCGGCCCGGTTGATACGCGCGATGACATCCATGACGTAGCGATAGATCGCGTCGTCGTAAGCACTCAGCGCCACCTGATCCTTGATGTCGTGCGGTGGTGCAGGAACCTTGAAGGTCACCTCGATATTGCGCACGCGCGCGCCTTCCTCGGAGTCCGACATGAATTCGATGTCGGTTGCCTGGGGAAAGAGCACGCCATACCGGCTATCCTTGAGTTCAAAGACTGGCTCGACGCCGGTCGCGATACGGCTCGCGTCGTACATCAACGCCGTGGACACCGTTGATTTCCTGATCGGCACCGCGGCCTTGCGCATGATCTCATCGCTGTTTTCGCCCAATCCGAAGGAGAGGTTTGCCTGCATCACATGTTTTCCTTGCTGAACGTTCGTTGCTTCGCCTTTTGCAGACCACGCGTGGGTCGAACCCAACGCAATTGCGGCGCATGCGGCTATCGTCGCGATCCATCGCTCAAGCATCCTGCCACCCGCCGATTGTTCCAATCTGCTCGATCATGTACGGCCGATATCGCGGCGACGTCATCAGGTAATGGTATTTGTTCAGGATCTTCGTGACGTAGCCCATCCGGTCGGGCGTGTCATAAAGTTTGCCAGTGTCCATTGTCACCTTGATGTCATCCGTTTGCAGACCGTGCGGCTTCAATTCCGATTCCTCGATGCCCGGCGTGACATCCGCCGATGCGTTGAAAAACACCGTGGGGTCCTTCGCGCCCGACAACGAACGCAACACGGGCAACCGACCGAAATCGTTCATATCGATGGCATCGCGGAATTCCTTGTGGTCATACACCATCTTCTGCAAATGAAGCGTCTGCTCGTGTAGCAGAAATTGCCACGCTGCGGAGCGGGCAAGTGGCGGCCGGCCTCTGGCGCTCGATGCTTCATACTGCTCCAGCAGGCCAAAGCCATTGTTCAGATACGGGGTAAGCTTGCATTGGTTCATTTCTGCGAGCGCCGACCCGTCCTTGATGTCAGCCGCGCCGAAAACGACGATCTTCTTGCGCAGCGCTTCGATCAATCCGTTGTTCGGGCCGCTCGCCCAAGGCAGACTCTGAATAATTTTCTTGACCACCGGATCGTATGTGCCGACGTCGCGCTTGTCCTTGCAGTGTTCGAACAGTTCCTTGCCGTGGTCCCGATAGAAGAGGTGCCACGTGGTCACTTCGAGAAAGACCCAGAGATTGCCCTTCGCAAGATAGTAGAACGTCACGCGCGCCGAATCGCGCGCCATACCGAGCGCCGCCTGAGGTTTCTGCACCGACATGAACTGCATCGCAAGATCCATCCCGGCCACGACCTCTTTCGCGGCAAACGCGGCGAGGCCGGGCCAGTAGAAACGTCCTGCCTTGTCCGTTTAATACGATTCAGAGTGTCCGTGTAGACCTCTTCGTTTGCAGGACCAACGACTATCGCCGACTGCAGAAACATATCCGGTTTGCGATGTTCGAACGGGCTGCGATACGCAATAGTTTTGCGTTGCGTCTCAATCTCAACCAGGAAGAAGCCTTCGCTGCCATCGGCGTGCCGAACCTTCAGGCCGGCTTCCGAGGCGTAGTTCGTCCTGATCGTCGCCAACTGGCTGTTCAGGCTATGAGGGAAATCTGCAGCCTGACTGGACACCGGCAGATTGTTTTCAACGAACCAGGCGGCCTCGATAATGGCGAACTGCCGTTTTTGGACGTTATCCGCAGCATGCTCAGGATGATTGTCCAGCTCGAACCACCGACCCGCGTCCGCCCCCCGCGCGCCACCTGCGCCGAAGAAACGCTTGGCCCGCGATTCCCACTCCTCCATACGAATTTTCGACAGGTGCTCGCCTCGGTTCTGACCGGCATAGGTGTAAGCGCCCGTGTATTCATATACCTCGGCTTGCTGGGGAAGGTCGCCTTGCGTGGGAAGCGTCGGGATGTTTGTCCCCTTCGGATTTCCTCGCGGAGCGGGTGCCTTGTAATCGAAGGTGCGAGTTGTGAGAGTCGTGCTTTGCAATGTTCGCGTACCCGCCCACTGCAGCAACGCATCGGTTTCGCTGTTCGTGCCGGCGCGGTAGAACTCTACTGTCTGAGGTGAAAGCGGCTGAAACGCGTCGAGACTGTCCGTGACGACGAGCGTATGTGACTTCCCGTCGCTCGCCTGCTCGAAATAGCCGAACAGGCCCTCGCTCTCCATCAGCCTGTGCACGCAATTCCAGTCGTCATCGTATTGCACGCAGAACGACAGCGAGGGCAACGGCTTGCTCAGGGCGAATCGAAACGCACCCTGAGCCTGTAGGTGCATGTTGAACACGTCCGTCAGAATCTGATCGACCGGTTTGTCCTGCCAGATCCGTGCGTCCTTACGAAACCGCAAGAAGTGCATCCAGGACGCAAATGCGATCTGATAGCTTGTGAGTCCACCATCCGATCCCAGGCGGCGGGCGGTATGCACATATCCATGGTGAGGCAGATAGGAACTGTCGGCTTGCTGGATCCACAGTGTCACTGGCTGGGTGATCAGCGTCTTGAGTTCGATAGTGCCGGATGTAGAAACAACGTCGACGGCGAATTCGTAGTGACGGCCGATTCGTGAATGGCCGACAACCCGTTGGGGTAACAAGGTAGTGCCGCCAAGGGATGTATCCAGCTTAAGCAGGCGATCACTCTGGACGAGTCCGCCGGTCATTGCCCCGATTATGTCCTGCGCGCCCATACCACCTCTTCTCGATAATTGATCGACCTATCGACTATTTCGCAATTCTACAAATATTCAGATTAATCAGCCAGATAATCGATATCGGCAACGGTAAAGCGGTATTTTTCCGCAATCGGATTATGCATTTTGAATATCGACACAACCTCTCGGTGATTTTTCAAATAAATGTCGAAAATCTCAAATTAAGCACGATGCCAGGCCTGAACGCCTACCGATTCCCCGGCACCGCCGCCATCCCATCCACCAGCGCCCGATGAAACGCCTGCGGATCCTGCATCTGCGGCGCGTGCCCCAACTCCGCGAACTCGACCAGCGTCGCATGGGGAATCGCCTTCGCCGCCGCCCTCCCCAGCTCCGGATAATGACCAAGCTTCTCACGCACGTCAGGCGGCGCAGCATCCTTACCGATCGCGGTCGTGTCCTTCTGCCCAATCAGCAACAGCGTCGGCATACTCAACTGCCCCAACTCATACACCACCGGCTGCGTATAAATCATGTCGTACAGCAAGGCCGAATTCCACGCGACGATCTGCTTGCCCGGCCCTCGGTACATACCCGCCAGCATCTGCACCCACGGCTCGTAATCGGCGCGCCAATGGCCCGCGTAATAGGTGGACTGCTCGTAGCGACGAATACCGTCGGCGGTCGTTTTCAGCTCGCGCTCATACCACTCATCCACCGACAGCGACGGCACGCCCTTCGCCTTCCAGTCCTCCAGACCGATCGGGTTCACCAGCACCAGTTGCTGCGTCTCGCGCGGATACATCAGCGCATAGCGGATCGCCAGCATGCCGCCGGTCGAATGACCGATCACGGTCGCGTCGCTGACACCAAGCGATGTCAGCAGCGCATGCGTATTGCGCGCGAGTTGCTGAAAGCTGTACTGGTAACGCTCGGGTTTGCTCGATTTGCAGAAGCCGATCTGGTCCGGCGCGATCACGCGATAGCCGGCGTCGCTCAAACGCCGGATCGTCGCGTCCCACGTCGCCGCGCAGAAGTTCTTGCCGTGCAGCAACACCGCCGTGCGGCCGTTCGGATTAGCCGGCTTGATATCCATGTACGCCATATGCAACGCCACGCCTTGCGACGTGAAGTCGAATTGCTCGACCGGCGCGGGATAGTTGAAGCCCTGGAGTTCGGGACCGTAGGCGGGACCGGCGTTGTCAGCGGCGATGGAGGCGGGCGCCGCCGCGGCAGCGCCTGGGGCATCAGCGGCGCTGGCGGTCGCGGCAGGCGAAGCGCTCGAACCCGTCGAAGCAGCCAACACGGCAGGCGCAACCGTCAACGCACAAACGCCCAACATCGCGAGCAGGGAACGGCGGCGAAAACTCATCGGGATATTTTTCAAACTGAAAGTAACGGGAAGCATCGCGGTCGAAGCGTCAGGCAAGCCACCCACCGAACCGCGGCCGGAAGCGCACGATTCTACGACGCACCACCCGAACTCTGCAGCCGCGCGCGCAGGCTGCTGGCGGCAGCAAACAAGGCAACGGCAAGGCAACAGCGAGGCAACAAGAGGAGCCTCAAACGAGGCCCCCACCAGGGCGGCAAGCAACGCAACCAGTGCCGCACACCACCATGGCACGCATATTGCGCCACCCCACCTCACGCCCTGTGTGTCGTGCCGCACGGAGCCGCCTCGTGCAAGGGTTGATCGTGCGCAACAGGGGTAGGTGGCGACCCTCCGCACAATTCACACTACGTGCTCGCGGCCAATCGGTGCTAGAACTAGCAGACGGGTCCGCGAAGACGGCGCCGCCAGGCAGCACGAATCATCAGCGGAGAGAACCAGCGACCAATCATCCGGGACATACTAACCAGCAACCATCTTGCAAACGACCGGAGCGAGCGTGACGACCCGAGTAAGCGCCAGAGCGCCAACCCGGGCCACCGCGCCAGACCCGGTCGATAAAGGAGACAGACATGGACACTCCGGCACGGCTGAACGATCTGCAACGCACCACCCTCGCCATCGTCCTCGCGGGCGGAAGGGGCACGCGGCTCGGGCCGCTTACCAATAAACGCGTCAAGCCGGCGGTGCACTTCGGCGGTAAGTACCGCATCATCGACTTCGCGCTGTCCAACTGTCTGAACTCCGGCATCCGCCGCATCGCGGTGGTCACGCAATACAAGGCGCACTCGCTGCTGCGCCATCTGCAGCGCGGCTGGAGCTTCCTGCGCGGCGAATTCGGCGAATTCATCGACCTGTGGCCAGCGCAACAGCGCGTGGAAGGCGCTCACTGGTATCGCGGCACGGCGGATGCCGTGTTCCAGAACCTCGACATCATCCGCTCGATCCGGCCGAAGTACGTGGTGGTGCTGGCCGGCGACCACATCTACAAGATGGACTACACGCGCATGATCGCCGATCACGCGGAAAGCGGCGCGGATTGCACGGTCGGCTGTATCGAGGTGCCGCGCATGGACGCGGTGGCCTTCGGCGTGATGGCCGTCGACGAAAACCGCCGCGTGACCGGCTTCGTCGAAAAACCCGCCGACCCGCCTGCCATGCCCGGCCGGCCGGACATCGCGCTCGCCAGCATGGGCATCTACGTGTTCAACGCGGATTATCTGTACTCGCTGCTCGAAGAGAACATCTCCAGCATCGAAACGGATCACGACTTCGGCAAGGACATCCTGCCGCGCGTCGTCACGCAAGGCACGGCGATCGCGCATCCGTTCAGCATGTCGTGCGTGTCGTCGGACCCGAACGTCGAGCCGTACTGGCGCGACGTCGGCACGATCGACGCCTACTGGGCCGCCAACCTCGACCTCGCCTCCACGATCCCGACACTCGACCTGTACGACCGTAGCTGGCCGATCTGGACGTATCAGGAACAGTTGCCGCCCGCCAAGTTCGTGCGCGACTTGAAGGGGCTGCAAGGCACGGGCAACAACCTGCTGGTGTGCGGCGGCTGCGTGATTTCGGGGTCGCAGATTTCGCGCTCGGTGCTGTCGTCGAATGTCAAAGTGAGTTCATTCTGTAACATCAGTGAGGCAGTCTTGTTGCCACAGGTGACCGTCGGCGCGAGCTGCCGGCTGCAGAAGGTGGTGATCGACCGCGGTTGCGCGATTCCGGACGGCACGGTGATCGGCGAAGATCCCGCGAGCGACGCCGAACGCTTCTACCGTACCGACGACGGCGTCGTGCTGGTCACGCCCGAAGCGCTGCGGCAGACGGTGAAGTAAGTGAAGTAAGGCCGCCGGGGTCGCCGATGGCGGCCCCGAAGGTGTCCCTGAGGTGTCCCTGAGGTGTCCCTGAGTTGCCCCTAAGTTGCCCCTAAGTTGCCCCTGAGCCGACAGAACCGACTGACCGCATTCCCTCATCGCAAACGAGACAAAGGCCTATGACGATACGCGCCCTGCACGTCGCAAGCGAGCTGTATCCCCTCCTCAAAACGGGCGGTCTCGCCGACGTCGCGGGTGCGTTGCCGCCCGCGCTGATCGAGCGCGGCGCCGACGTGCGAGTGCTGCTGCCGGGCTTTCCGGCGGTAGTCGCCGGTCTCGCCGACCTGCAACCGGTGGCGCGCCTGGGCCGCCGCTTCGACGCGCCGGACGTGACGCTCGAACGCGGCACCCTGCCCTCGAACGGCCTGATCGTCTACGTGATCCGCGCGGGCACGCTGTACGACCGGCCCGGCAACCCGTATCTGAACGACGAACACGTGCCGTACGGCGACAATGCGCTGCGCTTCGCGCTGCTCGGCTGGGTCGCCGCGCAACTGGCGCAGCGCCTCGACCCGGCATGGACGCCGCAGATCATCCACGCGCACGACTGGCATGCGGGACTCGCGCCCGCCTATCTGAAAGCGGCGGAGCGCCAGTCGGGCCGGCCGCTCGCGCGTTGTGTGTTTACCGTGCACAACCTCGCGTATCAAGGCGTATTTCCGGCGCAGCAGTTCGCTCAACTCGGCTTGCCCGACGACTTTTTCACGATGCACGGCATCGAGTTTTACGGGCAGTTGTCGTTCCTCAAAGCCGGGCTTTACTACACCGACCGCATCACGACCGTCAGTCCGACTTACGCTCGCGAAATCCAGACGATGGCTCAGGGCGGCGGTCTGGACGGACTGCTGCGCCATCGCTCGCACGATCTGAGCGGGATTCTGAACGGCGTCGACTACGACGTGTGGAACCCCGCCAGCGACACCCTGCTCGACTCGCATTACAACGCCACGCGCCTCGCCGGCAAGCTGGCGTGCAAGGAAGCGCTGCAAAAGCGCTTCGGCCTCGCGCAGAAAAGCGACGCGCTGCTGTTCGGCGTGGTGAGCCGCCTCACCGAACAGAAAGGCCTCGATCTGCTGCTCGAAGCGGTGCCGGAAATTGTCAAACGCGGCGGGCAACTGGTGGTGTTCGGCACCGGCGACCCGGCGCTCGAAAACGGCCTGAAGCGGGCCGCGCATGCGCATCCGGAATCGGTCGCGGTGGAACTCGGCTTCGACGAAACGCTCGCGCATACGATCGTCGCGGGCAGCGACGTGATCGCGGTGCCGTCGCGTTTCGAGCCCTGCGGGTTGACCCAGCTCTACGCGCTGGCCTATGGCTCGCTGCCGCTGGTGCACTGCGTGGGCGGACTCGCGGACACAGTGGTGGACGCATCGCTCGAAAATCTCGCCGACGACCTCGCCACCGGTTTCGTGTTCGAGCGGTTCGAGCCGAAAGGCATTGCCAGCGCGATCCGCCGCGCGTTCGCGCTGTACGACCGCCGCACCGAATGGAAGGCAACGCAGCGGCGCGCCATGCGCCAGGACTTCGGCTGGGGGGCGTCGGCCGAGCGCTATCTGGCGTTGTATCGCGAACTCACCTGAGCGGACTGCGGCACGCGCGCCACGCTGGCGCGCTGGCAGCCGCCGTTGCGCGCCGTTCGACAAACCACCATCCGTCTGATGGTTCGACGCAACAACCTCAGGGCCGGATCAACTCGCGCGCGGCAAACTCATGTATTGTTGCCTGACCCTGCAGGGCGTGCATTTTTCTTGCATGATCTGAAGCAATCCCGCCGCATGAGGCGTCCGGCTCCTGCCGGATCACGCCAACGCGGCGCACCTTCCCGTTTCCATTGATCGCGCATGAGCGCTTGCGCGGGCTACACCATGACGAAAAACGTTCTGAGCATTCAGTCCCATGTCGTGTTCGGGCACGCCGGCAACAGTGCGGCCGAATTCCCGATGCGCCGGCTCGGCGTCAACGTCTGGCCGCTCAATACCGTGCAGTTCTCGAACCACACGCAATACGGCCATTGGACCGGCGGCGCGATCGAGGCCGCGCAAATGGAAGCGCTGGTCGAAGGCATCGGCGCGATCGGCATGCTGCCGCGTTGCGACGCGGTACTGTCCGGCTATCTCGGCACGCCGGAGCAAGCCCAGTCGGTGCTGGAAATCGTCAAGGCCGTGAAGGCCGCCAATCCGCGCGCCTGGTACTTCTGCGATCCGGTGATGGGCGCCGCGAGCGGCTGCAAGGTCGAGCCGGGCATCCAGGAGTTTCTGGTACGCACCATGCCGGAAATGGCCGACGCAATGGCGCCGAACCATACCGAGCTGCAACGTCTCGCGGGCCGAGAGATCGAGACGCTCGAAGAAGCGGTGACCGCCTGCCGCGAACTGATCGCGCGTGGGCCGAAGCTGATCCTGGTCAAGCATCTGCTCGACCGCAACAGCCCCGCCGACCGCTTCAACATGCTGGTCGTCACCGAACGGGAAGCCTGGATGGGCCAGCGCCCGCTCTACCCGTTCGCGCGTCAACCGGTCGGTGTCGGCGACCTGACGAGCGCGGTGTTCGTTGCGCGCACGCTGCTGGGCGATTCGATTCGCGCGGCGTTCGAACACACGCTGGCCGCCGTCAACGCAGTGGTCAAGGCGACCTGGCAAGCCGGGCGCTACGAACTGGAACTGGTGGCCGCGCAGAACGAAATCGCGCAGCCGCGCGAGTGGTTCGATGCATGGGTGGCGGACAGCGCTTAAGCCGCCGCGCGGCGTGTCAGGTCCTATCACGTCCTATAATGCTTGCCGCGTGGACGAGGCATCGAGGCATGCCCTCGCCCACTCGCCACTTTTCAGGCATCAAGCATTCAGCAGACGAGGCATCGATGGACGGCTATATCCGCAGCGAGCGGGAAGAATATTTTGAGCAGTTGTGCGTCAGCGTCGACGCCGACGAAACTCACGAACAGGAAGCGATCGAGTTCTTCGAGAACCAGTTCGATCAGGCCGACTTCGATCCCGCGCAGTGGCTCGACATTGCGCTGTACTACTCGCCGGCCGTGGCGCGCGGCATCATCGAGATGGTGACGCCCGACGACCGCGCCCGCAGCAACATTGCCGAAGTGATCGCGGACAACCTCGACATCTCCTACGGCGAAGACGAATGCCAGCAGTTCGCCGAGACCATCGAGTTCGCGCTGAACAACGGCGTGCCGGTGGATATCGACCTCGTGCTCGACGGCTGCCAGCGCGCGATCGACGACCTCGACACCTGGGCCGACGACGACACCAAGGCGCCGTTGCTGCGTCTGCGTGAAGAGTTGCTGCGCCAGCAAGGCGAGCACTAAAAGCATCAAGCCCCACCGCCGGCGCGCTCGCGCCGGCGTCTTAAGCATGTGCCGTAATCCGCACCCATCCGCCCGCGCCGACAGGCCGCCAGCGTATGCGCTGCGGGCCCTGTGCCGAAATGCTCATTCAAAGCGCCTCGAACTGCCAAGACGGCGGCAAATTGGCTTTCTATATTCGCGCCAGATTACCCGGCGTGTGACAGCTACTGCGCGTATTCCAGCATTGTTTATGGCGACCGATCATCCGTAGTCTTGCGATGTGCGCCATGCCTCACCCTGCTTGAGCGCCGATCAGCGTTACTGCCTTGCCGCTTTCACACACCCTGAAACTGTCGATGGAAGGAGAGAGAGACCATGAGTCTTCGCACTACGCTGAAACCACTCGCATTGATCACTGGCGCCCTGTTCGCACTCGCGCCGCTGGCCAGTTCCGCCGATCAGACGGTGAAGATCGGCTTCGCCGCGCCGATGACGGGCGCCAACGCCGGCTACGGCAAGGATCTGGAAAACGGCGTGAGGCTCGCCATCGAGGAAGCCAACGCGCAGAAGATCAAGATCGGCGACCAGGTCACGCAATTCCAGCTCGTCTCCGAGGACGACCAGGCCGACCCGCGCATCGGCGTGCAGGCCGCGCAGAAGCTGGTGGATTCGGGCGTCTCGGCGGTGGTCGGCCACTTCAATTCGGGCACCACGATTCCGGCCTCGCAGATTTATGAGCAGGCCGGCATTCCGGTGATCGACCCGGCCGCCACCAACCCGATCATCACCGGGCGCGGCTTCGCGAACACCTTCATGGTGATTTCTACCGATGCGCAGAACGCCGGCAACGCGGGCGTCTACGCGGTGGAAGTGAGCAAGGCCAAGCGCATCGCGATCGTCGACGACCGGACCGCGTTCGGTCAGGGCGAGGCCGACGAGTTCGAGAAGGCGGTGAAAGCGCACGGCGGCACCATCGTGACGCGCGAGTACACCGACAACAAAGCGGTCGACTTCAGCACGCAGATCACCAAGATCAAGTCGACCAATGCCGACCTGGTGTTCTTCGGCGGCCTGGACACGCAGGCGGCCGGCTTCGCGAAGCGGATGAAGCAGTTGAGCCTGAACGCTCAACTGGTGGGCGGCGGCGGCGTGATGGACGAGGACTTCATCAAGCTCGCCGGCGACGCGGCAGAAGGCGCCCAGGCGTGGGAATACGGCCGGCCGCTGGCGCAGTTGCCGGGCGGCAAGGACTTCTCCGCGAAGTTCAAGAAGCGCTTCGGGGTGGATATCCTGTCGTACGCACCGTTCGGTTACGACGGCGCGTGGGCCGCGATCAAGGCGATGCAGCAGGCCAAATCCAGCTCGCCGAATGTCTATCGTCCGGTGTTGAAGGCGATCGATTTCGACGGCGTGACCGGCAAGATCTCGTTCGATAGCACGGGCGCGTTGAAGAGCGGGTCGTCGACGCTGTATCAGGTCAAGAACGGCGCGTGGGTGCCGATCGTGACGAAGAGCGGCGGTTGAGGTACGAGTTGTTTTAGCGACTTGAAGCGGGGTTGGCACGGCGTGGCTTCACGCCGTGCCAACCCCGCTACTTCGAAGTTGAATTTGAATTTGCCACCTTCGCCACCGTGGCTACCTTGACCACCAGCTCGGCGTCAAGGTCCCGCTCGATCCGCACGAGGTCGTCTTTCATGGCGGCGAATTCATCGGCGGTACACATCTGATGATCGAAGGCGGCTCGCAGTTGCCGCCGGACCTGCAACACGCGCGTCGATGGATCGAAAACATAGCGGGACGTGAACGTCAAAAACCGGTCCTGCACCGAGGTATCGACCGGCAAATCCGTCACGCGGACAAAGCGCGGCAACGTCATTTCCAGCGTCTCGTCAAACGCGCCACCCAGGCAGGCCCATGGCTGCGTTCTCGCCGGCTCGGCCAGCCACGCCTGCACCTGCGAACTCATTCCGCCCGACAGACTCGTCAACGCCGGCACCGCCGTGGTGCCGTCCGACCAGACGAAGTGCGCCACGCTGCCCTGCATCGACGTCGCAAACGGTCCGTGCGTGGCGCTGACGTCGTCCGTGCGTAGCTGGGCCGTGCCGTGCAGGCCCGTCATCAACAGCCGGTTCGCGGCGATCAGTTGCGTGCGCTGCCGCGTCGCTCGCCGGAACGTGTTGCGTTCGAGTTCCGCCGTGTACCCCGTGTCTTCGACGCGGTACGCGTAGTTCGCCGAGCCTTGTTCGTCGACGTCGATCTGCAGACGCGCGCGGCGCTCGCGTACTTGCGTGGCCGGCGTGCGCGACAGCACGCCGTCGTCGACCAGCAGCACCGGCCGGTCCATCACGCTCGGCGGCAGATAGCCGAACGCCACGCCGCCCGCCGTCGTGTCCGCGTACAACGCCAGCTCGGGGATCCACACGATCGCGTGATTGATCGCGCTACTGCCGTAACCGGGCACGGCCGGCAAGCTGTAGTACGGCCCGAGGTTGAGCAGCACCGCCTCGCTGCGAATACCGACCGCCGCCAGCAACGCGCTGTACAACGCGACGTGGTCCTTGCAGTCGCCGTAACGGTTATGCAGGATGTCGATCGCCTTGTGAGGAATCGCCGCCGTCTCGCCGAGAAACAACGCGACGTAGCGGATATTCAAACGCATCCAGTCGTAAAGAACTCGGGCTTTGTCGCGCGGATCGACGCTGCCGGCAGTTAGCTCCTGCGCCAGCCGGACGATCGCAGGATCGCTCATGGTGGCGTCGAGCGCGGGCCCGCGATAACGCGCCGCGAAACTCGCGAAGTCCGGCACCGTCGACACCATCAGCCGATCACCCCAGTTCGCGTAACCCACCGCGCCCGCTTCGAGCGGCGCGTAAGGCCCGTGCCGGTAGTCGAATTCGTAGCGGGTGCGGCCGTTGGCCGTGACCGGCGGCAACGCGGTGTAGCCGCGCGCGTCGGCATAGAGCGGCACGTCGGCGGGCAGATCGAAGATCAGGCGTTGCAGGTCGACGGGGTCGCGCGTCGGCTCGACCAGATAGGCGAACGTACCGGCCTGCAAAGGTTTCGTGCGGGTCTTGCGAAACGCCAGATGCACGCGCGAGCCGGGCTCCACGCCGGGGAAAATCACCGTGCGCAACACGCCGTCCTCGAAACTCGGCGCGCCGGCCGAGCGCGGCTCCTGCACGTCGCGAATCGCTTCCGGGCCAACCGGATGCGCGACGCCGTTCGGGTCGAGCGTTTCGGCGGCCAGTAATTGCACCTGCTCGATGTCCTTGTTGAACCACACATAGCGTTGCGCGATGTCGTCGACGCCACTCGTCGTATTGGCGCGCAGAATCGTGTCGTCGTGCTCTTCGATGGAGCCGTCTTTCTGGATCGTGAACAGGTGGACGTCGCTCTCCATCGTGGAGGGCGCGCGATCGTCGGCGGATGAGGCAGCCGTGTCGTCGGCGAATGCGGTGGCGACGCACGCGCCGCTTAACGTCAACATCGCGGCGATGCGGATCAACCCGGCGTGGCGCCTGTGGAGGCGACCTAAGCGGCGACCTGAGACCCGACCGGCCGTCACTCGCCCTCGCCGATCTGCGCCAGCAACGCCTGCAGTCGCTCCACATGCCGAAGCAGCAAATGGCGATGCTTCTCGATCTGCTCCAGCCGCCCTGCAAGATCGGCCTGGATCGGATCGTCGAGATCGGCGGCGGCGATCACGTCCTCCACTTTCGCGCGCAAGGCCGTCAGTTCGACCGGCGCGTGACTCAGATGCCGCTCGAAACGCCGCACGTCCTGAATCGCCAGATCGCGGACCTTGCGTAGATGCAACTGACGCCGATGCGCCTCGGCGTCGATCGTTTCCTCCTCGACGCGTTTAGCCGCCGCCGGTTGGCCGAAAATCGGTTCTGGCGGCCGCAGCACGGTCTTTTTTCGCACCGGATGCGCGGTGCCGCGAAAGCGCGCGAGCGGCTGTTCGTTGTCGATCGCCTCGCGCGCGTTGGGCGGAATGTCCTGCTCGCCATGCGGCGCGTTCATCCAGCCGTTCGGCAAACCGGTGACCGCTTCGATCCCGCGCACGAATTCCTCGCTGAATTCGCGCTGCCCGGACAACATCAGTTTCAGATAGCTGGCGGAGAAGGTCATCATGCGCGCGAGACGGGTCGCCGCGCCGACCTCGCGGGTCAACAGAACCAGGTTCGCTCGCCAGACCGGGAGCAACAATTCGTCGGAATCTTCCATCGCTGGGTCTTCCATCTTGTGGCCCGATGTAGGGATGCCGCGCTCGCACGCGTCATCGTTTTGAAAGGGTAGTCGCTGCGCGGCGCGCTGCGCAATCCCTGCGTTACATCGCCCGCCGCGCGGCGTTGCGGAAATTACACGCTACGTCGCGTCATTCGTCATCACGCTGCGAACCGCCACCGCTATCGGATTGCGGCCGGCACCGTTATTCATTGACCGATGGATTCATCGCGCGTTCATATGCCCATCGCTCACGGTGTGGCATGCTGACGATTCGTTGCGGCACGCGTCGTGCTGCAACGATAGCGCCACCACTTGAATTAAGGATTTTGTAATGAAGAAAATTGTCCTCACCCTTGCCGCCGCCGTCGTTGCTCTGAGCGCGATCGCTCCCGCACAGGCTTATGAGCATCACCGCGTATGCCACAAGGTACGTGTCCACCATCATTGGGAAAATCGCTGCCACTGATGGGCGTGCCGCCTGGCGGCACACATGCATCCGAGAAGCTCCGTCACAAGCGGGGCTTTTTTTATGCCATCACACCGACCGCAAACTGCCGACCGTCGATCCGGCACGACGCGCGGTAAGCCACGCCGCCCTATACGTTCTGCGCGAAAACGGCAGCATGCAATCACGGACACATGCTGTTACACCTTGACGGTGTGAGCCGACGCGGGCATGACGGCAACGCAAGGCGTCGCGTCATGAACCGCGTGGAAGCGGAAGAGGTGTTTGAATCGTCGGCGCGACGCGAGGGTCACGCCGCCTTGACGTGGTCCAGCGCGGTGGTCACGAGTGCTTCGAGCAAGGGCTCGATTTTCGTGGCGAGCGTTTCGTCATACGCGTACGGCATCTGCTCTTCCATATACGTGATCTGCGACAGCTCGAGCTGCACCGCATGCACGCCTTGCGACGGTTGCCCATACTGACGCGTGATATAGCCGCCCTTGAAGCGTCCGTTGGCGATCGCCGAATAGCCGCCATGCTGCTCGACCACAGCAGCCAGTTCCTCGGCCAGTCCCGCCACCGCGCTCGCGCCGTTCGACGAGCCGAAATTGAAATCCGGCAAGCGGCCTTCGAAGAAACGCGGCACGTGCGAGCGGATCGAATGCGCTTCCCACAGCAGCACCTTGCCGTGTTCCGCTTTCAGCGCGGCCAGTTCATTCGTCAGTGCGTCGTGATACGGCTGCCAGTAAGCGTCGCGACGACGGGCGATTTCGGCGTCGGTGGGCAGATGGCCGTCGAGATACAACGGCTCTTTGTCAAATGTATCGACAGGCAGCAGGCCGGTCGTGTCCTGGCCCGGGTACAGGTTTGCGCCGTCGGGCGGACGGTTCAGGTCGATCACGTAGCGCGCGTAAGTCGGCGCGAGAATCGACGCGCCCATGCGCTTCGCGAACGCATACAGACGGTCCAGATGCCAATCGCAATCGTCGGTGCGTTGCGCGACCGGCGTCATCGTCGCGGCGATATCGGCCGGGATTTGCGTGCCCATATGCGGGATCGAGATCAGCAACGGCAAACTGCCCCGATGCAGCGATACAACCGGCGGAGTGTTCAATGCAGTCATGTCAGTCCGGATTCGATGAGAGGGATGAGTCGCGACGATGCGTCAGTCGGGCGATTTATGCCGCGCGCCCGACCGGGCCGGTCATTTGAGCAGATCGGCGAGCGCCACGCGATAGCGCGCGTAAGCGCCCTCTTCATCGCGATGCCGGCGGTTCTCGACCACCTGAACGCCGCCCGCGTAGACGTCGCGCACCGGCGTCTCGCCATGCTCGCAGAATACAACGCCCGACAGCCACGCGCTCGGCGCATGTTCGGCGATGCTCGCATGGTCCGCGTCGAGCACCAGCCAGTCCGCGCGGCGGCCTGCCTGCAACGCGCCGACGGCGCGGCCGGCGGCGTGCGCGCCGCCGTCGAGCGCAGCGTCGAACAGACGGTCTGCCACATGCGTGGACTGCGCCGACGCCAGCACGTTGCGCTGCCGGCGCGTCAAACGCTGGCCGTATTCGAGCAGGCGCAATTCCGCGCGCCAGTCGACGCCGATATGACTGTCCGAGCCGATGCCGATGCGGCCTTGCGCGTCCAGATACTCTTGCGCCGGGAACAGGCCGTCGCCGAGATTCGCTTCGGTGGTCAGGCACAAACCGGCGACCGCACCGCTTCTCGCGAGCGCGAGCGTTTCGTTCGCATCGACATGCGTCGCGTGCACGAGGCACCAGCGGCTGTCGACGTCGAAGCGATCCAGCAGCCATTGCACCGGACGCGCGCCTTCGGTTTCGACGCACGCGTCGACTTCGGCGGTCTGTTCGGCGATATGGATGTGAACCGGCGCGTTGGCATCGATGCCGCCTAGTAGCGTGCGCAACGAATCCGCCGAGACCGCGCGCAATGAATGCGGCGCCACGCCGTAGCGCAACGTGGCGCTTTCGGGACGCGCCGCGCGCAACGTGCCGAGCAGATCGAGCAGACTCTCCGGCGTGTTGATGAAGCGCTGCTGATCGTCGCGCGGCGCACGCGAGCCGAAGCCGCTGTACTGATACAGCACCGGCAGCATCGTCATGCCGATACCGCTTGCGGACGCTGCATCCACCACACGTTGCGCGAGTTCAGCCTGGTTCGCGTAGCGGCTGCCGTCCGGCGTGTGATGCACGTAGTGGAACTCGCACACCGACGTATAACCCGCCTTCAGCATTTCAATGTACAGCCATTGCGCGACCGCGGCGAGGCCTTCCGGCGTGATGCGCGCGGCGAAGCGGTACATCAGATCGCGCCAGCTCCAGAAGTTGTCGGTAGCGCCTGTGCCCGATGAGGCGCGATATTCGGTGAGGCCGGCCATCGCGCGCTGGAACGCGTGCGAATGAAGGTTCGGCATGCCGGGCAATACTGGGCCGCCGGCTGTCCGCACGCCGGCAGGTACAACAGAGGTATCCGGCGTGACCGCCGTCAGCGTGCCGCTTGCGTCCCACTCGAGCAACACGTTGCGGCGCCAACCATCGGGCAGGTACGCATGCTCGGCAAACAGCGATTGATCTAGTTGTGTCATCTCTCAGGCCCTGGCTCAATTCACACGCGTATAAACGGTCTCGCCCGCGCGCACGACTCGCGCGCACAACGGACGTCCAATCCAGTAAGCCAGCTCGGCCAGCGAGTCGACCGACCACACCGCGAAATCCGCCGCGCGCCCTACAGCCAGCGAACCGTGCGTGTGCGCTTTGCCAAGCGCTTGCGCCGCGTGCGACGTCACGCCTTGCAGCACCTCGGGCACCGTCATACGGAACAGCGTGGTCGCCATATTCATCATCAGCAGCAGCGACGTGGTGGGCGACGTGCCCGGATTGCTGTCGGTCGAAATCGCGATCGGCACCTGATAGCGCCGCAGCAAATCCAGCGGCGGCAGTTGCGTCTCGCGAATGAAGTAGTACGCGCCCGGCAACAACACGGCGACCGTACCGGACGCTTTCATCGCGGCGACGCCGGCTTCATCGAGAAATTCGAGGTGATCCGCGGACAGCGCGTGATGGCGCGCGGCCAATACCGTGCCGCCACCGTTCGACAACTGCTCGGCGTGCATTTTCACCGGCAGCTTGTGACGCGCCGCGGCGTTGAAAACACGCTCGCTTTGTTCCAGCGAAAAACCGATGCGCTCGCAGAACACGTCGACCGCGTCGACGAGACCTTCATCGGCGAGCGCGGGCAGCATCGTGTTGCAGACTTCGTCGATATACGCGTCGGCGCGGCCCGCGAATTCGGGCGGTAACGCGTGCGCGCCGAGAAACGTCGTGTACACCGTCACCGGATAACGCTCGCCCAACTGACGCGCAACGCGCAGCATCTTGCGCTCGCTGGCGAGGTCGAGGCCGTAGCCGGATTTGATTTCGATCGTCGTCACGCCTTCGGCGAGCAGCGGTTCGAGCCGTGCGGCCGACTGCGCGAACAGCGACGCTTCATCCGCGGCACGCGTGGCGCGCACCGTCGAGACAATGCCGCCCCCCTGCCGCGCGATTTCTTCATAGCTGACGCCCGCGAGCCGCTGCGCGAATTCATCCGCGCGCTGGCCGCCGTACACCAGATGCGTATGGCAATCGACCAGACCGGGCGTGACCCAGGCGCCGTGCAGATCTTCGCGCGGCCAACTGGCGTAATGCGTGGGAAGTTCGGAGGCCGCGCCGAGCCAGACGATCTGGCCGTCTTCGACGGCGATCGCGGCGTCGGGCAGCGTGTGGTGGGGATCGCCCTGCGGGCAGAGTTTCAGGTGATGCCAGACGGTTTGCTTCATCGCGTGCTCGTTGCAGCTCGTTGCGTGTCTGTGGTGGTTCGCGTGCGCGCGCCTCGATGTCGCGGCGCGCGCACGCGAAGCGTCGTCATCGTTCGTAGTGGAGGCGGATTGCGAGCAAGGCGCCTGCGTCTTGAACCGCGCAGTGCAGCGCGTGCGGCGCGTTGACGCGCAGCGTGTCGCCGGTGGCGAGCGGCTGCGCGGCCGCGTCGCCGAGGCTCACCGATACGGCGCCTTCAGCGCAGTACAACAGCACGACGTCGGCGGATAAAGCGTGTTGCATCGCGCCGCGCCATACCTCGACTTCGCCGCGCGCCGCGCCACGTCGCACCATCAGATTGAAGTCGCGCGTTGCGCCGTCGACGAGGCGCGCGTCGATCGGCGTCTCGCCGGCAAATCGCGCGATGTCGAGCGGCTGCGTCAACGCGTGCGTCTTCACGACGTTCGCGCTGATCGTGCTGTTCGCGACGCCACTCGACGCGGCTTCGCCCACCAGCACACTCTCCGGCTCGGCGATTTCATCGAGCAACATGCCCGCGCCGGACAACAGCACGAGCGTGCGATCGATGCCCGCAAAACGCGAGAACGGCCCCGCTTGCGCGACATCCGCAATGCTCACGCGCCACACGAAACAATCGAGTCCCGCCTGCTCGGGCACTGCCGCCACTTCGCGCGTGACACCGCCGCCGTTCTTCCACGGCGCCGCCACGAGGTCGGCGCCGCGAATCAGCGTGACGCTGGCCATGCTGCCGACGTCAGCCATGTTCAACGGCCCAGCATCGGCAGATGCAGACCCGCCTCGCGCGCGGTTTCCTGCGCGAGTTCATAACCCGCATCCGCGTGACGCATCACGCCGGTCGCCGGATCGTTGAACAACACGCGGCCGAGACGCTCCTTCGCGGCATCCGTGCCGTCCGCGACGATCACGACGCCCGAGTGCTGGCTGAAGCCCATGCCGACACCGCCGCCATGATGCAGCGATACCCACGACGCGCCGCCCGCCGTATTCAGCAGCGCGTTGAGCAGCGGCCAGTCGCTGACCGCGTCGGAGCCGTCTTTCATCGATTCGGTTTCGCGATTCGGGCTCGCCACCGAACCGGTGTCGAGGTGATCGCGGCCGATCACGATCGGCGCTTTCAGCTCACCGGTCCTGACCATTTCGTTGAATGCCTGACCGAGGCGATAACGATCCTTCACGCCGACCCAGCAGATCCGCGCCGGCAGACCCTGGAACGCGATCCGTTCGCGCGCCATGTCGAGCCAGTTGTGCAGATGCGGATCGTCGGGAATCAATTCCTTGACCTTCGCGTCGGTCTTGTAGATATCTTCCGGATCGCCCGACAGCGCGACCCAACGGAACGGGCCCTTGCCTTCGCAGAACAGCGGGCGGATATACGCCGGCACGAAGCCCGGGAAATCGAACGCGTTCTCGACGCCCATTTCCAGCGCCATCTGGCGAATATTGTTGCCGTAGTCGAGCGTGGCCGCGCCGCGTTCCTGCAGCGTCAGCATGGCTTGCACCTGCCTGGCCATGGACTGCTTGGCCGGCGTGATGATGCTGTCCGGCGCGGTCTTCATGCGTTCGCGCCAATCTTCCACGCTCCAGCCTTGCGGTAGGTAGCCGTGAATCGGATCGTGCGCGCTGGTCTGATCGGTCACGCAGTCCGGCGTGATGCCGCGTGCCACGCATTCGGCGAACACGTCGACCGCATTGCCCACCAGACCGATCGACACCGGCTTGCCGGCCTGCTTCGCTTCGTCGAGCATGGCGAGCGCTTCGTCGAGCGTCTGCGCTTTTTTATCGACGTAACGCGTCTTCAGACGGAAGTCGATGCGCGTCTCGTCGCATTCCACCGCAATCATCGAGAAGCCCGCCATCGTAGCCGCGAGCGGCTGCGCGCCGCCCATGCCGCCCAGACCGCCGGTCAGAATCCAGCGGCCCTTCGGGTCGCCGTTGAAATGCTGGTTCGCCACCGAGAAGAACGTCTCGTAGGTGCCCTGCACGATCCCCTGGCTGCCGATGTAGATCCAACTGCCCGCCGTCATCTGGCCGTACATCATCAGGCCCTTGCGATCGAGTTCGTGGAAGTGTTCCCACGTCGCCCAATGCGGCACCAGATTCGAATTCGCCAGCAGCACGCGCGGCGCGTCGGCATGCGTGCGGAATACGCCGACCGGCTTGCCCGATTGAATCAGCAGCGTTTCGTTCTCTTCGAGGTCTTTGAGCGACGCGAGGATCTGATCGAAACAATCCCAGTTGCGCGCGGCCCGGCCAATACCGCCGTACACGACCAGCGCATGCGGATGCTCGGCGACTTCCGGGTCCAGGTTGTTCTGGATCATCCGGTACGCGGCTTCCGCGATCCAGGTCTTGCAGGTCTTTTCCGCGCCGCGCGGTGCGCGGATGGTACGGGTGGGATCGAGACGCGGGTCGATGTGCTTCGGGTTGTTCATGATGGCCCTCGGAATGCTTGAAGATGGTCGGGAGAGGTTCGGAAAACGAGTCGGGGAAAACGGTGAATCAGAAATGTCCGGTGAAGCGGTAACGGCTGCCGGGATGCCAGAGATTCGCGATCGACGCGACCTGGCTTTGCGACCACGTGCGCCGGTGCAGCACGAGGCACGGTTCGAGTTCGTCCATGGTCAATAGCTCGCGCGTGTCGGCGTCGGCGGCCAGCGCTTCGATGCGGTATTCGACGCGCTGCAGCGGCGCCACCCGCACGAGATACTGGTTCGGCGTGGTGTTGGTGAAGTCCTGCAGCGCGTATTCGGGCGCCACCGCCGGATTGACCCAGCGTTCTTCGAGCTGCACCGGTTCGTCGTTTTCGAAATGCAGCACGCGCGAATGGAACACCGGACTGCCGGCGCTCACCTGCATCTCTTCGGCAAGTGCTGCGTCGGCAATGCTCGCGCCGATATGCAGCACCTTCGCCTGATAGCGATGACCGCGCGCGACGATCTCGTCGGAAATACTGCGGATCGCCACCAGCGTCGATTCGTACTTAGGACGCGCCACGAAGGTGCCCGAACCCTGCACCCGCGTGAGCACCTGCTCCGAGGTCAACTCGCGCAGCGCGCGGTTCACCGTCATACGCGCCACGCTGAACTCACGCGCGAGTTCGTTTTCCGACGGCACCTGGTCGCCTTCAGACCACTCGCCCGCGTGAATGCGCGCGAGGATGAAGTCCTTGATGCCCTGATAGGCGGGTGCGTTCATTAACGTGCTCGGCTTGAATGCGTGAGTCGGGTGCGTGATTACGGCTTACTGTTCGGAGGCAAACGCGAACGGGCTCAGCTTCGCGATCGTGCCGCTCTGCACGAGCTTCGTGACCGCCTCGATATCCGGCGCGAAGTAGTGATCGAGCTCGTAATGCGCGACGTCCTTGCGCACCGCGTCCATCACCTTTTGCAGGCTCGGGCTGGTCTTGTGCGGCGCGCGCAGATCGACACCTTGCGCGGCGGCGAGCAATTCGATCGACAGGATGTTCGCGGTGTTTTCGGCAATGTCGCCGAGCTTGCGCGCAGCGAACGTCGCCATCGACACGTGGTCTTCCTGGTTCGCGGACGTGGGCAGCGAATCCACCGACGCCGGATGCGCGAGCGTCTTGTTTTCCGACGCCAAAGCAGCGGCCGTCACGTGCGCGATCATGAAGCCCGAATTCACGCCACCGTCGCGCACGAGGAACGGCGGCAGACCCGACAGCGTCGCGTCGATCAGCAGCGCGATGCGGCGTTCGGCCAGCGCGCCGATTTCGGCGGCGGCGAGCGCGAGGTTGTCGGCGGCGAAGGCGACCGGCTCGGCGTGGAAGTTCCCACCCGACAGCACTTCGCCGGTGTCCGGGAAAATCAGCGGATTGTCGGAGACCGCGTTGGCTTCGAGCAGCAGCACGTTGGCGGCGTGGCGCATCTGGTCGAGACACGCGCCCAT